>NZ_DAINDI010000081.1:0-4860 GCF_036731945.1 Psychrobacter sp.
AAAGCCGTGAAGTGCTAGGCTTGGTAGCGTTACGAGATGAGTTGCGAGAAGATGCGCAACAAGGTGTGGCACAACTTAAAGCGATGGGCGTGCGCTCTGTTATGCTGACAGGCGACAACCGTCTAACCGCGCAGGCGCTTGCCAATCATTTAGATGTCGAATGGCAAGCCGAGCTATTGCCCGAAGATAAACTGCGTCTGCTAAACGAGATGAAGGATAATTATAAAATAGCGATGATAGGCGATGGTATCAATGACGCGCCAGCGCTAGCAACGGCAGATGTCGGTATTGCAATGGGCGGTGGTACGGATGTCGCTATTGAAACGGCTGACGTCGCCTTGTTGAAAAGTCGCGTGACCGACGTCGCTCATTTGATTGCCCTGTCGCGCGCAACGCTCTCTAACATTCATCAAAACGTGATTTTTGCGCTGGGCCTAAAAGCCGTGTTTCTAATCACTACTGTGTTGGGTATCACTGGTTTATGGATTGCTGTGTTGGCTGACACTGGCGCAACGGTGCTGGTCACGCTTAATGCTTTGCGATTATTACGCTTTAAAGGTGCTCCGTCACTTGATGAAAGGGAATAATTGCCAGGTTTTTAAACAATCACTCGCACCTTTTCTCAATGCAGCCATCATTAGTATTTAGAGGTACTACTAAGGCTAATATTTGAAATACGAAATTTAAAGCAAAAAATCACCTTTTTTAATGATAACAATAATCATTAGTGTTATAATTATTTCCGTATTGAACATTCATATCTTTTAACTCAAAACCCTCAACTACTTCTATCTGAAAGGAAGTACGATGCCGTCTCTTTTACGTTCCGAATCTGCCCGAAAAAAACAATTAAAAATGGCAGTCAGGATTGGCTTATTAATGAGTATTAGCCATGCTGCATACGCTGAAGAAACGGCAAATAGTATTGAAGACGACCAAAATAAAAATGAGAATATTGCTACGGTTAGTTCGAACCCAGCGACGACCTTAGATACTATTACGGTCTACGCTGACAGCTACCGCAGTACAGGCACCAAAACTGCATTAGACCCTAACGATGCTCCAATGAGCTATAGCAGAATCAATCAAGAACTATTACAAAAACGCTAAGCAGACAGTGTCAATGCAGCGTTACGTTATGAGCCCGGCGTGAGTACTGAGAGCCGCGGTACTGTATCTATTTTTGATGAATACAACATTCGCGGTTTTAAGACTTACTCCAATTTTTATGATGGATTGCGCCTCCCCTATGACGGCGCTTGGAACCTGATGCCGCAAGTAGACATTTATGCGACTGAAGCGGTAGAAATATTAAAAGGCCCAGCATCCTCACTTTACGGCTATGCTGCTCCAGGTGGCATGGTCAATCAGGTCGCCAAAACGCCAAAAAATACCCAAGAGTCTGAAGTACAGTTGCGCTTTGGCAATCAAAACCTCAAAGAAGTGGCAGTCGATACGACCGGCCCTATTTCAGATACGCTCAATTATCGCTTGGTGGCATTAAAACGTAAAAAAGAGGGTCAGATGCAGACCACAGAAGAAGAACGCACTTTAATTAATCCGTCACTTGAATGGCTACCGACAGAAGATATCTCCGTACTTGCCAATCTTTTTTATCAAGACGACCCAGAGATGGTGCCTTCTACCCCGCTGCCGGCTGTTGGGACAGTTTACAATGCTAGCTATGGCAAGCTAGATAGTGATGCCTACGCAGGAGACGAATGGAATCATTTTAGCAAAGAAGTTCTGATGCCAAGTGTGACTGTCAACTGGGCTATCAATGACAAATTAACCTTTAAGCATATCCTACGCTATACCGATGCCGAAGCGCAGCAGCGCAATATGTACAATCAAGAAGGGTTTATCACGGGTAGCGACAAGATTTTAAATCGTGTGGCCTATACCACTGATGAAAAGATGAACAACTGGACCACAGACAATCAGCTGGCTTATCAGTTGGATACTGCCAATACCTCGCACAATTTATTATTCGGTGTGGAATATCAAGAAACGGACAGTAGCGCCACTTATTACGATGCTGGCGCAGATGGCACCCCCAACCTTGATTTCTCCAAACCCGATTTCTCACAAATCAATACTGACACTTTACCATTAGATATTTATCGACAGAAACAAGACATCGAACAAAGCCAGCTGGGATTTTATGTACAAGATGAGATGCAGTGGCAAGATTTGACAGTGGTGGCAGGATTACGTCACGACAATTTTGACAGTACCACCGAGCAAACCGAAGCCTCTAAAGGTGCTGTTTATAGTAACAAAACGATTGATAACAGCGCATCAAAAACCAGTGGTCGCCTTGCTGCCATTTATGACTTTGATAATGGCTTCTCTCCTTATGCCAGCTATTCACAGTCGTTTCAGCCTGTTGTCGGTAGCAACTTCGTTACTAACAAGGCATTTGAGCCCACCACCGCTGACCAGTTAGAAGTTGGTATCAAATATCTGTCCCCAGATCGTGCCACCCAAGGAACGTTGGCGGTGTTTGATATTACGCAAAAGAACGTCGTGGTGGCTGATGAAATCAGTTTATAGAAGTCAAACTCAAACGGGTGAAATTACCTCTAAAGGCTTCGAGGTTTCAGGCAGCCACATGCTAAGTGATTGGGTAGATATTGCTGCAAGCTACAGCTATACCGATGCTGAGATTACCGAAGATGAATTCAACCCTGACGTGGTCGGCAATACGCCAGCACAAACCGCTAAACACAAAGCGACATTGTGGGCAGACTACTACGCCACAGATAAGCTTACTCTCAATGCAGGCGTTCGCTATGAAGACGGCATGCAACTTGATAAGCAAAATTCAGACGATCTGCCAAGTGTGACATTGGTAGATATTGGTGGCAGCTATCAAATCAATCCAATGCTCACTGTTGGCGCTAGTATCAATAACCTGTTTGATAAAACCTATGTCGGGACTTGCTACGATAGTAATAACTGCTGGATGGGGCCCGAGCGCCAGATGTCCGTCAGTCTAAAGGCCAACTTTTAAACAATATAGAGCTTATCATTACTAGAGAATGTCGATTTTCTATACTGGCGTTATCTAAACTGATAACTTAAAAAATGAAACACTTAAATTAAGAAAGGCATTAAAATGGCAAAACCTGCTCCAAGAACATTGAATGTTGTTCGTACCAAATACATCACACCACAGATGTACCGCGTCACGCTTGGCGGCACAGGCTTGCTTGACTTTCCAAAAGATCAAGAAAGCGCTTATATCAAACTCATATTTCCTCAAGACCATGGGGCTCGGCCACTAATGCGCACTTATACCATTAGTGGACAACGTGAGGATGAAATAGATGTCGATTTTGCTTTGCATGACGCTGAAGGGCCTGCTTCAATGTGGGCACGTAACGCCCAAGTGGGTGAGCAAATATTGGTCGGCGGCCCAGGACCAAAGAAGCTGATTAACCATGATGCAGATTGGTTTTTATTGGTTGGTGATATGACAGCGCTACCAGCCATTAGCGTCAATCTTGCCCAGCTACCTGCTGATGCCTGCGGCTATGCAGTCCTTGAGATCACCAGTGAAGCGGATAAGCAACTACTCAAAAAACCAGACAACGTTGACATTCACTGGGTGATCAACTCACATCCAAATACCGAAAGCAGCCCATTACTTGAAAGGGTTAAAACGCTTACGTGGCTAGCAGGCCAGCCTGCGGTGTGGGCAGCATGTGAATTTCATAGTATGCGCGCCCTGCGCCATTACTTTAAAACATACTTTTCAATACCAAAAACGCATTTATACATATCCAGCTATTGGAAAGTCGATAGCACGGAAGACCAGCATAAAATTGAGAAACAGAAAGATGCAAAAAACCTAGCATAATATGCTATTTAAACTCAAAAATTGAAGGTTGTACTAACAACAATTTGTGAGCTATGAGTATTAAGTTTCTGACATGAGCTCCACTCATTGTTGGGCTAGGTTACCGGAATTGGGATTTGTTATGGCTTACTAACCATAATCCAGTTAAGAAAATATGCTATAGAGTATGACAGCAATAAGCAAAAGGGACGATATATCATCACCCAGTATTATCAATTTATGCCAAGTTTTACCTTTGTTATTATCTTGCATAGTGGAGCTACTATTGTAATGACTTATAAAATCATCATCACTTATAGAGTATGTTTTTTTCGATAAAGATATTTTTTGATCTAGATTTATAGGTATGACAACTTGCTTCAAAGCTGCTAAAAATACTCCTAGCCATAATAAGATGTTCGGTATATCTCTATCTACAAAAGAGGCTATGAAAAAACCAAAACTTAGGATTAAAGCCACAATAAAAAGCTTTCGGTAACTTCCTTTTGGGTAATCTAGGACAAATTTCCGCATCAAAAATCCTAATAAATGAACGTATGTTTATTTAGAATATTGAATAGTAATGTTAGTGATAATTATTGTCAATAAAGATATCCATAGTATCCTAAAGATACGGTACCCTAGTGAGGACTTGAACCTTCGGCTGTAAGCTAATGGTATCAACGGTTTTTCTCACTGAAATAGTCGCAGTGTACTTCATAGTGTACATATACTAGATTTTTCAATAACCTCTATGTCTGAGTTCATTAAGAGTAGAGAAAGGTAATGAGCAAACTATTTATTTAGCCAAGAAAAAAGTCCTTTTTTCTTCTTTTTCTCACTAGCTACCCTCATACGTTCCTGCCACATATTAATCCAATCTTTTTGCGGTTGTTTATAATCAAACTCTGTCATAAAATTATAAGGTTCAGAGTAGCTTGGTAAAGGCTTAAATTCTATGAGTTCTTTGGGTGTAATTGGACTGTTTATATCTAAATCATAGCCATGTATTGCTG
>NZ_DAINDI010000081.1:5013-11004 GCF_036731945.1 Psychrobacter sp.
TATCGCATAGGGCTATATAAAACTCATGGTCAGGTATGCGTTTAATATCTAATTTATCTTTTTTCTCATCTTTTAAAAATATTAGACTTCGCTCTTTTAGAGGTTTCCATTCTCCTGCTAGTGCAAGTAAGGTGTTCTTATTAAAATAGGAACGGGTATCTTTGCGATCATATAGCTCATTAACCTCAACAACCTCATCTCGGTGCTCAATTAAAAATCTGATTAACTCAGGACTATCAGACATGATAGCAGCAAAGAAGTTATCGGTATTATAACCATTGTATGCCCAATAAATTTCTTCCTTACCCATTATTTGTAGTTTGGCTGCCACATAAGCATCTTGTTTAAAAGCATTAATATCAGCGTGTAATAATAAGTCAGAGGAGGCCTTTGCTTCGTAGTAAGTGCCTAAGCTTTTCATACAATATAATGGGTTTCCATCTGACGTATGAATAATCTCTAATAGCTGCTTTATGTCGTCAATGTAATGCTGATGATTAGAAAGCAGATAATTGGCCCTACCCATGACATGATCAACACTTTCTTGATAATCTCGTCCTGCCTCACTTCCTAAATATACTTTATAGTTATCGTTCATATTAGGTTTCACTTTTTTATTAATTTTTAATATGGGTATACCTCAAGAGAACCAGTTATTTTGCCCTTCAAATCTATTAACAGACCACTCAAAACAGACTGCCATAACCGAACCATTTATAACAGACTATTCTATCTGAATTGAATAATAACAGGTTTTGCCAATATGACATGGTTATATGAAATAAATGCTTAAATTCTTATAAAAACCCAAGCAAATAGTTCGTTGAAAAGTTTACACAAATACCAAGCCATCTTCAGTCTGATGCGCTTTTATATCGACATCATAAGCAGCGCTGAGTCGCTGGCGCGTCATAACTTCAGTAGGCGTACCTTGGGCAATAACTTGCCCGCCGTTTAGTAGCACCACCTCATCGGTATAGCGATGGGCATGGGTTAAATCATGTAAAACCACGAGGATACTTTTGCGCTGCTGATGTACCAGATTGTGCAAATAATGCAATAAAAAACGCTGATGGCGGATGTCGAGATGGTTGGTCGGCTCATCAAACATCATGATTTTGGTGTCTTGCATCAGCGCCCGTACGATAGCCAAGCGCTGCTTTTCACCACCTGATAAGGTTTGCACGCGTGCACTAGTCAGATTTGATAGCTCAAAATCTTGCAGCAAGGTTTGTGCGCGCCCGACATGGTGACGATTTGGCCGCTGATACCAAGCAAGATTGGGTGACACCCCCAATAGCGCATAATCGAGCACCGTAAGCGGCAGCTCAAAACGCTCATGTTGCCCAACCCAAGCGATATGACCGTCCTGTATGACTGTATTAATAGACTGATCGCCAATCGTAATATGACCATTGGTCTTCAGTGCCACTCCCGTCTGTTGACCCAACACCGTATGCAACAATGTACTTTTACCTGCGCCATTGGGTCCGATAAAGGCGACCAGCTTTTGACTTGGCACGGTGAGTGTGTCTATCTTTAACAATGTTTTATGACCATGCGAAATATGAATATTCTGCATCGACAATAGTTCGCTTACCTTATCGTTATTTATATTACTTTTTTGTTTCGGTCGCCCTTCTTGCATTGAATGCACTGACCGCACGTTTTTTGCTGCCGCAGCGCCGCGTCCACTTTGAAAAAATAAATCAAGCATAGTTATTCCTATCAATTAACGGCGGCTACTGCGCACAAACAGCCAAATAAAGAAAGGGCCACCAAGCAGCGCTAAAACAATGCCAACAGGTACATCCACCGGATAAGCAACATGCCGCGCTGTGCCATCAATGAGCAGTAATAGTATCGCCCCAAGCCAACCCGACCAAATCATCAGCCGCATACGCCCACCACCAAACAAAATAGCCAGTAGGTTTGGCACCATCATGCCAATAAAGCCGATGACGCCCGCTAAGGAGACCGCTGCACCTGTCAATAATGCCGATGCAATCACGACTAAGCAACGAACCAGACCCACCTTGATACCCAAGGATTTTGCCGCGGCCTCCCCTAACATTAACCCATCTAACTGCCGACCTAAGGGTAATAAAATAGCCAACCCCAAGATCATAGAAACGATCGCATAGCGCAGTGGTACAAATCCCGCCTCTGCCATACTGCCCGACAGCCAATTGGTCGCGGAGCGCAGCACCATATCATCAGACATAAATAAAATCAGACTGACCACTGCGGCACAAAAAGCACTGATGACAAATCCCAATATCAGTAGACCCATCTGCCCGCCACCTAAAAACCGATGACAAGCGAGAATAAACAAACATACCAGCACACTTCCGCTAAAAGCAGCAAGCGGTATGCCAACGCCACCAAATCCCAAAGCCAATACCAGCACTACCCCAAGTGCTGCGCCACCTGACGTACCAATTAGGCTGGGATCTGCTAACGGGTTTTCAAACAACGCTTGCAGCGCCGCCCCGCTGACAGACAACGCCATACCAACCAACAATGCCGTCACCACGCGCGGATAGCGTAGCTGCCAGATAGTATCGTCAAGATGATTGGGGCTTGACCAGTCACCAAAGCCAATACCAAGCGCCAGCCAAATCAGTAGCAGTGTTACGGCAGCAGCAGCCAGATAATAAAGGCTGTGTTTGTACTTGCTTGATAAAGCGGGAATTGGTGCAGTCAGTGTATTTGCCATGGAAAGTATCGTTTTATGTGGATAAGAATTCAGTGAGAGATTTGCTTAATTCTGCGAAATATTGCTTAGGCTATTTTGCAAGTGCATTGAGTTTTTTTAAGACCTCAGGTGACTTTAATCCATAGCGTAAAAAATCATCGGCTGGCCAAAAATGGACGCCGCCATTTTTACCAGCCGCACTGGCCGCAACCTCAGGACGCTTACTAAATTTACTAACGCCGCCAACGACTGCCTGATTATGATCGGCAATGATAATGACATCGGGCTTAGCGGCCAGCCAGCCTTCACGTGACATGGGTTTTAACCCCGACACGTTGGCGGCATTTATCCCGCCTGCACGGCGAATCAGCTCATCGCCTACCGTACCTTTACCTGCAACGATACGGCCATCATAACTTAGCAGATAACGCTTACCGGTTTTTGCTCTAGGACTCATCCCTACCTGCCAACGCTGTGCAAGCTGCGATCCGGCAGCTTTTTTATCGACATAACTGCCGATGGATTTGATACTGCCTGCAAAGGTGCTGACTTCTTCTTTGGGTGCGACATTGACGGCTTTGACTTTTAGTCCATTTAGACGCTGATAAATACTTGCCGGTTGTACCATATAACTGCCGAGCACCAAGTCAGGCTTGACCGCCAACACCGACTCAGCGGTAATATTAAGATGCATGCCTACAGCGGGCACGTTCTTTAGCGCAGGATTGTTATTGGTCGCATCTTTACCCACCAGCTTATCAGTCGCTCCTAGTGCCACAACCAAATCGGCAACATCGGGACTCATGGCGACGATACGCTCATAAGCTTGGGCAGAAAGCGAAGGCACGGCAACGGCGCCAATCATGGCGGCCATGTGAAATGCGGCTTTACTAAAAGATGGAGCGGTCGTTAAAGCACTTTTTTCTATCGTTGTTCTTAAATTTTGTGTTAATAATTGTTTTGGCAACTGCTTGGTTAATAAAAGCGTTGAGAATTGAAAAGACATACGCATTCCTAATTTGCTTACCTAAAAAACGACCCTATGGATAGGACAGTTAACGTTTATTAATTATCCAAAACCGCTCACACAACGCTATGTTTTAGCCGATATGTGAGTGTCATCTTGGTATCGTTTTACTGGTTGATTTTTATAACTGGTTTATGCACTCTCTGTTTCAGCCATGACTGCTGGCGTTAACGCTTCTGTGTATGCATGTTCTTTGACAACTGTAGCAACGATTTGCTGCCATTCTGCCAGCTCAGGTGTGCCTTCGAGTCGTTGACCAAACACACTAAAGATACTGACGCCGTGACCATCAAACCCTTCAATACAGGTAACGATACCGTCTTTGGTCGGACGCTTGACGCACCACACTTGCGCCAATGCTCTATCTTTTAAATGCAGCGTAAAGTCATTATGGTCTTTGTCTAAAATATTGAACCAATCGCCCATACGTTTGAGTGTCTGCACGGTGCCAGTCTGAATCTGCACCAGACCATTATTACCAACAAATATCATAATCGGACATTTAGCATCGCGCGCATGTGTAAACACCGCTTCGACCGCGCTAATATCAAGCTGCTGCGTCATCTGCTCGGGCGCTTGACGGTAGCTGCTAGCGCGATCAATATCGAGATTTTTTAATAATGAATGGAACTGATGCACATCTGTCATTGCCTGCCAGCCTTGCTGTAGCTGAGTACGCTCCGCCTCGCTCAGCGCCTTATAGCACCAGTCACTTAACGGCGCTTGTACTTCTAACGTCAGCGTCTCCGTATTTACCGTCCGCAGCTGCGCCTCAATCATTGCCTGCCAGCTGGCGATATTTTCATCACTTAATTTTCGTAGATACACTTTGTCGATAGCAGCACCCTGGGCGTTATAAAATTGAATACTATAAGACGGTTTATCCGCGCGGCTGGTATCGGTGACCGCCAGCATATGCTGCCATTGCCACATAAAAAATCGTAAATCTAGACCACCCACATTGAGCGCCAAGCCCATTTTTTCGCCAAGCTTAAGATTGTGATAAGGCGCCATTTTTTCATGAACGGCCAAATCATTTCTGACGATGCTTTCCATGTCACCAAACGTCTCAAACTGCTTTAAAACAGCTTTGCACTGATCACCAATATACTGGCTATAAGGCGATGCGAGCATCAGCTCAAACTCGCTGACACCTAGCGCAGTCGCCCCTTCTGTGGGAAACAGCATCGGTATTTTTTCTTTTAATGCTTGGTACTGCTGCCACAAGGCAGTATTTTTTTTGCTAAGGGATAACGGTTGACTCATGATGGTTTCCTTAATATAAGTCATAAAAAAGCCAATTAGCTCAGCTACATACGGCAGGCAGATAAATGGCTGAAAAACAGTAGTGCTGCTTCTTGCTAAATCTGTCTGACTAAATCAAGCAAAATGGCAGCGCTCCATATTTGCGCTTATCGTTTTTGTCAGGCGGTATTGAACGGAGAAGATTATGGCAACATTTTTTTAGTTTGTAAACAGTAATAATTATCATTTGCATATTGATAATTATTATCTTTTGAAATATGATGTCTGGGCTTTGTTGCTCGCATTGGTAGTTTGAGTAACAAAACCTTGAAGAATTAAATCGCTACTAGCCGCCTACTTTGTTGTTTTAATAAATAATTTTAATAAAACAGAGCATCAAACCTCTCTGTTTATTGCTTTCTCTTTTACGAAGGTTGTTTTACTTATGTCGATGTCCTCGCTTCGCTCTCATTTACTATACACCCGCTCATCTACTCGTTTACCGCAGTGGCAGCAGCGTGCTTTGGTGACCAGCATTGCTTTAGCCTTGTCAGCAGTAGCACCTTTTTCGGCTCAAGCAGTGCCGCTCTATGCTGATATAAGTGCTGATATGAATACTGAGGCGCATGGCGATATGACCAATTATGCCGCCATGCCGAATACACGCTTAGACCCTATTGTGGTGACCGCCACGCGTTCTGAGCGCGCCTTAAGCGATGCGCCAGTTGCGATGCAAGTACTTAGCCGCCGACAGCTCGATGACAACCACGCCCATACTTTAAAAGAAGCGCTGGCGCTGCTGCCCAATGTTTACTTGCGCGAAGTCCATGGTAAAACAGGTTATGAAGTAAGCATGCAGGGCTTCACTGGCGATCAGGTCTTAGTACTCATCGACGGCTTACCGATTACCGCCAGCACTGGCTCGACAGTAAACTTGAATCAATACATGAATATGGATATCGAACAAATAGAAGTGGTGCAAGGAGCGGCGTCAGCGCAGTTTGGGAGCGCAGCGATGGGC
>NZ_DAINDI010000082.1:0-2016 GCF_036731945.1 Psychrobacter sp.
CGCCCTAACCTATTAATTGGCATTGCACGGTTCGTGATGATTTGGCTGATGTAAAAAATAATTTTCAAAATCGCCAAGTTTAAACCGCCACAAGTAAACCAAGGCAATCGTATAAATAATCGTCTCGGAAACCTCTTCGACCATTTCTCCGATACTTTCGGGGATAACAATGGCATTTTCGCCCATATATTGTAAGACCGCTAATACAGCGACTGCAATATACAGGCTGATATTAATATCTTTTAATACCGCCCAAAGGTAACGCCATGAATAGGCGAGCAAGCCAATAATGACAAGTAAAATAATGGCGAGTACGTTATCTTCCCACCAATCATAAGAATGGGTGAGGAGTGAGAAATCACTAGGAATAAAGAGCTCTGGTAAGTAGTTTAATTCACGACGAATCACTTCAAAGAACACTAACACAGAGGCTAGCCAAAAGTAGCTGCTTAGTTTGCTACGGCTTTGTATCACATACTGTGTGCAACGTAGCATACAGACTAACAGGATAATATTACCAGGGATTTCGATGATGCTATCTGAATATAAAATGGAACGCTCCTAGCTTTAAAAAAAAAGTGAGCACGAAGGCTCACTTTATATCGTAAATTACCGCGTAAAAACCAATATTTAAAGCATTAACAGGTAAAAACCAAGCGGTAAAAAACCATCTAACGTAGACTTATTATACTGCTAAGAAAAGCTTACGGCTATGAGCAATGATAAACGCTATCGTTTAGGCTTTTATTTTATTTCAGTCATTAATGCGCTTCGTCCCAATTGCTACCAATATCGGTTTCAACCAATAACGGTACGGCAAAGTCCACATTCCAGCCTTTTGCAACAGCCGTTGTGGTCAGGACATCCTGCATAGCGTCGGTAATCAGCTGACGAATACTATCGACTTTATCGCTATCGACTTCAAACACCAGCTCATCATGGACTTGCAGCAGCATTTTTGCGTGCTCTTTTGGCAAGACTTTATCGACCGCTATCATCGCAAGCTTGATTAAATCAGCCGCTGAGCCTTGCAGTGGGGCGTTAATCGCCGCCCGTTCAGCGCCTTGCTTGACCATACGATTGCTATGATTGATATCAGGCGTATAAAGCTTACGGCCTAATATTGTCTCAACATAACCTTTTTCATAAGCGCTGGCACGAGTATTAATCATATAGTCTTTGACACTCGGATAACGCTCAAAGTACATATCGATATAATCTTGCGCCTCGCCGCGGCTCATCTGTAGCTGCTTAGCCAGACCAAAGGCACTCATACCATAGAGCAAACCAAAGTTAATGGCTTTAGCGTTACGGCGCTCAGTGGCGCTGACCTCTTCAACGGCTTTGCCTAAGACTTCAGCAGCCGTTGCCGTGTGGATATCTAAGCCTTCGTTAAAGGCGCGGGTTAAGTTTGTATCGCCTGAGAAATGTGCCATCAGACGTAGCTCAATTTGTGAGTAATCTGCGGCTAAAATCACGCGACCTTCTGGGGCAATAAACGCTTGGCGAATCAGACGACCGGTCGCGGTACGAATAGGAATGTTTTGTAAGTTAGGATCGGTCGAGGATAAGCGTCCGGTGCTGGTCAGTGCTTGATGATAGCTGGTATGCACGCGGTCAGTCTTGGCATCTGCCACATTATCAAGTGCATCGGTATAGGTGCTTTTAAGCTTCGATAAACCGCGATACTCAAGGACAATTTCAACCAACGGGTGGTCAATCTTTGACAATACCGCTTCGCCAGTCGAGTACTGACCTGACTTGGTTTTTTTACCACCCGGCACGCCAAGCTTTTCAAACAGCATCTCACCAAGCTGCTTTGGTGAGCCAAGATTAAACTCTTCGCCAGCGACTTCATACGCGCGTTTTTCTAGCGCAATGATTTCTTCGTCAAAGCGTTTGGATAGCTCATTTAAAAATGGGCGCTTGATTAAAATGCCATTTGCTTCCATTTGGCAGAGTATTTCCGCAGTTGGAATCTCTAACTCGTGTAGCAGCTTGGCATTGTTTTTATCT
>NZ_DAINDI010000082.1:2091-10774 GCF_036731945.1 Psychrobacter sp.
AACGTCTTCGAAGCTGATGGTCTGCGTATGCAAATAATGGCGCGCCAAATCATCCATACCGTGGCGAGTAGCGGCCGCGTTAATTACATAGCTGGCAAGCATGGTATCCATCGCCCAGTTATTGGGTTTGTCATGAATACTGCCTAATAGATCGATATCATAAAAGCTAAGAATATGGGCATCATATTTTAAATGCTGACCGATTTTACCAATGTTTGGGTTTTCTAAGATGGGTTTTAAGCGCGTCAACACCATATCGCGGTCAAGCTGTTTGGCCGTTAGCTCATCGCCTTCTAGACTATGAGTTAGCGGTACATAATAAGCTTCATGGGCTTTTACCGCAAAAGACAAGCCAACCAATTCAGCCTGACGCCAATAAACACTGGTGGTTTCGGTATCAAGGACAAAATGCGGTGCAGATTCTAATAATGTAACCAAGCTATCAAAAGCAGGTTCATCTAAAACCGTGTGCCACGCTTTATCATGAGTTTTACTGTCTTTGATATTATCGATGATACTTGATTGTAGTGATTTGGCGATTTGTGCTTGCGATTCTGCATCTGCTTGACTGTCGGCAACGCTTTGTGCGCCATTCCCATTTGCATTGGCTGGATGATTGGGATGGTCGAGTGATGCCAGCTCATTTTTAAATTCAAGCTCGCTATAGAGCGCGCGTAGCTCATCGATATGAGCGCACGGGTCGGTATTGATTTTTAAATCTCGCCAATCTTGACCGATTTCTAAATCGGTGACGATGGTTGCTAATTGTGCATTAAAGGGAATGTCGTCGGCATATTCGACCAGATTCTTGCCAGCGCGTCCTTTGATATTGGCGACGTTTTTGAGCATATTGTCGATGTTGCCGTATTCGTTAAGCAAGTCTTTGGCGGTTTTTTTACCGATACCGGGTACGCCTTTAATGCCATCAGAGGAGTCGCCCATCAGCGTTAAAAAGTCAATCATTTGATTAGGATTAATGCCAAATTTTTCCACCACGCCTGCGCTATCAGTGACTTTACCGGTGAAGCTGTCTTCTAGTATCACGCAGTCATTAATCAGCTGCATCATGTCTTTATCACCGGTCGAGATAACGACGTGATGACCTTCGGCAACGGCGCGATGGGCTAGAGTGCCAATAATATCGTCGGCTTCCGCGCCTTCGATACGCAATAGTGGAATCCCTAGCGCCACGACCAAACTATGAATATAAGGAATTTGCTCGGCAAGCTCCACATCCATTTTTGGTCGGTTGGCTTTATATTCTTCCGACATCGCATGACGAAAAGTCGGAGACTTAGTATCAAAACAAACCGCCATGTGGGTTGGGTGGTAGCGACGCATCAGTTTTAATAACGCATTCAACGTCCCACGTATGGCGTTGGTGACCAGCCCTTGAGAGTTTTGCATGTTCTTTGGCAAGGCATGATAGGTGCGAAATAAATAATAAGAGCCGTCGACCAAGATAAAAGGCGGCTGCTCTTTGTTCACATGGCTGGTATCCATCGTTGCCACATTGGGCATGGTGGCAAAGTTTGGTAGCGTATTGGGATTAATGGGCGAGTGCGAGTTGTGATCGTTGTCGGTCATAGAAAGTCACTTATTATTTATTAGGTATAATCAAAAATGAGAAAAAAGATAACCCATTATAACGATAAAAGCGTCGCGTGCCGAATGGCTTAAAAGTTAAGATGTGTACGACCAAAAAGGATAGCCAATAAAAAAAGAACCCAGACCAGCTGAGTTCTTTTATCAGTTTTTTCTGACTAATTAATATTTTTTCTAAGAGTTATTTTACTTCTGACGTCACTTCACTATCGATATTGCCATGGGTGGCTTTCGAATATGGGCAAACTTTATTGGCTTTTTCGACCAGTTTTTGAAATTCGTCGGCCGATAGTTCTGTATTTTCACCGATTACATGGATTTTTGCTGCCAATTTAAAGTCCAAACCTTCGCCTTTCATTAAATCTACTGATACTTCGGTAGTCGAGTCAAATTTTGCTTTCTCTTCGCCTTTGACCGCTGCCAGTGCGCCATCAAAACAAGCAGCATAACCCATAGCAAATAACTGCTCTGGATTGTTACCGTCTTTACCAGAACCCGGTGCGACCATGTTAATGGTCAAATCACTATCTTTTAGGCTCGCGTTACCAGTACGGCCGCCAGTAACGGTAGCTTGTGTAGAATACAATGTTTTCATAACATATCCTTTGTTGTTGGTTTTTATAATTAAATGATTTATCTACTATGTGACCATCCTTACATGTGATCTTACTTAAAAAGCGATTTTACATAGCAACTTCTTAGATTAGCACAGTGAGCAACGCTGAACGTATCGCGCAAGTTTAGAAATGGTAACTTGCTAAAATGTGTAATCGGAGTTCTCTAAAACGACAATAGTAGGATTTTGATATATAAATAAGGATACTATTAATGTAAACTAATCACAAAAATCATTTTACTAACATATTACAGTAACCAAAGTAGCTAAAAAGCGTCTAACCATAAGGACATTGTTTAATGAATGCCTCGCTGAATAAATGGATTTTGTTACCAAGTATCGTCTCTTTACTGGCACTTGCGCTCAGCGGCTGTGAAGAAGAGGACGTGTTTTTTGGCGTAGGCAGTAGCAATAATATAACGCTAACGAGATTTGCCGATAGCTATGACAGTAAAGCCAATGCGACTGCGATTGCGCGCATCGATGAAACCTATCGTACCGGTGATTATGAGATTAAAACCAGAAATCTTGTCAATAACTACAGTAATCAAAGTTTAAATGCTTTAGACAAAACGGTACTAGCCGATAAGTTCGAAGGGCGATTGGAACACAAAAATATTGAAGTCAGTGGGCGCACGGTCAAACGGCCTATTTATGAAAAAAACAGCAATAACAAGTTCAATTATCAAACCACTTATAAAACCTTAGATTTATCAGATGTGAAAGCGGATAGTTATAATGCAGGCGTTACGTTAAGCGACAGTCGCGGCATTATGACGGCCTTAAATCACTATTCTAAACTGCCAACCAATTTAGCCTTTCCAGCAGGCTCCGTTTGCTATATTCCCGTTGTCAGCAGCGAGCGCGCATTTTTAGCCTTTAACGAAAAAGACAAAACAGGATACTCGTCGCTTGATAAATGGGTTGCGGCAGCCGAAGCACGTTTTAATGATGATAGAGATTATAGTACCTCAAGGTTTGGCGTTGGTATCAATAACAAGCAACGAGCGGCGCAAGTAATGTTTTTTGAATATAAAGACCAACCGGCTTATCAGTATAACGGGGTTGAATATAGTAAAGATATTTATGAAGCGGATTATGTGGCCAAAGGCAGTAGCAATCCAAATACCAACAGCTTTCGCGGTGTGGTCGATTGCACGATTGTCAATGATGTCGCCGCTGACTTTTTAGAAGATAAAATCAAGCGTTATTATTAAAGCTAAGAGCGCCTAAAGCCTAAAGGTTTTTGAAATTTAAAAATATCCGCACTCTCTACTTAGTTAGCAGAGAGTGTTTTTTTATGCGCTAATTCTGCAACCAAACGCTAAATCCGCTACAATACGCCCATTATTTATCTTATTTGTTTAGCGTGATTTCTAAATCACACAACCGTTGAAGCCGAAATTATGAGCGTAGATCCAAAGAAATTAAGCAAAGAAGTCGCCAAACGCCGCACCTTTGCCATTATCTCGCATCCCGATGCGGGTAAGACCACCATGACCGAAAAGCTACTGCTATGGGGGCAGGCGATTCAGGTGGTTGGGGAAGTAAAAGGCCGCAAAACTGATCGCCATGCGACCTCTGATTGGATGAGTATGGAGCAGGAGCGCGGTATCTCTATCACTACCTCGGTGATGCAGTTTCCTTATAAAGACCATATGGTCAACCTGCTAGACACCCCGGGTCATGCCGACTTTAGTGAAGATACGTATCGTACTCTGACCGCGGTAGACAGTGCGCTGATGATGGTCGATGGCGCAAAAGGTGTCGAAGAACGGACCATCAAGCTGATGGAAGTTTGCCGAATGCGTGATACGCCCATCATCTCATTCGTCAATAAACTTGACCGTCAGATTCGCGAGCCGCTTGAGCTACTCAGCGAAATCGAAGCAGTATTAAAGATTAAATGTATTCCGGTCACGTGGCCGATTGGTATGGGGCAAGATTTCGTTGGCGTTTATCATTTAACCGAAAACAAAACTTACCTATATGAAAAAGGTCATGGCGGCGAGATGACCGTCTCTGAGACGCGCGAAGGCTACGATTATCCTGATATCCGTGAGCGTTTGGGCAAGTTGATGTTTGATTCTTTTGAAGAGTCGCTTGAGCTGGTACAAATGGCGCTCGAAGACTTTGAGGTTGATGCGTTTTTAAAAGGTGAGATGACGCCTGTATTGTTCGGGACGGCACTGGGTAACTTTGGCGTAAACATGGTACTTGATACCTTGATTAAATATGCACCGCCGCCAAAATCGCATCCGACCAATGAGCGCGAAGTCGCCGCAACCGAAACCGAATTTAGCGGTTTTGTGTTTAAGATTCAGGCCAATATGGATCCGCGTCACCGTGACCGTATTGCTTTTTTGCGCGTGTGCTCTGGCAAGTACGAAAAAGGTATGAAAATGAAGCACGTGCGCTTGGGTAAAGACGTGCGTATTGCCGATGCGCTGACCTTTTTAGCAGGCGACCGTGAAGCGTTAGAAGAAGCCTATCCAGGTGATATCATTGGCTTGCACAACCACGGCACGATTTCGATTGGCGACAGCTTTACCGAAGGCGAAGAATTAAACTTTACTGGTATTCCGCACTTTGCCCCAGAACTGTTTCGCCGTGTGGTGCTAAAAGACCCGCTTAAATCAAAAGCGCTACAAAAAGGTTTGCAGCAATTGAGCGAAGAGGGCGCAACGCAGGTCTTTATGCCGCAGATTAATAACGATTTAATCTTAGGTGCAGTCGGTGTCCTACAGTTTGAAGTGGTCGCGCATCGTCTAAAAGAAGAATACAAAGTGCAATGTATTTTTGAGCCAGTCTCTATCGCAACCGTGCGTTGGATTCACTGTGACGATGAAGTGGCGCTGGCGAAGTTTAAGAAAAAAGCCCATGACCAATTATCAATAGATGGTGGCGGTTATTTGACGTATCTTGCGCCATCTCGGGTGAACTTGCAGCTGATGCAAGACCGCTATCCTGAGATTACTTTTAGCAATACGCGCGAGCATTAAAATTAGCTTGTTAATCTTTATGCTTACCTTTAAAAGACACACTATCGTGTCTTTTTTATTATAAAAATTTTTGTTGCAGTCAAATATGAGCTGTTACGAGCGCATTAAGTACTCAAAAACACAAACAGTGCACCTACAATACGGCGCAATAGTTACGGTAGAATATCAATAAACCTTATTGGTACGTGAAAGAGGCTATATGAAATCTGCAGCTCACATTCATTATAATAACTCAACATTCACTCAACCATTCCCATCTCAGCGCAGTGTGCGGCGTTTGGTTACGGTGCTAAGTAGTGGCTTATTACTTGGGGCGTTAAGCCTATCAGCGCAGGCGAGTAGCTTGATTAGTCATAGCAAATATTTAGAATATGAGTTGCCCAAAAAAATACAGGAAAAATGTACAGCGCGTGATAATTGTCCAGATATTGAGGTGAAATACCTTAAGACCAATCATGCTTGGATAAATAAGCTTGCCAATGCGCGTATTGATAATTTAGTGGTAAATAGTAAGCCAACGGAGTCGGCGCCCATCACCAAGCAAAGTAGCACAGCCGAGGTCAAAGCTGCTATCGACGGTTTTGTTAGCGCGCAGTTTGCTGATTTACCCAAAGACAGTATTTTTGTTTATAGATTAATGGTGACGCCTGAATACTTGGGTCATGTGAATGATTTTGAGCTGTTTGAAATAAACTCTTATGTCTTCACTGGTGGCGCTCATGGCATGCCATATAGCGAATATATGATATTTGACCAGCAAACCAATAAACAAATCCAATTAACAGATATGCTGCAGCCTAACAAAAAATCAAAATTTAAAGCTTTAGCTTATGATGCTTATAAAGGTTGGGTGAAAACGGTCGATGAAGATGCGGTAAGCTATGAAAAAAACTGGCCATTTACCTTAAGTGAGAACGTAACCTTGACTGACAAAGGGATCGATATTCGTTATCAGCATTATGCTATCGGCCCCTACGCATACGGAATGCCTGTACTGAGTATTCCATATGATAAGCTTGGCGGTATCATCAAACCTCGATTTATACCTAAATAATATCAACAATAATTTTAGCCAGTATGAAGATAATTGTATAAGAACAGCCATTTATAGAAAGTTGTTAGCTAAAAATAGCCATTGAATATTTTATAAAAATAAGGAGTGATAACATGACAAACCATACAGAAAATACCCATACACCTGTGACGACAGAGGATGCAACTTGGCAACTTAATGCCCTAACCGAAGCTTTAGGCGATCTGACCTTGAACGTCAGTGACAGCCTGTCTGTTGGACGCGGTAGCGATAATGACGTGGTGCTCGGTAGCAAGCAAGTGTCGCGCAATCACGCGGTCTTGAGCGTATTAAATGGTGAGCTATACGTTAAGGACTTAGAGTCATCGAATGGTACTTTTATCAATGAGCAGCGGATTGAGGGCAATAAATCTCAGCGCCTTAATGCCAATGATACGCTAGGCTTTGCAAGTTTTAACTTTCAGGTAATTGCGCCTGTTGCTGCGACCTTGGATAATGAACAAGCTGCTCCAGTTGTGTTAGATGAGCCAGTATTAAGCACGAACGCTGATGCAGCTGCGGCATCAACACTTGCAGAATCAACACCTGCGGCCGCTGAATCTACCGTTATAGCGCCAGTCGTTATCGAAGCAGCAGATAAAAAGCCAACAATTGAAGAAACTAGTATTCAAGAACCTATCGTTAAAGAAACTGTTGCTGCAGAGCCTGTAATTAACGAGCCTATAATCAACGAACCTATTGCCAAAGAGCCAGTCATCAAAGAAACTGGAATCGATGAGGTATTATCAGTAGCTGATACTATCGAGCCATCAACTTCAACTAGCACACCAGTTGTCGATGAACCAGCACCGAGCGCGGTTCGTCAGGCTCAATATGACAGCGATGCTGCAGCGCATGATAAGACCACGACGACCACCTTGCAAGAAGAAGCGGATCCTGACGTCCTACGTGCTAAGCAAGCCGCTACCGCAATGCGGGCCAAGCCGAGAAAAAACCGAGTGGCGGCTGGTTTATCTGGGTATTTATTGCTATTTTAATCATTGGCCTCGCGCTATGGTTGTTTAATAAAGGCAGCATGTAAAAGACTTATCTTTATAAATTTAACAGTATTCTTAAAGAAATAAAGCAGCTGCCCGTTGATAAAGATTATGGACTTCATAAAAAACTATACAATTTTTATAAAGCCATGCAATAAAGACGGGCAGTTTAGGCTTTAAATGATGTCTCATCAATTTAGCTTTGAAAATAGCGGCAAATTTAAGTTAGAAAAAATAGCAATACAATCAAGTGTTTGATAGCTTTTATGAAAATAAAGCTAAAAAAAATGAAAAAGGACTTGCGTCTAGCAAAATATTTGATAGAATAGCCACCACTTTGAGAGAACAAGCCGACTTAGCTCAGTTGGTAGAGCAACTGACTTGTAATCAGTAGGTCGCCAGTTCGATCCCGGCAGTCGGCACCATCTCTTTCAAAGTCGCTTTTTATGAATTTGCCTTAAATTAAGGTAATTTTATAACAAGCAATCTAGGTGGGATTGGGGAGCGGTCAAACCCAACAGACTGTAAATCTGTCGCGAAAGCTTCGAAGGTTCGAATCCTTCTCCCACCACCATATTTGTTCTAAGTTTGTCCTAGCGCCAAGCATACTCTTTATCTTACAAGACTCGCTATTCGAGTCAAACAATATAAGAGTAAATGCGGGTGTGGTATAATGGTAACACCTTAGCCTTCCAAGCTAATGACGCGGGTTCGATTCCCGCCACCCGCTCCATATATGCACCATCGCAGCAACTATCAAACATCACGACAGTCAGTTATTATTGCTGTATCGTGATATTTTTTTTAGTACAACCGGTAGGTTGGCTACTGTAGTTTTTAAAAGTACGCTCATATAGCTCAGCGGTAGAGCACTCCCTTGGTAAGGGAGAGGTCTTGAGTTCAATTCTCAATATGAGCTCCATTTATTTTCCAAGCCTTGTATATATGCTTTACTATTTTGATAAAGCATCATATTTTGACAAGACATTATATTTTACAAAATATTGTAGCAATATCGAATTATAAAATATTGAAAATTATAAATAGAGTGTGGCAGTTAATAGTTTAAAGGTGACACTAAGGTGTTGCCTTTTAGTGCTGTCAGTAGGTTTATAAATCTATTTGTTAGTCATATTTAGAAAAAAACTGTTTTGTTGAGATGTGCTAGTAGATGGCACAATATGCAAGCGATTGAAAAACAAGTATAATGCCCATATATAGAGATGTGCTTAGCAGTTAAGCTAGCAAACATCTTGAAGACATTTATTTTAGTAGTTAAACCATAGCGTCAACGGTTTGATGGTTATTACGCATCATGAGCCGTCAAACAGCTATTTACCGATCTTTGATTGTTAAAGATTCATCAATAAAGAGGAAATACCCATGGCAA
>NZ_DAINDI010000083.1:0-3438 GCF_036731945.1 Psychrobacter sp.
GAACCTGAAGATCAAGTTGCGAAATTACCAAGCAAACCATTTTTACCTGAAAAGCCTGCCGTTAAAAGACCGCCAGTGAAAAAAACGGTCAGTAAAAAGGCTATTAAGAAGGAGTCATTATAATGGATATTGATAACTTTTTAGCAGCCAATATTGGTACCCTTATCGCGCCTATCGATGGCAGCCATCATGGGGTGGGTGAAGACCTGATGTTTGATCCACGTATCGATGCTATCGTTGCTGCTCGTCAAGAGGATGATCCATTACTGGCGCAAGGAAATTGGGTTACTGAGCTAAAAGTAGCCGATTGGGATTTTGTCAAAAACCAATGTGCCGAGTTACTCAGCGATACCAGTAAAGACATGAAGCTGGCACTTTGGTATGTCGATGCATTGAGTCATACCGATCATTTAGCCGGTATTAGCCAAGGTTTGAGCCTACTGCAGGCACTGAATGATGAATATTGGCTGACCATGTATCCGCCACTAGATGGCGAAGAAGATAGTATGGATATCAGAGCGGGGCTGCTGTCATGGTTCGTCAAAGCGCTCACTGATGATATCAAACAGCTATCGCTGGCTGATACCAAAACCGAAAGCTACGACTACAACTATTATCTCACCGCGCGTGATCATGACAAGCAGCGTCAGCAAAATCCCGATAGCGAAACCTCCAATCAACTAACATTAAGTGACTACAACCACGCCATAAAGAATAGTAGTGAAGCTTGGCAAAAAGCACTCATGAGCAATCTTAATAAGGTTACTGAGCAGTGGCAGGACCTGACTGATCAGCTCAATGATCTAATGGGTATGGATGCACCAGTATTTGCGCCAGTCACGGATTTATTAGTTGCCCTGACCCAACATTTGCGACCGTTGATACCAGAGTATGCCGATACTACTAACAATATGAGTCCAGATGGCATAACCGATACTGTAAACAGTACAGATGATAATGAAAGTACGATGTTGGACGGTAATAAATCATTAGCTAGCACAAAAAATGTCATCTTAACTGATTTTAATCCTAGCAACCGTGATCATCAAAGCAATCGTCGGCAAGCGCTTAAATTGCTGGCTCAAATCCAAGAGTATTTTGCGACCAATGAGCCACACAGTCCAGTGACTTTTTTGCTAGGTCGAGCGATTGATTGGGCTGATATGCCGTTGGATCAATGGCTCACTCATATCATCAAAAACGAAGATCAATTATCCATGATCTCTGACATGGTTGGTATTCAACCGAAACGACAATCGTCTGACGATAGCTATTGATGGTCATTAAAGTTGGATTGTTCGGGCGGTTTCTCCACTAGCAATCTCTGCGAAATGTGTGATCTTGTGATATTAAACTTTGCGTCTTTGGACTAATAGAGAAGGGCTTGTCATGGTATGGACACAAAAAAATCGGCATCTGCAAATTAGTAGTGCCCATCCTGATATTGCCAGCAGTCTCATTCAACAGGCTGACTTGCTTGAAAGCTTGCTCGGTATGCCGCTGCCCGACAGTGTTTGGAGTAAGCCCGCGCTTATGCCAGCGCCTGATGCCTATCCAAGTCCTTATCATCATGACCAACGAGCGCAGTCCTATCAGCAGCGCCAGCTTGCACTGTATTGCGGCTACCGTATTAGTATCACAGTATTGCATCCACAAGTAGGGCTGGATATAAAGGAGTGGATAGGGCAAAGTATGGCTATACACTGGCATACGGGTGACACGCTACTACCAAGCCAAATTCGCCACGGCATTATTACCGAAGCCGTCGCTCTAGGTAGCAACAGTGGCATGGCCGCCTACCGCATTATTTGCGAACCTGCCCTTAGTCAATTACGCCTATCCAGTCATAATCGCCGTCATCATCATCTAAGTTTAAGCGAGCTTATCAAAGATATTATTGGTCTGTATGATATGGACGTCGAGCTTGACGAACGCCTTAGCGATGATAGTAATTACCATATTCAGCATAGCGTTCAGTATAATCAAACAGATTTATCTTATCTAACACAATACTTGGCCCTCTACGGTGTCACTGGCTACTACCGTCATGAGAACGATAAGCATACTTTGGTTTTATTGCCACACGACGCTGCAGTCTTACGTCCAGATATAAACGATATTCAAAGTATCTTAAGTCAAAACCCTGCCAATCTCGCCGATAGACAAGACCGTATCACTGTCATTCGTCCACGTATTGCTCAGCATACCCAACAAAGCAACCTATATCGCTATGATAACCGCCTGATGGGTACTTATACAGGCAGTAGCAGTAGCGAGCAACCTATTGACTCCTCAAGCAGCACCCATCAGCGCTTTTTACACAGTCATAGCCGTTTTGATGATGAGGGTCTCGATAAGCTCGCTATCCGCTACCAGCAGAACGCGCAGCAGCTTGCCAATCTAGGTAGCTTAACAGGCAATATCCGACACCTGAGTCTGCCAAGTGTTCATTACATTGATGGCAATCCTTATGTGACTGAGCCCATAAGCCTAGTCTCCATTCACCATCATATCAATAATCATATTCCAGCAGATTGGTTGGGGACAGCACCCTTTGATCCCATTGCTCTACAGCCCAATGCGAGCCATAATACTGATGACGACAATGATAACAACGTCCATCATATCAATGCCTGCTACCTACCGTTTCCGCATCATCACCATATTCCTTATGGAGAACAGCTTGCTAGAATTGGGCAACCGCATCCGGGTCTGACAGGTCTTATAAGCGCCAGTATCATTGATACTGATAGTAACGCCATTACTCATGATCGTAACCACCGTGCCCATATCAGATACCATTGGCAATCAGATGACAGTAATGGAAGTGACAGCGCGCACTGGATACCTATCTCTAGTCACCTCGTCGCCGACCACATGGGACAGACTCATCCTTTGCGTCATGGGCAGCATGTTCTCATCGACTTCATCGGTGGTGACATCACTCATCCCATCATCATTGGCAGTACCCATAACGGGCAAGGTAATTCTGATGCTCAGCATAACAGTATTGCCAGCGATACAGATATGATTGATGCCACCAGTCCCGCTTGGTTTATCAGTCAAAGCCATGCTTATCCCATAGACGGTATCAAGACTCAGAGTATTGATAGCAGTCGAACAGGCGAAGCTACTAAAGACTATCTTATCAACGGCTATAACCAGCTGATGTTTGACGCCCATCCTGAGAGTCCGCAAATCAATGTCTATAGCAGTAGCTATCAAAGCAGCCTAACCATTGGTCATCTGTATCAGCATACCGACCACACCCGAGGACAAGCACGGGGACAAGGTATCAGCATCGAGACCCAAGCCGCTGCCAATGTGCAAGGCAGCACCGGTATTCATATCAGCAGTCAAGCATCAAATCTCTTATCAAAATCTCACATGAGCCATGACAGTCATAGCAAACTGCAAACTGCTGACCAACACCAACAA
>NZ_DAINDI010000083.1:3448-10360 GCF_036731945.1 Psychrobacter sp.
TGGGACTAGAGGGCAGCAGCAATAATAAGAGTAACAGTAAAGAAGATGCGCAAACCCCATTTGCCGAGTTTAGCAAAGACACCAACGATAGTAGTCTTAGCGAATCAGGACAATGGCAACAAGCCAATATGCTGATCGACTCTCAGCGTCATCTCGCACTATTAAGCGGACAGCATAGTCAGCATACCAGTACCCAAAGCGTGCACAGCCATGCGACAGACAACACCCATCATCACAGTCAAACCCAGATGAATCAATTGGTGGCAGGGGATATTCACTACTACAGCAATAAAGCCCAAACTCATACCGCAGCGCATGGTGATGTGACCATACAAGCGCATCAAGCACAAATGCGACTCGATAGTGAGCAAGTGCTGCGTATTCATAGCCGAGACAGTATTGAGATTATCGCGCCTGATACGCTAACCCTAAAAGCAGCGGGCAGTGGTATTGAGATATCGGGTGGCAATGTGACCTTTATTACGCCAAGTCAAGTGGGCTATAAGGCAGCTAAGGTGGATTGGGGCAGTGGGGGTGAACGTGGTCCAACGATTACCATGCCTCAAGATGAGCTTGCCGACTGTGCTGCCAAGACTGGTAGTGCTGGTAATAAAGGTGGAGCAGTCTAAGCATGCTAATACCAAAAGTAGAGTTCCTCGATGATATTCAAGCGACCGACGCTTATCAAAAGCAACTTAAGGCTTTATATCTAACAGTCTCTGATAATCAATATCAAACGCTGACGGTCCTTATCGATCTAAATACTTACGGTACAGCCGTCTTTGATTTATTGGACTGCGGCATAGATTTGCCATTTAAGCGCATCAAACGCATTCATCATAGCTTTAGCGATGATTTGGCACTTATTGAGATGTCACTAGATAGTAGTAAAGGTCAACGGCTACTTGAGCAGCTACTGGCATTGGCACTATATGAAAACACCTATGATATATCTGGTCATCCGCATCCACGTAGTGTCTGTCTATGGTTGTTTGACCAACCAATCACTAAAACGCTCAAACATAGTATGTATCTGATAGGACAGGCGTATGGAATGGGGACAAACAAGCGTCGTTATTTGCGCTATTGGGATCCTAGAGTCATGGCTCTATTAACACATCTGTGGACCGATCAACAAAAGCTGCAAGTATATAAGTTGGGCTTATCTCACATTTATTATGTGGATTGGAATAATGAAATGAACGTACTAACGTTTCCGACACTCAATGAAGTATATCCATCTAATACGGAAGTGGCGTTAGAGCAGCTCCAGCCTTTACCTTTTCGGTTCAGTCAGCAGCAATGGCAGCTGCTTGGGCAAGCGGAGTGGATAAATATGATATTGCGGCAACTGAAAGAACGAATAGTGATTAACACTCAATCCTATAAAACTGTGATGAACCAAGCATTACTTATTGTTCAACATCAAACTACGCAGCAGCAAGCAGTTAAGAATATTGTTGAGAGTTTAAAGCAGCCTAGAAATCAGGGAGTAGGGAGATGAGTAGTGATTTAAACTTTATGGATAGATTGACAAATAATCATAGAAGTTACCAAGACAAAAAGAAAACCGAGCCCGTAGTATTAGATCTCGAGTATAAAATTCCTACTGGTACAGATGCAATCTCTGTTGAAGCATCCACAATCTTAGTGACGCCTAGTAAGAAATGCGCTTATGGATGCGGAAAGACAGGTATCCCGATTTTACCTGTAGTGTTGAGTAAAACAGATTATAAGGTATCGCCAAGAGATGAGCGATATTTTTCCCATTCTATTATACCTATACCATCCAGTCACAATGCGGTTGCAAGCCTGCCAACTCATTCTTATTTATACTGCTACGTAGAAGATAATGAGGGTTGTTTTTGGTATGAATATTACATAGGATTTGATGGTGCACTAAAAGAAAAAAGACGTTTGTTTGAGGAGGATTTCGTAGAAGATACTAATCAGTCTGGACAAATAGATGTGCAGAATATAGATGAGTCTAATGACCATAATTTTGACGAAGGTGCACAACCATTTAATTGTACAGAAAAAAATCATAGTACATTGGATAGTAAATACATTACTTTGCTTCAAGGAGATACGGCATGGCTAATGGTGAGTCATGCACAGCTGAGTAAAGTGACACTAAAAAAGTATATTGACGATGAAATGCTACGTAATAAACGTATGCAAAAGTTTGTCGCTGATGATTTAACAGGTAATAAAAATACCGTTAATATGAGCGTGAATGAGACTGACTATATAAAGAGCTTCTCTCGGCGTAAGCAACTTGCTCAAGATAGAGATATCGCTAGTAGAATTGATGTATTAGAGCAAAGTGGAGGCAGTGATATAGTAGGAGGTACGGTAGCCGCTACAGCGCTTTATAGAAGCATGGAGAGGAGTATTGCAGAATACGGTGAAGCTCTTGCTTTAGAAATTAAACCCATGATGGTTGCTCTACACGATCCTGTAGGCGAAGTATTAGCAGCAGCAGAGAAGCGAAACTATTTACTCAAAAAACTTGATGATGCTCAAAAAGATAAAGGTAAAATCCGAGAGCAAGTCAATGCCATTATTATTGATAATATTAAAAGTAGCATAGAAGCTGCTAATCAATCATCAGTTTATGAACAACATAGTTATTCAAGGTCAGGTCTTGATCGTAATTATAAAGCAAATTCAGCAGTTGGTAGGAATGTCTATAGTTACATTGATGAATCAAAATTTAAAGCTGTCTTAGCATCTGCGAAAAAAAGCCGCAAAGACAAAGAGTCTATTTCTCAGGCTCGGCAAGTATTTGTAGGTGCGCTTAAAAATTCTGAATTTGCTTTTGTCATGCGTGAGGATTTCATTGAAAATGATGAAGACAGCCATGCTAGCTATGCTCAAATCATTGCCGAGGCAACTCAAGGTATCGGTATTGATGAAAGTAATATCGGTGTACCAGATGCCATTTGGGCAGACCATCAACCAGAGCAAGTATCGGGTATGACGGCAAAGCAAGAGTTTGAGCAGACGTTATTACCCTGTCTTTCAGGAGAAAAACCACCTGAAGACAATTGGCTATCTAAAGCCTTAATCGGCCTAAATCCCGAAGATAATCAAAAAATGCAAGATGCGCCAACATATGAAAACTTCGCGCGCGCGAGTGACTTTATTGGTACAGCAACAAACTGGCTCAATACGTTTAAAAATGAAGCCAAACAAAAAGCTATAGATGCCAAGACTGCCCAAAAAATTCAATACCTTAATGAGTTGGCAAGTTATAAAGCTCAAGTCGTACAGACGATGAGTAATAACATGAGCCATATTAAGGGAAATAACCGCTGGTTGTACAAGATGGACTTGTGGACACAGGCTTCAGTCAATCAATCTACAGGGCTTCGTCTGGCACAAAAAATCTTGAAATATAGTCCCGACAAAGCGACCAAAGTGCTAGGGGGATTTTTAAATAACCGAATCAATAAAGCAAAACCACATAAGACACTCATCCCTGCAAGTATCGATATTGGGGCAGTCAAGCAAGGTTCGGGTAGTAGTGTACCTTTTGCGGTAGACTTTATGCACTCCCTAGCCGCAGATCAACAAGTATTAGATATTTACAACAACGCAGCGTCAGGTGATAAAAATGCCCAAATGACGGTGACGCTATATACAGACAAAGCGACTGCTCAAGCTGCGGCATCAGTCAATCAATCGCTTGCCGATGCGCAAACGGATTTAAATAAATATGTCGATAGCCATAGTGGAGCACAGCGACAGTTGGAGCGTAGCAGTGCAGGTAAGGCAGCACTGATATCTGCAGGGATTGGCTTATTTCAATTACGTAGTGTGTGGATGGGGAAAAGCAACTTGAACGCTATGGCAGCTCGCAGAGACCTCATAGCGCGCGAGTTTATGACCAGCTATGCCAGTACCTCTCTAGCACTGACGGGGGCGGCGCTTGATGTTGCTGCCGCTGGTATGCAGATACGGGGTGCCAGTACTACTGCAATAGCAAGGCTTAGCCTCGGTGTCGGTGTGCTTGGGGCAGTCGGTGCTGGGTTTGAGGTGTATAGTTTAGAACTGACACAGCAACGTATGATTGACGGTAAAAGTAATACTTCCGCTAAAGTTACAGGTATTGCGCAGTTATCAGCAGGCGTGGCTGGAATGGCAGGTCTAGCTATTGGGCTTGGTTTTGTCATGCCATGGGTGATTGGCATTATGGCTGTGGCGTGGGCTGTGAGCTTAATAGCTCAATGGGTAGCTTTTAGTTATGATAAAAGTCACATTCTACCGATTCACTATTGGCTAGATGCTGGCGTCTTTGGCAATAAGGCTATGCTAAATGACGAGTATCCCAATAACCCTTTTAAGATACAGGCAATGAGTAGCCTTGAGCAAGATATGCACGCTTACTCTCTAGCTTTAACTGAGATACAAGTCAACCCCAAATTTGCGACAAACACTGCTAATTTTAGACAAACATTATCAGGACAAATAGAGATAGCATTAAGTCAATGGAACGATGATAGTGAGCTTGTCGTAGAGTTTATCGGTATCGGCAGTCGAGAGCTAGGACTAGATAGAAAATCCTTTAGCATAGAGACGCTTAAACGACAAAACCAAGTCATTGAAACCTCAAGAGGACTAAAGGTCGTATTAGACATTCCCAAGACCAGTCACTTTCAAGCGCAGTATTTAGGCTCATATAGGGAAGGGACGCGAGATCCCAATAAGGAACACGATATGCAAGAAGCGAGAGAGATAGCACAAGCCAATGCTGGTCGTGAAGTTGATAAACTCAGAGCCGTTGTGAAGTATGCGCTCAACCCAAGTATGAATCCATATTACCAACTACGTACAAGCGTCACAAGTCAATAAGGATAACATCATGCAATTACGCGACGACTTCGCCAAACATATCAGTGAGCTTCACAATCCTATTGACCGTCCTTATACCGCTAGTATAGACAAAAGCTTATTAAAGAACACTGAAGATATTGAACATCTTAACAAAGAAATTCACGACGTCAATCCTGATTACTTAACATTCCTACCCGCATACTTTTGGGTATTTTATTTTACGATTGGCTGGGTTTATTTTTCTTCATTTTGGTTAGGTAATTATTTTCTTCAAGATATTGGAGAGGTTGTCTTTATAGATGATGAATTTAGTATTTTTGATATAGTATTCAGCTTCTTATGGATTGTTGTATTTGGTACGCCACTAATTTTATTTCTCTATCAACTAATCAGAAAGCACTTCATTCGCACCCAGTATTACTTTTTAAAAAAACAACAAAAAATAGCTTACTACTATCGTCCACTCTGGAAGTTTAGACAGCCCTATGAGCTTAAGATAGTGGAATACAAAGACGTTATTCCTGACTTGCATCAAGATCCATACAATCGAGCTTATACACCGCTTAATCTTTACGTCGCTGATCCTGAGACAGGTGATATTACCCATCATCTAAAGCTTGAAGACTATCGAGTCAATCCTCGCGTACAATGGGCATTTATCCGCACTTATATGGAAAGCCTAGCGGATGATCTGCCAATAGACTCTCAGTTCTGTGAGGCTTATCCAGCTGACACTAGTAAATCACTGTTTGCTTGTGCTGATATTATCTATCGTAAAAACGGCATACTGCCTAGTGATCATTCTGGCAGTGGTCAGATCATGGTCTTTATAATAGGCTCAATAATCGCTTTGGGTAATTTATTTCAGGCCAATCATTATCAATGTACCAAGCGCGCTATATTACATCCCGACGTGCAAAAGCTTTTAACTTGGGACGGACAAGACAATCCCTATCCGATACAGCCTATAACTGATGAAGCCAAACTAGCCTTTGAAGGTAGAAATTGGGAGGTTAATGTCAGATGGGTATGTATCATACTCATCAACGTTGGCTTATTTGTATGGGCAGTGGTGGCTTATAATAGCTAGCATATAGCTAAGTTGAGTTCTATTATGATACTACCAGTGCCACAAAAATTCCCTATCGGTAAGATTATTGGACATCCTTATCAAGGTGAAATTGCTAGAATTTACACGTTTTCGATGAGTCAACAGGGGGTTTGATACACTCTATTAGCTTTGAAGAAATGCGACTCAATCCCTACGATCAATGGGCATTCATTCGCACCTATATGGAACGTCCCGCAGAAGATCTGCCTTTAAACACACAATACGCTCAAGCGTGCCCAATCGACATGAGTCAGTCGTTAGTTGCTTGTGCCGATATCGCTCAAACCTCTAAAGAGTTTTATGATAAGAATCCTACTCATGAGTTTCGTCTCGCTGATCGGATTATTAGGTGCTGCACTATATTAGCTACTTAGATTTAGCTGAGGGCAACATCTATCAATCAAGTGCCAATCCCGCCCTGCATCCTGAAGTGCAGCGACGGCTCATGTGGGATGGTCAAAACAACCCCTATAATATCTTGCCTGTCACTGCAGAGCGCCAAGCCGCTTTTAATAATCAAAACCAAGCAGTAAAGCTTAAATGGTATTCAGGCATTGCAGTCAATGCGACGTGATTTATCGGTTCGATATTGTATGTGATGCTGTTGATTGCTTAGGTAAAAACTGAAATATAAGAAGATTAAACAGTATGGAAACTACTAAAAAGAAACAACTACATCATACGATCGCAAGAAATTTGCCTAGGAAAATCTGAAATAAGAAAAAGGCCTCCAATTGCTTGGAGGCCTTCTAATATAATGGTACCCGGAGCCGGACTTGAACCGGCACGCTATTACTAGCGAGGGATTTTAAATCCCTTGTGTCTACCAATTTCACCACCCGGGCAAAACTTGTCTTATCTAAAAGTAAGCTTTCTACTTATTAGATAGTGGTCGCTATTATAAGCATTTTCATTAATAAAGCAAGCTAAAATTAACGTCATACTTATATATTTATAGCTAA
>NZ_DAINDI010000083.1:10437-10645 GCF_036731945.1 Psychrobacter sp.
GCCACCCAGCCAATCAAGGATGCCTATATTAGCAAAAATAATTTAAATTACAAGTCATTTTTTAACGAAACAGTGCTTATTTGCTAAGTTGCCGCTATTTAACCATAAATGTGACATTATTTAAGCCTTAATAAGGTAAAAGTATAGCAAAAGTGATGCAAATGAAGTCATCGCCAAACCTAAATTCAGTGAAGACTTGTTAAAAATA
>NZ_DAINDI010000084.1:0-10572 GCF_036731945.1 Psychrobacter sp.
CGTTGCCTAGAAGACAACATCGTCAGCACGCCATCTGAAGCCGATATGGCGATGATTATGGGCGTTGGTTTCCCGCCATTCCGCGGTGGCCCTTGCCGTTATATCGACCAAATGGGTCTAGATAACTATTTGGCACTATGCGAAAAATACGCGCACCTTGGCAAAGCCTATGAAGCGCCGCAAAAGATTCGCGATATGGCAGCCGCAGGCGAGACTTTTTACGCCACTGCGTAATGGTCGGTCATTACTAGGATGAAGTGCTGTACCCATGCTCGATAAGGTTATTGATGATTTATTTATTATGAATAATCTTTTACATAAAATATGGCGAGCATTGTGGTACTGCCACTGACAATAAAAATTGAAAAGGAAGATAGTATGACAACTTTAAGTCCAAAAGACGTGGTCATCGTAGATGGCGTACGTTCAGCGATGGGTAAATCTAAAAACGGTATGTTCCGCCACGTTCGCGCTGATAGCATCTCTGCTGAATTGGTTCGTGCCTTGGTTGAGCGTAACGACTTTGACCCACGTGACGTTGAAGACATCATTTGGGGCTGTGTGAACCAGACTTTAGAGCAAGGTTTAAACATTGGCCGCAACATCGGCTTGCTAGCTGATATTCCAAAGACTGCAGGCGGCCAAACGGTGAACCGTCTATGCGGCTCATCTATGCAGGCGCTACATACGGCTGCGGCGCAAATCATGACCAACCAAGGTGATGTTTTCATTATCGGTGGTGTTGAGCATATGGGTCACGTTGGCATGATGCATGGCGTTGACTTAAATCCTGAAGCCTCAAAACATTATGCAAAAGCGTCGAACATGATGGGCTTAACCGCTGAAATGCTCGGTCGTATGAATAACGTCACCCGCGAAGAGCAAGACGCCTTTGGTCTTGAGTCGCATCGCCGTGCATGGGCTGCCACCACAGAAGGTCGTTTTGACAATGAAATCATCGGTATCGAAGGTCATGATGCCGCCGGTCGTTTGCAACTATGTACTGTTGACGAAGTGATTCGCCCAGATGCGACGATGGAGCAAATGCAAAAGCTACGTCCAGCCTTTGATCCAAAAGGCGGTACAGTCACTGCGGCAACTTCATCAGCTTTATCTGACGGTGCGTCAGCGATGCTCGTCATGAGCGCGCAAAAAGCCAAAGATTTGGGTCTAAAACCACGTGCGCGTATTCGTAGTATGGCGGTTGCTGGTTGTGATGCGGCTATCATGGGTTATGGTCCAGTTCCTGCAACCCAAAAAGCCTTAAAACGCGCTGGCATGAGCATCGATGATATGCAAACCATCGAGCTTAACGAAGCGTTTGCAGCTCAAGCACTATCGGTACTGAAAGCCTTGAACTTGACCGACAAGCAAGACATCATCAACGTCAATGGTGGCGCGATTGCCCTAGGTCATCCACTCGGTTGTTCTGGTGCTCGTATCACGGTTACTTTGCTAAACGCTATGGAGCAAATGGATACAGAGATTGGCCTTGCCACTATGTGTATCGGCCTAGGCCAAGGTATCGCGACTGTGATTGAGCGTGTTTAAGCGTTTTAATAAATCTTTTTAGTTTTATATCTTTAACAAAAACCCCTAGTCATGATGACTAGGGGTTTTTATGTTGGTCAATTAAAAACTGGTTTTATAATATCCTGTTCATAATTGTTAATAAGATTTATCTTCATTGACCCGCTTAGCAAACTATGACTAAATAAGAACAATAACGAAAACACCTATGATAAATCTAACATAGCCTTTAATAATAAGGTCAGTCGTACAAGGAGTGTACTATGTCTACCATGATTACCGATCGCACTTATCGTATCGCCCGCGAAAATACCCAAGCAATGATTATCGATATCCAAGAACGCTTGACGCCACATATCTATGACCACGAAAATATCATTAAAAAAACCGTGACACTGATTAAGGGGCTGCAAGCGCTCGATATTCCTATCATGCTCAATGAACAGTATAAAAAGGGACTTGGCGATACGTTGCCTGAAATACGCGATGTATTAGAAGGTGACAATGCCAAAAGCTTTGAGAAAGTGACGTTTAGCGCCTGCGATAACGATGATTCGTGGCATTATTTGGCCCAGCAAAATCGTAGTATCGTTTTATTGTTTGGGGTAGAGGCGCATGTCTGCGTGATGCAAACGGCGCTTGATTTACTCGATAATGGCATGCAGCCCGTGATTATTGGTGATGCGGTCGGCTCACGCTTTCCTTATGATAAGAAGCAAGCGATTCGCCGTATACGCCGCGCTGGTGGTGTGATTAGCACGGTAGAGTCCATTCTTTTTGAATTATGCCGCAGCAGTAAAGACCCAGCGTTTAAAACTATTAGCAATTTGATTAAGTAGCCTAATTAAGCATCATGCTTAAGCAAATTTAATTATTAAAAATAGTTTCTTAATAATTCTTAAAAATAAAATAGCGCTCAATACTATCGGCGCTATTTTTTTATCGAAAAATTATATCGAAGCAAGTTGATTACGGTTTTTATAACGGCTATAAATGCCGCGGTGCTTAAATATTTACTATAATATCTGCCTTTGGGTGAAAAGACAGCGCTCAAATTTATCAGTTATTTAGAGAGAATCATGACGTTACCCTATTCTAATGGTGTCAACCATACACCGTTGACCGACCCTGCGACTGCTGCAAATATTGATATTGACGATGTAACGCATTTTTTATTAGAGTTGGATGCGCTAAAACGCGTCAATCGGCGCAGTTATGTGACGAAAACAAATCGGTTGGAGAATTCTGCCGAGCACTCTTGGCATTTGGCGATGGCTTGTTGGTCAATTGCTGAACAGTTTGAGATTGATGTTAATCATGAAAAATTGCTGAAAATGGCGTTAATACATGACTTGGGTGAAGTTGATGCCGGTGATACATTTTTATTTGCCAATAGTAGAGCTGACGCTCACGCTGGAGAGCGCGAGGGCATCGCTCGATTGCAAGCTGAGCGCGGCAATGGTATCAAAAACTTAAGTGAGATTTGGGAAGCGCAAGAAACGGGCAGGAGCAAAGAGGCTGAGCTGCTGAGAGTGGTTGATCGAATTTTGCCATTTTTGTTAAATTTAAATACGGGCGGGAAAACATGGAGTGATCATGGGGTGACACGCTCGCAAGTGACTGGCGTCTTAAGGTTTATTAGAGACAGCTTTCCGAGTATTCATCAATGGCTATTGAAACAGGTTGAGTATGCGACCGAGCAAGGCTGGCTGATTGATAGATAAGTGATTAAAAGTTTTTTTTGTCTGTCAACTGTTTACAAATCACCCATTATCTTCCTGCACTAAAGCCTTTATATTGGGGGAATCACGCAAAGAGACGGTCACATGAAAATAGCTGGTACTTATAAAACATTCGCGAAATCACTGGTTTTTATTGGCGTACTAAGTTTAGCGCAATTGGCGCAGGCGACCGAGTCTGTTGGTAATGGCGATAAATTGGCCTATGATGCCAAAAAACAGATAGGTGTGACCACCAGCTATGACCCTACCTATCGTCAGCTGGATTTTCCGCGTGGCGATGTATCGATAGAAACCGGCGTTTGTACCGATGTTGTCGTACGGGCATACCGTCTGCAAAATATCGATTTACAGCAGTTGGTCAATCACGATATGAAGTCCAATTGGTCGGCCTATCCAAAGACGTGGGGACTAAAATCAACCGATAAAAATATCGATCACCGCCGTGTGCCGAATCTTGAGGTGTTTTTTGCCCGTCATGGTCGAACATTATCTACCACTGATAAATCTAGCTTTCAAGCCGGTGATATAGTGACGTGGCGGCTGCCGAACGGCAATTTACCGCATATGGGCATCGTTTCTAATAAAGTCGCCGCTGATGGCTCGCCGTTGATTATTCATAACATCGGACGCGGAACGCAAGAAGAAAACATCTTATTTGCGTATCCTATTCACAAGCATTTTCGGTATTAGGTTGAATGTGCCTAATAAAAAACCTAGCTAAGCTGAGTGGCTTAACTAGGCTTATACGTAGAGGTTTTTAGAGTCTTTATAAAACTGCTATTTATTCGCAACACCCAATAGCTGTCCCATTTTTACCATACTGTTGGTTTGTAAGCTGTCTTGCCAATCGGCTTTTGCACCTTTTGGTAGAACGACAATCGCCGTTGAGCCTAAATAAAAGCGTCCAAGCTCATCGCCTTTGGCAAAGCTCATATTGTGAACCATTTCTTGGATATTCTCAGTGCGGCTGATTTTACCCGTCGCGACGGTTTCGATACCAGCGACAATCATCGCTCCAACCATGACCACCGCCGCTTTGCCATATTCTGTGTCAAATAAACAGACCAAACGCTCATTACGGGCAAATAAATCCGGCACGTTTGCCGCCGTGACATTATTGACAGAAAATAGGGTACCCGGTATATAACGGGTCTTGGTCAAGGTACCCGCAAATGGCATGTGCACGCGGTGATAGTTGCTCGGCGCAAGATACACAGTGGCAAAGCTACCATCAGCAAAATAACTGCCATCTTCGCTATCGGCGAGTAGTTGCCCGATGTCATAATGACGACCTTTGGCTTGCAGTAATTTATGATCGCGGATTTGCCCTAATTGCGAGATAACGCCATCGGCAGGACTGACAATACCGTTTGCGCGGCTATCGATGAAACGCGCGTCGTCTTTTAGCTCACGGGTAAAAAAGTCATTAAAACTTTCATAAGCATTAAAACTTTGGCGCTCATATTCATCTAAGCTGACATTGTAAGCTTTGGCAAAGCTGCGGATAAACGCACGCTTGACATAAGGGTGGCGGCTGGCGGCTAGACGTCCAGCGACTTTACTCAGCTGCTGCTGCGGTACAAATTGTTGAAGGGTGGCAAATAAATTCATAATGAGGTTACCAAAATAGGGTTCGATGTAATTATTAATAGGCAAGTTAATGGCGGTATTTTATCATGGTCAGGGTATGATTGTATGACCATAAACTGTAAGCGATTTATAAATAAGGAAGGCTGTAAATGAGAGCACTGTTACAAAGGGTGCAGCGCGCCAGCGTCACTGTCGATGCGCACTGCGTTGGTGCGATTGAGCATGGAATCTTGGCCTATATTGGCTTGGGTCATGAGGATAATCTGCAAAGTGCGCAGCGTATGATTGACAAAATCCTCACTTATCGCATTTTTGAGAATGACGATGATCCTGCTAAGTTTGGTAAATTGGATAAAAATGTCCAGCAAGTAGGCGGCGGTTTATTATTGGTGTCACAATTTACCTTGATGGCAAAAACCGATAAAGGTCGCCGTCCTGACTTTGGCGGCGCGATGGCACCCGATGCTGCGCAAGCGTTATTTGAGCAACTGGTGAATTATGCCAAAAATCAACATTCCCATGTAGCAACTGGTGAGTTTGGCGCTGATATGCAAGTGGCAAGTATCAATGATGGGCCGTTAAATTTTATATTGGAAGTTTAAGGTCTTATTTTTAAAAGGGTCAGATTTTAAAGGCCAAAAATTCAAACGCTAGCTATCAGGCTTTTGCAAAAGTGGATAAGGGTTGACCGCGCTGCCATTGATATAAATCCCATAATGGACGTGTGGCGGCGTACCTTTGGCATTTCCGCTGTCGCCGACGTAACCGATGATATCGCCAGCATTTACCCAGTCGTTCGGGCTAATATCGGCATAATCCTCTAAATGGGCATAATAATGGCCGGCGCCGCCCGGTCCAATGATGACCACCACGCGCCCGCCTAAGCTATTTTCGCCAACTTTGCTGACGATGCCTTGCGTCGTTGCCTGTATCGGCGTACCGCGCTTGGCAAATATATCGATGCCTTCGTGAGAGCGACCTTGGCTACGCGCCGAGCCCCATGTATCCGTTAAGTGTCGTTCGGGCAGTGGGCTAGGTAAGCTATTTTCTGTCGGTAATGCTTGTTGTAATAAACTAAGCTGTTGCCATTTTGCCAGTACAAACGATTGGGTTTGCTGACTGATACTCGGTAAGAGCTTGTCAAAGACAAATAACAGCATCAGTAACACCGCCGCCTTGATGAATACACTTAGTACACGGCGTAAAAGGTTTGGCTTTTTACTTGGGCTTGGCTGCGGGTTATTGCCATCTGCTAGCATTGATATCTCTTTTTTAAATTAACGCTTATAGACAGTATAAGAGGTAACGCCGCTATTCTTTGTATGCCATTGTTATCTTTAGCTTTTATCCCCATAAATACATTGTTGCTTTTAAAACTCCCCTATTTTTTAGGTCTATGTAGAAAACCTATATTGCTACCTATTTTTAAATACTGATGGCCAAATCTTTATGACCGATACTGCGCTGATTATCGATACCGAAACCGACCAAGGCCGTGATCCGCGTCCGATTCAAGTGGCGACAATCAATGTAGCGACAGGATTTGAGTGGATGAAATACTTTAATAGTGGACGCTCGATATCGCCCGTCGTGATTAGAATCCATGGTATCACCGATGACGATGTCGCCGGTCTTGAGCGCTTTAAGCTTGAGCAATTTGAGTTGCCGCAGTATTTGATTGGCCATAATGTGCGCTTTGATTGGCGGGTGATTGGTAGTCCGTCCGCCAAGCTGATATGTACGGTGCGGCTGGCGCGCGTGGCCTTTCCAGAGTGGAGTGCCTATGGGCAGTCGAAATGTATCGAGCAATTATTAGGTAAAGGCGAGGCAGGTAAAATGACGATTGCCGCTCATGATGCGCTGGGCGATGCGCGTATGTGTTATCTGCTATATCAGGCCTGCTGCGAGCGCCTAGAGATTGCGCCGACAGATTTTGCCGCAGCGCACGCTATCGCCAATAAAGCCAATCCACTGAGCAAAATGCCCTTTGGCAAACATAAGGGTACGCCGATTAAAGACGTGCCAATTAGCTACGTAAAATGGATGCTAGGCAACATTCATAATATGCAGCCGTCGCTGTATTCTGCGTTGACCAAGCGTGTTAAAGCAGAACAGGCAGCAAAAAACACGCAAGACTAAATAGACTTGCGCTTGAATGGCATGCACTTGAATGGCGGCACTAAACAAAACTTATTGCTGCTTAGCTAGCCAATCGACTGCCATTTGCCAAAGCTGCGGGGCTTTAGCGTTGGTTTTACTGCTAAAATAGCGCATATGACCGATACTATTTAAGCCAAATTCTTCGGGGTCAAAATAGCGTTTTTCGACTGGCATTTTGCTAAAGACGCGAATCATATCATCGATATTTTTGCTATTGGCAATTTCATCATCGCTAAAGCCGAGCCACAACGCAGGTATATCAATCTCATCATAAAAATGGGTATGAATACTTTTGCCAAACGCGGTTTTAATATAGCCTGCGCCGTTGCACCACTCGCGCCATTGACGAGCGACGCCACGTGGTAGTGGCTCACCCATGCCGATTTTATTCGCTGGCGTATAGCCTAGCGTCAAGTTGGTGAGCGGAATAAAGGCGTCCATAAAACCCATCGCTTTGAGCTTATAAGGCATGTCCATATTTTTGATTTGCCCTGATGAACAAGCGACGTTAAATACTGAGGTAAGTGCCTTATAATTTGGCATCAGACCAATAAGCTGACCGCCAGCGCTATGTCCAATTAAATGATAAGTGGCATCAGTAAATTCGTCTTGCAAGGCATCAAGGACGGCTGGCATGTCGTGACGGCCCCAACTGATTAAAGAAGCATCACATTTCGCCAAATTAGACGATAGCGATTCGCCGATACCTTCATTATCAAAGGTTATGACCCCAAAGCCGCTTGCTGCTAAATAAGTGGCAAAATTATGATAAAACTGGCGTTTGATACCAGTAGCCGGTGCGATCATAACCGCGGCTTTCACCTCGTCTTTAGGGCGATAAACGGTTGCTGCCAATGCTCGATTGCGCTCAGTCATGATGCTTAGAGCATAAATATCTATTTGATTGTGCGGGTTTTCCATGGTTTAACCTTCATGTATTTTTGTCATTTTTATGAGTAAGAGTTTTTTATCAGTCAGTGTTTTGGGTAAAGAAAAATGCTTGCTAGGGGCTTATGCTTAAACATAAGTGTTTAAACATAAGCGTGCAGTCATTAAGCCGTGATTGCTTACTTTATAGCCTAGCTGGCGATAACCGCATGATGACTTTGCAGTAACACTGCTTATGGTAAAATAAATCTTAGTGAGGAAGGCAGGCGAAAATGACTTCTAAGTTCTATGAGCAAGCTCGACGTTGTATATTTCGAGCAATTAACCTACATCAAAAAAAGCAACATCTATAACTAATCATGTTTTAATAGCTAAGTATTTAATAAGAACAATGTATATAAAATTAAGGAAACTCTATGCAAATGAAAATTAACAATGACACTTATGAAGTTATTACCAGTCAAGATATTACCAATATTGAAAAAGCTGTGGATAAATCAGCGCTCACCATGCCGCTGGTAGCGGTTTATTGTGGCTCGCGTTTGGGCAATAATGAAGTTTATGAGCAGGCAGCGCGTGAGCTTGGTAGTGCGCTTGCCGATAATGGCATGGGTTTGGTCTATGGCGGAGCGAGCATCGGGCTGATGGGCGCAGTCGCTGATGAAGTCATCCGAGGTGGCGCACAAGCGGTCGGCGTGATTCCAACCTTTATGCTCAAGCACGAAATTGCCCATGAGCAGCTGACGCGCCTGCATTTGACCGATACCATGCACACCCGTAAAACGGTGATGGCAGAGTATGCCGATGCCTTTATTACCTTGCCGGGCGGGCTTGGGACGCTAGAAGAAATCATGGAAATCGCCACCTGGCGTCAGCTATATCAGCACGAAAAACCGATGATTATTCTTAATATCAATGGTTTTTATGACTGTATGATTGAACATTTACAATACACCGCTGAGCAAGGCTTTATGAAGCAACAAGACCTTGAGCGTTTGGTCGTTTGTAATACCATTGGCGAAGCGATTGACATGCTAAAAACCGTCGTAAAAATAGATGACGCCGTTGATACTGAGAAAATGGCGGGTAATTAGCAGCCTATATTTTTTAGTAAGACGATAAAAAAGAGAGCAAGGCTAACATTAAGCCTTGCTCTCTTTTTTGCTTTGACTTTATTAACATTTAAAATTAACATTTAAATCATTTTAACTCGTTTCACAAATACCATGATTCACGCCCGCCATTGCCATTGGAAAGCCGCGCTCTTGCGCCAAATGACGCGCAACTTTATCAATCGCCACGCTATCATTTTGCGCTAAATACGCCCATTCATGCGCATAACGCTGATGGTTTTCTAGCGCTTCATCAGCAACCAAACCAAGTGTCGTCAATTCATCAACGATTTGATCGGCAGCAATCAGCGTCGATGATGCTTTGACGTTTTCTGCCCGCGCATAGCGAATATTAGAGTATAAGCTCACATCGGCAACGCGCAGCGTATCGTCTTGCCCAGGTATTTGCTGCCCGCCATAGAGCGCATTGCCAACTGTTCGCGCGCTATGAAAGGTCGGGACGAATTCAGCCACGTAATCAATCGCTTGCTGGCTGCGCGCTTGCAGCGGCGCTTTATCCCAACCGTCTTCGATATAATGCAGGTATTGCGACGGCAATTTCGGTTGCGCACTATTTTTGTTAGAAGCAACCAAACCATCATCAAATAGGGTGATAAATTTACTCATGCCATGTATCTGAAAATAACCATCAGGGTAGGGCGTTAGCTGCGCCATGCCTTCCGGTGTGCCGCGCTCACCATAGACGATAATCTCTGGTATTTGACCGCCAGTATCGCCCCAATGAGTGATATAAGACGATTTAAACTCGACCATGCGCGTGACTTTGACACCGACCATATCATCGATAATGCCGGTACGAAAACCACAAGCGTTGATTAAATAATCAACTTCGATAGAATCGGTTTTGGCTTCAGTATCAGTATCAGAGCTCGCTGCTTGTTGATAATCAATGCGCCATTTGGTCACATGATGGTCAGCATTTGAGCAGTTTTCACAATCGACTGGCATCACTTGCTTCACCTGCGTATCGGTAAAAACATGGGCGTGCTCATAGCCTTCTAAAGCCACTTGGGCAGACGCTGCCAAACGGAAGATATTCCAGCCGTATTCTTGTACGACAATCAGCGGAAATTTGACCTTGTTTAAATCCAAATACTTAGCAACTGGTATCATCCATTCATCAACCGTGTGCGGCACCGCGACTTGCTCGCGCTCAGATAAGGCAATCAGTTGCTCATGGCTGTAGAGCTGATAGTAGTTTTCAGGTTCGCCAAGCACTTTATTATTAGCATCTTCGGCGATAAGCTCTCGATAAGCGTCGGTTAAGATATCTAAGCGTGGCAATAAATCCTCAGGCAAACCTTCATCGCGCGTCGGCACCGCAAATACCGTCGGGCGTACATCAATGGTATAAGGATAAAGGCGCAGAATATCGATGCATTGTTTGAGCAGGGCAACGCAATCTTCATCAGGTATTTCACGATATAGGTTGCCACCGGCATGCAAATGACACATCGGCGGCCCGTCAATTAGCGAGGTGTTTTTTTCAAATAAATACGTCTCAAGGCCCAATGCCGCAAGGCGAATCG
>NZ_DAINDI010000085.1:0-7476 GCF_036731945.1 Psychrobacter sp.
TTGCCATCAGCACAACTCTACCAACACGATGCGCAATTTATCGATCAGCCCGCTAGCTCAAAACTTGCTGCCGTGCGCGCAGGTATGAAGGATGCAGGCGCAAGTCATCATTTGCTATCAAGCTTAGATGATATCGCTTGGTTGACCAACTTACGCGGTGCGGACGTTGATTATAATCCAGTATTTTTAGCGCATATGCTCATTAGCGAAGATAAAGCGACCTTGTTTGTTGATAATAATAAAGTCAGTAGCGAGATTGAAAAAGCGCTAAAAGACAGCGGTATCACGCTTGCAGATTATGATGCGGTACAAGAGGCATTAGCTACCTTAACGCCAGAAGATATATTATTGTTAGACCCAAGCAAAGTGGCGGTCGGTACGCTATCAAAAATGGCCGACGATGTGGGCTTTATCGAGCAAATGGCGCCAAGTACGTTACTCAAATCAGTGAAGTCTGCAGCGGATATCGAGCATGTGCGCGAAGCGATGCGCCAAGATGGTGCGGCGTTAAGTGAGTTTTTTGCGACATTTGAAAAACGCCTAGCAGACGGTGAGCGTTTAAGTGAGTTGGATGTCGACAGTATGCTCATCGAAGTTCGCAGTCAGCAGCCGCATTATGTGTCGCCAAGCTTTCCAACCATCGCAGGCTTTAACGAAAATGGCGCTTTGCCGCATTACCGTGCGACGCCAGAAAAATTCAGCTACCTTGATGTTGCTGAAGGCGAGGGCGGCTTATTGCTCATTGACTCAGGTGCGCAATATCAAAACGGCACCACCGATATCACCCGTGTGGTCGGTATTGGACAAGTAAGTTCTGAGCATAAACGCGACTTTACCACCGTGCTTAAAGCCCATATCGCCTTAGCAAAAGCACATTTCCCTGATGGTATTGCGTCACCGCTCATCGATGCGATTTGCCGTGCACCCTTGTGGCAGGCACAGATGGACTATGGTCATGGTACCGGTCATGGCGTTGGCTATTTCTTAAACGTCCACGAAGGCCCGCAGGTCATTGCTTATAGTGCCAGTACGCCAAAAGAACGTGCCATGAAAGAAGGCATGATCTCCAGTAATGAGCCGGGTTTATACCGCGAGGGTAAATGGGGTATTCGTATCGAAAACTTGGTGGTCAATACGCCAGTTGTGAATCCGACTGAGACTGAGTTTGGCCAATTTCTACACTTTGAAACCATTACTTATTGCCCAATTGATACTCGTTTGATTGAGCCTGCACTATTAACCCAAATCGAGATTGATTGGCTCAATGATTATCATAGCCAAGTCTATGCCGAGCTAAAAGATCGTGTTAAAGGTGCGGCGCTTGAATGGCTAACCGAGCGTACAAAAGCTATTTAAAATAGCGATTTGTACTTTTATTAGAAAAAAATTAGCAAAAAAAGCCCCGTCAATATCGATGGGGCTTTTTAGTGTCTAGTTATACAAAGGAATTCTTAATTTAAATCAGGTTTTTTTATCGCTAATGGATATTTTTCTTGGCGATACTTTCATTACTTTTAATAGTAGTGGTGGTTTCAGGTTCGGTTAAATGCTGTGCCAATTCGGCCCGTAACCAAGATTTTAAATTCTCAGAAATTTGCATCATTTGCTCACTTAAGTAGTCATCGACATGCATCTCAAGCTCGCGGATTAATTCTGGGTGACTCGCGCCAAGCTTAGTATCTTTTAAAGACAAAGGAATAGCTGCGTCTGAAACGGCTTTATCGATAACGGTTTTCATATTATGATCGTTTGCGCCATTTGCCACATTTGTAGCATTGGCGGGTTCTTGAATGGATTTTTTATCAGTGTCAGTCGCAGTTTTCGTAGCATCCGTTTTAGTAGCTTCCAGTTTGTCTACTGCGTCAGTGTCATTTTTACTAGTAATATTTTTACTACTAGCATTGTCATCAACATTGGTAGCTTGTTTATGAGCTAGCTGCTCATTATGCTGTTGCTCTTGTTTCGCCGCTTCTGCTGCCCTTAATGTTTCTTCTTCTTTCTGCTTAGCGTCTACTGCTGCTTTTGCCTGTTTTTCTTTTTCTACACGTTCTTTTTCTACACGTTCTTTTTCTAAACGTTCTTCTTCTTCTAAACGCTCTTTTTCGGCAGCCGCTCGCTCTTGCGCTTGTTTTTCGGCAATGGCTTTGGCAATCGCTTGTTCAGCTTCATGATTTTCATAAAGATTATCAAGATGGGCATCTAAGTCATGAGTGCTAAAAACAAAGGTTTCAAATGGCGTGTCGTGTTGTAAGAGGGTGGTGATATCGGTAAGTTCTTGGATAATAGAGGCGCGTACAGGGTCTGGCGCACACGTCCAGCGCTGATAAAACTGATGGGAAAATGAGTAGCTTGACATGGTATCTTCCATAAATGTTGCATAAAATTACCCCTTATCATACGCAAGTACGATAAGGGGCTGCAAGTGGTCAAACGTAGTAAATCTGACACCAAGGTTACAACGGCTAAAATAATAGTTTTTTAACATTTATTTAGCGTTTTTAACGTTGTTTTAGGCGTTTTAACTTGATGATTGCACCGGCCAACGAGCGAATATAAGCGACCCATTGGTGCCACCAAAGCCAAAGCTATTGGAGACTGCATATTGCAGATTATCAACTTTGCGTGATTGATTGGCCACGTAATCAAGGTTGCAGTTGTCTTCAACATTATCCAAGTTGATGGTCGGCGGTACCTGCTGATGTTGCAAAGCAAGCACAGTAAAGATGGCTTCGATACCACCAGCGGCACCCAATAAATGACCGGTCATCGATTTGGTCGAGCTGACCAAAATGCTGTCTTTAACGGGCGCAAAAACGGTTTCGATCGCAATGGATTCGGCAACATCACCAGCAGGCGTACTGGTACCGTGAGCATTGACGTAGCCAACCGCGGCAGGCTCAATACCAGCATCGTTTAGGGCGTTGCGCATGGCGCGCGCTGCACCGCTGCCATCTTCTGGCGGTGCAGTAATGTGGCTAGCATCATCACTCATGCCAAAGCCAACCAGCTCAGCAAGTATCGTCGCGCCGCGCGCCTTAGCATGGGCAAGGCTTTCAAGGACGACGACACCGGCACCATCACCGAGTACAAAGCCATCACGCTCTTTATCAAACGGCCGCGAGGCTTTGGTTGGCTCATCATTACGAGTTGAGAGGGCATGCATCGCCCCAAAACCTGACATTCCAAGCGGGCTTGAGCCTTTTTCACTGCCACCTGCCAGCATCACATCGGCATCGCCATAGGCAATCAAACGCGCAGCAAGCCCGATAGCGTGGGTCGCGGTGGTACAAGCAGTCGAGGTCGCTAGGTTTGGACCTTGTAAAGTGTGCTTAATAGCGACCAAACCTGCAGCCATATTAACGATAGAACCTGGAATGATAAAGGGCGAAACCTTCATAGCGCCTTTGTCACGTAGGGTATCACGGCTGTTTTCAATGGTTTGGATACCGCCAATGCCTGACCCTAAGATCACGCCAAAGCGTTCTTGCTCGACATCTTGTACAGGTGCATCAGCTGCGCTCACTTCATCGATAAAACCCGCGTCTTTTAACGCCATAGCCGAAGCTGCAACGGCATAATGCATAAACTCATCATAGCGGCGCGCGTCTTTAGCATTCATATATTGCTTGGCATCAAAATCCTTGACCACGCCCGCAATTTGCGCCCGATAGTCGGTTGCATCAAAATGAGTAATGGGCGCGATACCGCTCTCGCCATTAAGTAGACGCGTCCACGAGCTTGCGACGTCTAATCCTAAAGGTGTCACCGCACCCATACCGGTGACCACCACACGCATCTCGTCTGGGCGCTCATAATGGGGCAGCTTTTGGCGCGGGTTTTGCTGGATAGGGGCAGCATTAGAGTCGGCGGCTTGCGCGTTTGGTGAACTGCTATGTTGGCTCATGCGATATATCCTGTACGTGCGATCCTAAAAAGAAGGTATTTTAACCGTCATTATAAAACACATTAGTGCACGTATGTAAACTAAAATTTAAACAATTAAAGGCTTATTAAGCAAAACAAACTTGACCCAATACCACGCCTTTACTTGCGCCAGTGACCGCTGGCAAGTTACCAGTTTCCCCCATTAAGGTTTGCCGTGCCAACCATGCAAAGGCGACGGCTTCGACCCAAGCGGGATTCAGCCCTAAGCTGGCAGTAGTTTCTACTTTGCAGTGAGGTAAATGCGCCTGCAAGCGAGTCATCAAGTAATCATTTAAGGCACCGCCACCGCAGACATAAACTGAGCTATTTTCTTTGGCCTTAATAAACAGATTAATTTGCATACTGGCACTCATCGCCGTCAGCTCGGTCAATGTTGCCTGTACATCGGCTGACGAATAGCGAATATGGGCAGAGGCTTGGTCAAATTTTTGCAGCTCGCTTTGTAGCCATGCTAAGTTAAAGTCTTCACGACCTGTGCTTTTCGGATAGGTTCGCGCAAAAAATGGATGTTCTATCAGCTGGTTAAGTAGCGGCTCAACGACTTGTCCTGACTGCGCCCATGCGCCGCCAGCGTCATAATCTTTATCCGTATGCAATGCTGTCCACGCATCGAGTAATAAATTGGCAGGACCGGTATCATAACCAATAACTGGACTATTATTAACAACAGCATCATTAGCAGGATTAGCGTTAATAAGGCTAGCATTGGCTGGCAAAACGGTGATGTTGGCAATACCGCCCAAATTTAATAACACCCGCGTGCTATCAGGCGTGGCAAATAATGCTTGGTGAAAGGCAGGTACTAAAGGCGCGCCTTGACCACCGACGGCCATATCGCGGCGGCGGAAATCACTGACCACGCTAATACCAGTACGCTCGGCGATGATATTGGCATCGAGCAGTTGCAAGCTAAAGCCCATTTGTGGACGATGACGCACCGTTTGACCGTGACAGCCAATTGCCAGCACCGACTCTACATCGGTATTGGACTGCTGCAATAAATTATTGACTACGTCGCTGGCAAATTCAGCGTATTCTTTACTTGCCCAGCCAAACCAGTCTAATTCGCTACTCGGCTCTCCCATTGTTGGCGTTAATTCTTGCACACCATTTGGCTGACAAAGTGCCAGTAACACCTCGCGCAGGCGTGTTGGAAAATCTTGGCTAATAGACGCTAACAATCGCAGCGGTTGCTGAGTATCTGTTTCAGTATCCGTATTACTGCTAAATTGACAAAGTACCGCATCCATACCATCCAAGCTGGTACCAGACATCATGCCGATATATAAGCCATCATCGAAGTTCTCAAATACCGTTTGCTCAAGTGCATCGGTCAAGGTGGCATAATTTAAATCGTCATCTAAAGTTTTACCCAAAGTGTTATGTAAATTATCGTCATAATTGATAGTTGAATCATTAGTATCAGCAATCAATGCAGGGTTGGTCATGGCAATTTACCTTAAAAAACGCTAGTATATCTGTCAAATTCTAACATCTTTTACGGGCTACGATATTCTAATTGGCCCAAACGCATTACCCTTTTAATAAAGACAATAAAGAGAGCGTCATGACCACCCAAACCTACACCCTAGAAGAACAACTTGCCCTGATTCAGCGCGGTACCCAAGAAATCCTATCGGAAGACGATTTGGTTAAAAAGTTAAAACTGAATCGCCCGCTGCGTATCAAGGCAGGCTTTGATCCCACCGCGCCTGACCTGCATTTGGGTCATACCGTATTGATCAATAAGCTCAAGCATTTTCAAGACTTGGGTCATGAGATTTACTTTTTAATCGGTGATTATACCGCCAAGATTGGCGACCCTTCTGGCAAAAACAGCACGCGCCCACCATTGACCGATGAGCAAATCAAAGTCAACGCGCAGACTTATGCGGAACAAGTCTTTAAGATTTTGGATAAAGAAAAAACCAAGATCGTCTTTAACTCTGAATGGTTCAAAGACATGTCAGCGGGCGATATGATTCAGCTTTCTAGTCAGTTGACTGTCTCGCGTATGCTTGAGCGCGATGATTTCTCTAAACGCTATGCGGCGCAAACGCCAATTGCTATCCATGAGTTTTTATACCCATTGGTGCAAGGCTATGACTCTATCGCGCTAAAAGCTGACGTCGAGCTTGGCGGTACGGACCAAACCTTTAACATCCTAATGGGACGCACCCTGCAAGGTCGTTACGGTCAAGAGCCACAAGTTTGTATCACCGTGCCAATCTTAGAAGGGCTAGACGGTGTTAATAAAATGTCGAAGTCACTTGGTAACTATGTTGGCATCTATGATGCACCGGGCACCATGTACCAAAAACTGCTGTCGATGCCAGATACTTTAATCCGTCGCTACTTTGAATTTTTAAGCTTTAAGCCGATGGAAGAAGTCGAAGCGTTAATGGCCGAGATGGAAAATGGTCGCAACCCACAAGAAATCAAACGTATCCTTGCTGAAGAATTGATTGAGCGTTTCCATGATGCGGATGCTGCTGCTAATGCGCATAAATCAGCAGGTAACGTATTGGCTGATGGTGAATTGCCCGTTGATTTACCAGAAGTGACGTTAGAGTTGGAAGGTGCGGACGCATTATTTATCACGCAAATCCTAAACCAAGCAGAGCTTGCCAAAAACAGCTCATCGGCTAAAGATATGATCAAGCGTGGCGCGGTAAAAGTAGATGGCGAAGTGGTCGATGCAGGCTTTAGTTTAACGTCTGGTCAGACAGTCGTTATCCAAGCAGGCAAAAAGGCTTATGCTAAAGTGACGGTTGCTTAGTTAAGACATTGAGCTAGGTAACGAGAGTTTCTACGTTCATTATGGCTTAAGGAGAGATAGATGTTAGACCTTCCTACGTTATCAAGTAACGGCATTATTCTTAAGCCATTGATGTTAACTCATGCCAATGATTTAGCCCAAGCTTGCCAAGACGGTGAGCTATGGAAAATAAACGAGACTTCGGTACCAGAGCCAGATAAGATCATTGATTATATCAATACCGCACATTCAATGCCTGATAGAAAAGCATTTGTCGTTATTGATGAATCAAATGGTAAAGCGATTGGTACAACGAGTTTTCACGATATTTTACCAACTAGCAAACGCTTAGAGATTGGCTATACCTGGTATGCTAAATCGTATTGGCGCACGCATGTCAATACCATCTGTAAGCTTATGCTACTCACTTATATATTTGAAACATTGAACTATCAAACCGTAGGTTGGCGCACGGATATTGATAATCATCGCTCACAACAAGCCATTGAGCGTTTAGGTGCTAAAAAAGATGGCGTAATTCGAGGTAATCGAGTGCGCCGTGATGGTGTTATTTCGGATACAGTGATGTATAGCATGTCAAAAGATGAATGGCCGAAACATAAAATCAAGTTAATAGAGAAGCTAGCTAAGCATGGAAAATAATAATTTTAGTAGCGTCGCCCAAGGCATTTACCGCCATTATAAAGGCAGCCTTTACCAAGTCTTGCATACCGCGCAGCATTCAGAAACCGAAGAAGCGCTAGTCGTTTACC
>NZ_DAINDI010000085.1:7486-10321 GCF_036731945.1 Psychrobacter sp.
TTTTTATGTGAATAAACAATTAACCCTGCAAAAAACCTTTTAATACTCTATAAAATCCAACAGGTTCATCCATTGGTATCGCATGACCTGAGCGCGGTAGTACGACCTCGGTGGCATTGGGTAACATCTGGGTGATTTTTTGCTGCCATTTAGCATCGTAGAGTTTGGAGCGACCACCAATGAGATTGACCACCGGAATAGTGACCCGCTCTAGCGCGCCGCGAAAGTCGTAGGGCAATGTCAAATAAGCTTGCAAGCAGCGCATCTTATGATGCCAAATGCTGTGATCATAAAGCGCAAGTTTGGGGTCATTTTTATAGGTCATCACTTGTATAAGGGCTTTTGAGCGCGTGCGATTGACGGATAAAAGAGAGAACAGCCGTTCAACATCCGTTGCACGGCGTTTCAGGGCAAAAGGCAGATGGGTAAAGCTTTCGATGTCAGCATAAGGTAACGTCTTATCAATTACCTCATGAAAGATATCGAATACTTCTTGCTGCCGCGTGCCAAACAAGCCACCTTGCCAGTCAGGCTGATTATGGATAGCAGGACTTTGGTCGATATTTAAATAGCGGCTGACTTTTGCGCTGCCATAACACTCAAAATACGCCCACATCACTTGCGCGCCCATCGAAATAGCGGCAACAGGTAAGGATTCTATATTACGTGCCAAGCAAATTTGCTCAATGACGATATTGATATCATCGGCATACTGACGCACAAAATCAAACTGGGTTAGCTTGATGTTTTTTGCCGCGCCAAATCCTCGCAGGTGCGGCAGGTAAAAGGCGTATTTACCCGTTAAGGGCAAAATAAAGGGTAAAAACTCACGCGCATCCATACCATAAGCATGCAAGAGCAGTACAGGTTGGCCACTCCCTATCACTGAAATAGGTAGTAATGTGCCGTCAGACAAAGCGATATCAATCGTTTGCACTTTATAGTTAGCAGATAAGTTAATTAATTTGGTTTTCATAAGGCGCTAACCCTTTTTCTATTAACCCATTTGCCAAAGGCTGTTATATTAAGGTGGCAAATATACCCTATAGTCAGTCCTAAATAAAATCAGCACAAGTATGATAACGCGCCACTGGTATTCATTTTATAGCGGACCGCGTAGAGCACACACTCTGAGAACTATTAGTAGATAGCAAATAAGTTTGATAGGGCATGCATGAGGTAGGAAGTGTACATAATAGATACTATATGCTTTGAGGAGGATGCTCAATGATTAATAAGGATATTAGCGTATGGACAAGTTAATTTTACCATTGCTTGATAGCAGCTTATATCCGCAAAGCTGGCAGCAGCAAACATTTACCAATCCGCCTGCGCTATTGTTAGCGATGCTTGAGGCAGAGGATATGGCAGATGCCGAAGCATTTACAAAGCAGTTATTAGCCAATGAGGTTTATCAAGATTGGATCAGTAGCAGCGTGTTTGGCCGCTATCTGCATCGTAATTTTACGGCCTTTTATCGACAAACAGAAGACAGTTTTAATACCGATATGCCAGCGTTATTTCGCCGCGAGCTTATGCGCCACGCCCAGTATTTACCATTAGAGCAAGTATTATTTTTTGCAGGGGATTTAGCAAAAAGCGTACGCCAGAAAAAGGTGTTAATCACAACACTCAATCCTGCTACTGTCATTATCAATGCTCAACAGTTAAGTGCAAAATTTACCCTCAATAATCCGACCATGATTATCAATCAAGTAGTAATTAAAGGTAAGCAAGTTTTAGGATTTCCGATACGCCACAATAAACGTACCAGCGAGCGCACGCGTAATGAGGTATTGATTTTGGATTTTCAGGAATTGCGCTTGGTCAATGAAGATAATGTTATAGCCAAAAAAAGAAGCAACATAGAGGCGACTATATTGCTTCGGTCTTATGAATTGCGTTAATAAACCGAATGGTCGGCTAAACCTTTAAGAATCTTGCTTAGCAATCGTCAGACCATTATAAGTTTGTGCCACTGGCATCACTTCTAAACGGTTGACGTTAATATGAGCAGGCGACTCAATCAGCCATAACAAGATATCGCCAATATCATCACCGGTCATAGTTTTAAAGCCGTCATAAACTTGAGCAGCCTTATCATCATCGCCATGATAGCGCACGTTTGAAAACTCAGTGCCCGCAACATTACCCGGTTCAAGGTTGGTCACCCGTACCTGCGTACCGATGAGATCCGCGCGCAGATTTAAGCTAAACTGTTTGACAAAAGCTTTGGTCGCGCCATAGACGTTACCGCCAAAGTAAGGCCAACTGCCGGCGATAGAGCCGACATTAATGATATAACCGCTATCGCGTGCGACCATGGCTGGCAAGACAGCATGAGTGAGCGCCATCAAACCTTTAACATTGGTATCAATCATACGCATCCAGTCATCGAGATCAGCTTTTTGTGCAGGCTCGGTGCCAAGTGCCAATCCAGCGTTATTCACCAAGACATCAATTTGCTTAAAGTCAGCCGGCAAGTCAGCAATGATTTGCGGGATAGACGTGGTGTCACTAACATCCATGACCACAGGTAAAAATGCCTCGCCCAAAGTATCTGCCAACGCATTCAATTTGTCTAAGCGTCTGGCACAGCCAATCACGCGGTGACCATTGGCAACCAAACGCTCAGCCAGCGCTTTACCGAAACCAGCGCTTGCGCCTGTAATCAATACGTTCATCTTATATCCTTATCATTGATGTTCTGTACATGTTTCATAATTTATAACGCCAGCTTGTCTTGTTTTATTGGCGTTGTCTTACTTATTAAATAACTGCTTACCAAAGATTTTATCGCCCGCATCACCTAAACCTGGAATGATATAACCATGC
>NZ_DAINDI010000086.1:0-7662 GCF_036731945.1 Psychrobacter sp.
CGTGAGCGTTTGGATGATGCGTATCCTGTGATTGTCCACGCGCTCCTTGTCCATGAAGAGCAGCAGCAGCTTGCTAATATCGCTTTGCCGCGTTTAATAAATTTGCTAGAAGCTATTTGCCGTCGTTCTATTTATTTAGTGATGATTGCAGAAAATCCCAATGCCACCGTTGAGCTTATTCCGATGTTATCAGCCAGCCCTTGGATTGCAAAAGAATTGGCGCAGTATCCGGTGTTATTAGATACCTTCTTACAGCAGCGCTATCGGCATTTGCCTGACAAGCTTGAGCTGCGTGATATTTTGCGCCAGCAGTTGTTGCGCGTAGAGCCGAACGATGAAGAGGAGCTACTTAGCGTACTGCGATTGTTTAAAAAGAACCAAGTGCTCGCAGTGGCTGCCAGTGACGTGCTGGCAGAGCGCCCAATCATGAAAGTGTCAGATTCTCTGACTTATATTGCCGCTGTGGTACTTGAGGCCGCGCTTGAGCGCGCCTTTGCTGAAATCGTCAAACGCTACGGCTATCCAATTGGTCAAGATGGCGATCCGGTCACCGAAGCGGATTGCGGCTTTGCCATTATTGGTTACGGCAAGCTTGGCGGGCTTGAGTTATCCTATTCGTCCGATTTAGACTTGGTGTTTTTGCATAAAATAAAAGAGCAGGGCATGACCACGGGCGAAAAATCGGTCAGTGGCATGAAATTTGCCGCCCGCTTGGCGCAAAAGCTGATGACTTATCTGAATACCCAAACCCGTGATGGCCGTGCTTATGAAGTCGATATGCGCCTGCGTCCCTCGGGTAATGCAGGCATGATGGTGGTTTCTTGTCATGCCTTTGAAACTTATCAGCTTGAGAAAGCGTGGTCTTGGGAGCATCAAGCACTGGTGCGGGCGCGGGCCATCTGCGGTGATAAGCGCGTCACTGCGCGTTTTTGTGACATTCGTCGCACCGTTTTGTCTCTACCGCGTACGATTGAGCAAGTTCGTATCGAAGTCACCAGTATGCGTATTAAAATGCAAAAGCATCTAGGCACCAGTCAGCACCAGCAGCAAGCGGGCAAATTCCATCTCAAGCAAGATGCTGGCGGCATTGTCGATATTGAATTTTTGGCGCAATTTGCGGTATTGGCTTATTCACACGAGCATCCCAGTTTGACCAAATGGAGTGATAACGTCGGATTTTTGAAGAAGTCGCCGCGCTTGGTATCTGGGAGGTAGAGGTTTGCCAAGATTTGACCGATGCTTATTTACGCATCCGCGCCGCGACGCACCAATTGGCCTTATCCAAGCAATCGTTGCTGGTAGATGAGTCACTTTGGACAGAAACGCGAGCACTGGTACAAGCGCAGTGGCAACATCTGATGGGGGTGGAATCAGCAGAATAACGCTGCTGTAAAATAATGCGGCGGCAGTAAAAAGTTAACGCAATAAGCGCAGGGCTTTAATAGGGATTTTATTCAATGGTGTATGAATAAAAGCCATGTGGTGATAAACTAAAATATTGTATTTGCTTGACGTGCCGGTGATATAATCACTGGCACCTTAAATTTAACCATAGAAAAATTTGCCCCTAAAAATAGGCACTCAGCGCCAGCAGGCAATTTTAATCAATTTGTTTACTTAACACTCAACAACAAAAGTTAGACGTCAGCGCTAGCATAAGGACTATTAAATGAATATGGCAACACAAGAAGGTAAGCTTTGGATGAATGGCACGATGATTGAGCAGCCAGATGCCAAGGTTCATGTGCTTACGCATAGCTTGCATTACGGTATGGCGGTGTTTGAAGGGGTACGTGCTTATCAAACAGCTGACAATCGCACCGCAATTTTTCGCTTAAAAGACCATACTGATCGTCTATTGGGTTCTGCAAAAATCTTCCAAATGAATGTGCCGTTTGATGCAGCGGCACTTGAGCAAGCGCAAAAAGATGTGGTCAAGCAAAACAACTTGGCAGAAGCCTATATTCGCCCACTTATTTGGGTTGGCGCCGAGAAATTGGGTCTATCATCGCGTGACAATAGTATCAATGCCATGGTCGCTGCTTGGCATTGGGGCGCATACCTTGGTGAAGAGGGTATCAAAAACGGTATCCGTGTAAAAACATCATCATTTACACATCACATGACCAACGTGACCATGTGTAAGGCAAAAGCCTCAAGTAACTATCCTGTGTCTATCATGGCTAACCAAGAAGTCACGCGTAATGGTTATGACGAAGCCATCTTGATGGACCCACAAGGTTATGTCTGCCAAGGCGCGGGCGAGAACTTATTCTTAGTCAAAGATGGTGTACTGCATACCCCAGATTTGGGCGGCGGCGCCCTTGACGGTATCACTCGCCGTACTATCATTCAGTTTGCTGATGATTTGGGTATCAAAGTCGTTGAGCGCCGTATCACTCGTGATGAGTTTTACTTAGCCGATGAAATCTTTATGACCGGTACCGCGGCTGAAGTGACACCTATTCGTGAATACGATGACCGTGTCATCGGTAATGGGGGCCGTGGTCCATTGACTGAGAAATTGCAAACCTTATACTTTGATGTAGTACATGGCCGTAATGAGCAGTATATGGATTGGTTAAGCTTTATTGATTAATTTTTAAAGCTACATTTCATTTTTAAAACCATATCGTATGAATAAAAAAGCTAAGACTCATCAAGAGTCTTAGCTTTTTTTCTTTATCATTGCGTCATTTTTATTATGGCTTTGATAATTATTAAAGTTTCAAGAGGGTGATGTTATATCTGACCAGCGCATCAGTTTTACTTCGTACTGAGCTAATAACTCTTCAAACTCTTCACTGATTAACCATTCATACTCAATCTCACGAGCCGCTTTGATTTCATCCTGCCAGCTATTACTCTCATTTTCAGGAACAGCAGGATGACACATAATCAGTGTAGGTGTTAGGTTAGCTGTATGATACGGTGCAGCTTGCAGCCACTTTTCCCATAACATTGCTAATTGCTGACGATCAGCATCGAAACCATAAACCCCACCAAATTTATCATTGGTTATAATTTGATGATGCTGACAAGATTTTCGCCAAGCATAACCACCTAGTATGTAAATGATCCAAGACTTTACGTCATTGATAAGCGGTGTAGTAACGCGTGCGCTAAGCGTATCTTTTGATACCTCACTACGATAACGGTTAGTTAATTCATTAATCAAACACTGACGAATAACCGGAAACTGATGGATATGTTGATGTCCGTCAATAAATACAGGCGCACGATTAAAGCGTTCTTCAAATCCATCTAATTGTTGTTTAATAATATCGGTTACTTGCCTGGGATTAAAACGACGCAAGTAGCTAGCGATAATGACTGATTTCAATGAACCACGCAGAGTGGAGGCAAATATACCCGTCAAATCTAAATGCAAGCCAATATCGACATTGAGTTGGTTCAGACGATTGATATCGCTATCCGTAATTGTACCGCCAACCATATAGCTGCTAGCACCAATACGACCAAGTTCAGCAAGATGAATGACCGCATCGTTGACTGCAGTCGACAATCCTAAATCATCAACGTTAATAATCACAGGGCGGGCAGTGTTAGAGAGCGAAGCAGCTTGCTCTTGATAATGAGGATGGCTCATGGTTTAAACGCCCAAAATTTACCCAAGGCAAAGGTCATGACCGTGATAACGCCCGTGACTAGCAGCCATATCAGCATATAATATTGCTCGCCAAACCAACGTAACCCTAAAACGAATAAGCCTTGATTGGCAATAAATCCTGCAGCAGAACTACTAAACCATTTTCCTAAAGCAGGAAGATGCCTTTTTTTATGAATATGATTATTGTTTGGCCGAATACCCTTATCTGAATACTCTGATTGTTTAAAGGTAAGATAAAAATGTCCAAAGAAGCTCACCACAAAAGCAAGTAAAAAAGCGCCTACGTTTGCCCATGCTGGCGTGGCAGTCGTGAAATTAACAATACTGACCAATACTAAAAAATGCACCAAAGCCGCACTGGCACCAACGGCTAAAAACCAAAGGGCTTGCATAGAATTCGATTGCGTTTCTACTGTGTTATTCATCAGCTGCTTTGTCCATTGCACTTTTGGCCGTCGCCTGTAGGTAACTATCAGCGTATTGATGAGTAGTATGCGCAGACTTGCTATTGATGACTTCATCGATTAAATACAGTGGTCGCTGCTTAACCTCTTCATAGAGTCTACCGACATATTCGCCAATCACGCCAATACAAACCAGTTGTATACCAGTAGAAAACATAATTCCTGCGGCAACCGTTGCCCAGCCTGCGACATCGCTACCAAATATTAAGGTATCTATCACGATATATAAGCCGTATAAAAAAGCCAATGCAGAGACTGCAAAACCTATGCGTGAAATCAGACGCAGTGGTCGCTGAGAAAAGGAGGTAATACCTACCAGTGCCAATTCAAACAAGCTGCCATAGTTAAATTTACTTTCACCAGTATCGCGATTGGCAGCGGTAAAGGGCAAATAGACCGTATTAAAGCCAACCCAAGCATACAAGCCTTTCATAAAGCGTTGGCGCTCGGGTAATGAGCGTAAAGCATTTAGCACCTTGCGATTCATCACCCGAAAATCACCGGCATTAGGACGAATCTCATAACGCTGACTGTCCTGGATAAAATGATAAAAACTGCCTTTTAAAGTTTTTGCAAGCCGGCTTTCATGCGGGCGATTGGCTTGAATACCCGCGACCATATCAATATCCGATTGCTCAATCATCGTTAGCATTTGTGTGAGTACTGGTAAAGGATGCTGTCCATCGGCGTCAATCATAGCAACCATCTCGCCTCGCGCGGCTGCTAGACCAGCACTGAGTGCAGGCTCTTTACCAAAATTACGCGATAAACGTATGAGCTCTAAGTCGGTGTTTGCTGGACGAGTAGGCATTAACTGTGTGACTACCTCAACTAAGTTGTCGCGGCTACCATCATCAACAATAATAATCTCACAGCTTGCTATTCTTGCTGTTGAGCCCCCTAGATTTTGCTCGGCCGATGCTATCTTTATTGGCGCGTGTAGTGTCTGCGTAAAGGCGAAGACTTCTGGCAAAAACACTTGTAAGGCTTCAGCATCATTATACGCAGGCATAATAATCGACAAATAAGGGCGAGATTGTGACAACTGATCTAGCATAAATACTCAATTATTTTATTCATATAAATGGCTATTTACCAGCCGCTGATAAGCAAATGCTGATAGACAAAGTTTTATTTTGAATCCTGAAAGCAGCGACTTGGAACATAAGCCACCCAGTTTATCAATAACGGCTTTTCTATCTTGCCGTCACGCCAATCAATCTGCCATTGACCCTGCTGCTTAATTAAGACATTAGCGTTGTTATGGCTATTCTCTACTTCAGTAGTGGCAATAGCATCAACATCATCAAGCAACGGTAGGACGATATCTTCTTCGCCCTCTTGCCACATGACTAACGTACCATTCTTTTGTAAACGTTCAATATTCATCCAAGGCGAGTGGCTTGCAGGACCGGATATCATTTGTGAGGGAAAGCCGCTATTCATCGCCACTAATGCGCCAAGCCAGCGATCACCTGAAACGCTATCAAGTGTACAGCTACTCAATGATTGCCAAGTGGTTTGTGCTTGAACTGTCAATGCCTGCTCCGGCCACTGCATACGAGAAGGCTTATGACGAATCTTGTCGCCAAAGCCCACATATACTACCATTAGTACGGTGACAAGTGACAACCAAATAGTCAGAGCTTTTCGTAGCTTGATGGCGGTTAATAATTGAGTGGCAGGTGCTATCAAGGAGGCAGCGAGCAACCCTGACAGTGCCCACATTGGCATACCCCACATATCACGCAAGCCCACCCCAAACACCAAGCTTAAAACAACCAATACCGCCATTGGTGATAACCACATATACCAAAGTAATGCTGCGTTCTGCGGCAAGCTGTGCTTGTAGTCATCAGTCTTTAATAAACGCTTGCGATTAACAGCAAGCATGATAAATAGCGGAATATGGGCGACAAGCTGAGCAATGATAAATCCTATCCAGCTAAAATGCCGCTTGATGTTATATGCCCCAGCAGCAACCTCTTGCGAGCGTCCACTGGCATAACTAAGCGGCAACCAATCGTGCGTTGCTAACCAATATAAATGCGGTGCGAAGATAGCCAACATAATAAAAGCCGCTATCCACGGTTTCGGTTGTTTTAATAATGGCCACTGTCTTGGCAGCATTAAATAGAATGCCATTGGTATCAGTAAGAATATTACAGTGTACTTGGTTAGCATGCCAAGTCCACCAATCACACCCAGTAATATCCAATCTCTGAGACGGTTTTGAGTCATAGATTGATAAAACGCTAAGTACAATCCTGCCCAAATGGGAAACTGAGCGACGTTGTGATTAAACTCAAGGCTAGGGTAAGTGTAGTACAGAACCGCTAAAGTTAACGCACTACCGATTAGAGCGGTGGTCGGTGACCAAATCTTCTTACCTAACTGATAAATTAGGACTAAGGTCAGTAAGACAGATAATTGGCTGAGTAAATAAGGGCCAACATGACCAAACAATTGATAAAAGCTGTATAATATCCATGACGATAATGGGGGATGTTTATAATAGCCCCATTGCCATTCGCTGCCCCAATTTATACCCTCGCTAACATCGAAGGGTACACTGCTGGCTAGAAAGCTTGGAGTGATAGACCAAACCAAAAAGTAAGCCATTAAAAACAACCCAAACCCGCGCCAAGATTTAGGTTCTTCAGGCTGTTGTTTAGGAAGAATATCCATGCCATTATTTATAGGCTGAGCATAAGAGGACGATAGTTCAGCGGGTGTCATAATACGAGCCTTATAATAATATAACCACCTTAAAGTAAGTCTGGTCTATAAGTTTTTCCGTATTATAGAGACAATTGACGGATAGGCATAGTCGGGCACGATTTTTATCTGTCGTATTATGAGTTTTTCGTTATTAAAAACCATTAACATATAATAATTTTTATTATACTTAATTATTAGGATTTAATTATGAGTGATGAGATTATCAAAGTTTTTGTAGGGTGCGATCCTAATAACTGTGATTTAGAGCAAATGATGGTTCTAGAGTATAGTATTCATAAACATACCAAATCGCCAGTCGAAATCATATGGATGCAGCTATCACGCAATCCAGATAGTTATTGGTATTCTAACCCTGAAACAGGGGAAGGTTGGAATACGGCTAAGTGGGCAACCCCTTTTTCAGGATTCCGTTGGGCAATTCCAGAATATTGTAACTATTCTGGCAGAGCAATTTATATGGACGCCGATGTGGTCATCTTGAGCGACTTGGCTCAACTATGGCAACATCCTATTGAAGGCCAAGCTATTGTAGCTGCTAAAACGAATGCTGATATGACGAGGTTATGTACCTGCCTATGGGATTGTACCAAAGCGAAAAGCAAGATACTGCCAATTGAGCAGCTTAGACAAGATGTTGATAGTCATCAAAAAATGATGGATCTAATTAAGTTTAACCCTCAGCTCGTTGAGCCTTATGAAGATAGCTATAATTGTATCGATGGTGAAGACTTACCGTTAGAAGAGATTAAGATATTACATTATTCAGATATGGGCACGCAGTTTAGTCATAAATACGCGCTTGCAAGAGTCGAGGAGGAGGGGTTT
>NZ_DAINDI010000086.1:7672-10094 GCF_036731945.1 Psychrobacter sp.
ATTTGATAGCTATTATAATGAAGCACTTGCTGCTGGATATAAACTAGATGATTATCGCGTTTCGCCGTTTGGTCATTTTCCGAAAAAAACGCATAAGCGTTATAAAGGCAATAAGATAACCCGACAAAAAGATACTAAGTCATTTTTTTCGCGTTTATTTAAAAGCTAATATTTACATAGTTCTTAGCTGATCTTTTGCTCCGGTTCAATTTACTATAAATCAGCTTTAGAACTATTTTAGCCAAAAATTATTTGCGAAGTAATACTGATTACTAGTCAGATAAGAAAGCTATTTTACAGCATAGATTGGATTAGTAAGCCAAGTACAAAGCTAATCAATACTCTGTTAGCTATAAAATGTCTTTATAGCAGATATAATCTGGTCTTGCTGTATTTTATCTATTCCATACCACAAAGGTAGTCTTATTAATCTTTCACTTTCTTTAGTCGTGAAGCTATCCTCTCCACTAAAGTATCCTAGATTTTTTCCAGCTATAGAATTATGTAAAGGGACATAGTGAAAGACTGCGATAATGTTATTGTCTTTTAAATACTGCAAAATGCTGCTACGTAAGGCGAGATTTTCAACTTTGATATAAAACATATGAGCGTTATGGGCGCAGAGTTTGGGAATAATAGGGAGTTGGATCTTGTTCTGTTGTTCGAGACTTTGCAACGATTCATAATAGTACTGCCAAGCCTTTAAACGATTTTGATTAATCTCTGTACACCGCTCGATTTGTCCCCAAAGATAGGCTGCTTGTAAATCACTAGGTAAATAGCTACTGCCTATATCAACCCAAGAATACTTATCGACCATTCCCCGAAAAAACTGACTTCGATTGGTTCCTTTTTCGCGAATAATTTCTGCTCGTGCTATAAATGATTCATCATTAATGATTAATAAGCCACCTTCACCGCCACTAGTATAGTTCTTGGTTTCATGAAAACTAAACGCGCCTAAATGACCAATAGTGCCAAGCGCTACTCCTTCGTATGTGCTCATCATACCTTGGGCGGCATCTTCTATAACATATAGATTATAGCGCTTAGCCAAATCCATGATAGTCTGCATCTCACAGCCAACGCCTGCGTAATGTACAGGGACAATGGCCTTAGTTTTGTCAGTGATAGCTGCTTCAATTTTGGTTTCATCGATGTTCATGGTTTCAGGATGAACGTCAACAAAAACAATAGTAGCACCGCGTAACACAAAGGCATTAGCAGTACTAACAAAGGTATAGCTCGGCATGATAATTTCATCGCCAGGCTTTGTATCAATGAGTATAGCTGCCATTTCTAAAGCAGCAGTACAAGAAGGCGTCAGTAACGCTTTTTTACACGGTAGATTTTGCTTAAACCAATCATGACAGAGTTCAGTAAATGGGCCGTCGCCTGATATTTTGTGACTCCGCATTGCTGTTAGTACGAATTGATCTTCATGACCGGTATAAGGCGGTTTATTAAAAGGAATCATTGTAGGTCTCAGCTATGGGTCACTTTAGTGTTCAGCGTTTCTAAGAATTCTTTTTCTAATACCAACAAGTCTTTTTTTCTTTCTTTAACTCTCTTGGCAGGATTACCTACATATATGCCCCAAGCTGTAGTGCTTTTATTGACTAAAGTCATTGCGCCTATAGAGCATCCTTCTGCTATATTTACACCAGGGAAAATTATACTGCCAGCACCTACAACGACCTGTCGATTTAAAACAACTCTTTTCTTTGATTCGTTCTTATATTCTGATGGCACTAAGGGACTAACCATAGTTGCTCCGCTATAATCGTCCGATTGGGAAAAGATTTTTACCCCATAAGCCAGTCCACAGAAATCATCTAAATATATTCCTTCTTGCCCCCCTGCTACCAAGCACATCGGTGCAATATGGCAAAAAGAGCCGATTTGTACGCGTCCTGATATCACACAGAAATCATCTATTCTTGAGTTATCACCTATCTCTATTTGCTCAGTATCATAAATACTGGCTTTATCACTAATTTTTACATTTTTGCCTAGCGACTTAAATCCTTTTTGTACCAGCTCGCTTGCTGTCAAATAAGCCATATTAAAATAACCTTGTTAATTGTTGAATTAAAGTTGCTTCAGAAAAGTAGTGTTTTATCTTGTTGACATTGTCTTTATGATAATGGTTGTCCAAAGAGCTAAAATCATTAATGTTATATATCTGCAAGCCTTTATCCCGAAAAAATTGCCATTGTGTCGTATCATTCCGTACATAAACTGTCTTGCCAAGACCTAATAAAGTGATGATATTTCCCATCGCTTGTTGTCGATTGTTATTAAAAATAGCAATATCAATGTTACCTAAAAACTCTAAATAGCGCTCAAAAGGCATAAATTCAGTCAGAGGAACAAATTTATCGCCAAAAAGCTCGCGGCCTAATTTTATTCCCCTTTGCGC
>NZ_DAINDI010000087.1:0-4671 GCF_036731945.1 Psychrobacter sp.
TGATTACTTCAGTTGACCGCGATGATTTAAAAGACGGCGGTGCTGGACATTTCGTTGAAGTTCTCAATGAATCGCGCGCGCTAAGCCCAAATTGCTTGATTGAAATACTAGTGCCAGATTTCCGTGGGCGTATGGAAATAGCCTTAGATTTATTGACTGAAACCGCGCCAGATGTGTTTAACCACAATATCGAAACCGTGCCGCGTCTGTATAAAGCCTTCCGTCCAGGCTCTGACTATCAGCATTCATTAGATTTGCTTAAAATTTATAAAGAGCGCCGTCCTGATATCGCCACCAAATGCGGGTTTATGGTTGGACTTGGTGAGACCGAAGAAGAAATCTATGCTCTGCTTGACGATTTAAAAGCCCATGACGTCGATATGATTACCATTGGCCAGTACCTGCAACCCAGTAAGGATCATGCACCTGTTGATCGTTACGTACATCCAGATGAATTTCAGCGCTATATGGACTATGGTAAAAAGATTGGTTTCTTTAGCATTTGGGCCGGCCCAATGGTGCGCTCAAGCTACTTTGCCGATCGTCAATACTATGGTGAAGATTGCCCAGCACCAATTCGTAGCAAAAAAGCGCTTGAGGCAGAAGGTAAACTTGGCTGCTAGATTCTAAAACCTTTATACCTATAAAAGAGAGACCTATCATGGTCTCTTTTTTTGTGTTTATTTTTTATCTTTACCGTTATAGTCTAAAAAATCTGTAGAATAAAACCGCTACCAATATTGATAAATATTAAAGGAAAACTTATGAAAAAACTATTTGCTTCGAGCATCGTTTTTGCCACATTTGCCTTAGCTGGCTGTGCCACTTCTGATATGAATACCAATGCTGGCACGGCGATTGGTTCGGCAAACGAGATTGGGATGAATATCTTTAAAGCCGCTATTGATAACCAATGCCGCAGTCAGATTGAAAAACAAAATGCTTGGCGCATTGCTAGTGTGGCGATGACAGACGCCCAAGAGGAAGAGATAAAAGGTCGAGTTTGCGGCTGCGTCAGTGAGCAAGCGCCGCAGCAAGTGACCCTTGTTGAACTTGGCAATGCGGCAATTGATGCCAACTATCGCACACAGCTGGTCACTAAAGTGGTAGCAAAAACGCTGCAGAGCTGTTATGGCAGTATCGTTAAATAAGTAGCTGAAAAATAGATGCTGGATCAGCGACTTGACTAAAGGGTCTATTTCACAAAATAAGTTTGGTTATTCATTGCGCAACCCAACTTATTCATATAAATTATTTACTATTGTGAATGATAAATGGAATTTATCTTTAACTCATATCAAGGATGACTGATGAAAAGACGTGCATTTATAAAACTTGGTGGTCAGGTAACGATAGCTGGTACTGTGTTGACTCAGCTCAGTGCTTGTTCATCAGATGATGACGTCAGGCCACCAAATAACCTCGATGGTCTAGATGACTTGGATGATTTAGGCTATCAAGGTGCAGCACCTTTTGTGTATGGTATTGCCAGCGGTGACCCGCTCCAAGATCGCGTTATACTATGGACACGAATTACCAATGACGGTAGTATCCAAGCCGCCAGTATTCCTGTTGCTTATAGGGTAGCAACAGACCCAGCGCTGAAAAACATTGTTACTCAAGGTCGCGCAATAGCGACAGCGCAATCTGACTTCACCGTAAAGGTCGACCCCAAAAACCTACAACCCAATACCACTTATTATTATGCTTTTGAAGCACTAGGCTACCGCTCTCCTATCGGTCGCACACGCACCATACCACAAGCAGACTTGCCAGCAAGCGAAGTTGATCGTGTGCGCTTAGCAGTGGTTTCCTGCTCAAACTATGGCTTTGGCTACTTTAATGGCTATGCCAATATCGCCAAGCAAGCCGACCTCTCTGCTGTCATACATTTAGGTGATTATATCTATGAGTACCCAGAAGGCTTTTATCGCGATAATGACTTAAAAGAAGAGCGACCGCTAGAGCCAAAAAACGAGATTATCAGTTTAGAGGATTATCGTCGCCGCTATGCTTGCTACCGTACCGATGTCGATTTGCAAGAATGTCACCGCCAGCATCCGTTTATCGCTGTTTGGGACGATCACGAAATTGCAGACAATTCATGGAAAGGTGGCGCAGGTTTCCATACTGAGAGTAAAGGGAGCTATATAGAACGCAAAATGTCTGCCGTGCGCGCTTATCATGAGTGGATGCCTATTCGCGACGACACTAGTAATGAGCTAGACAGTCAATTACGTATTTATCGACGCTTTGAATTTGGTAAATTATTCGATTTAAATATGTTAGATACGCGCATATTTGGTCGCGAAAAGCTTGATGCCAAAGCCAGTAACGAGCCTGAACGCCAACTATTAGGTCTTGAACAAGAAAACTGGCTCTATTTAAAGATGCTCGAAGGCAAACGCCGTCAAGCAACATGGCAAGTACTCGGCCAACAAGTTATTTTAGCGCCATTTAAAGGCACTTTTGCCACCAATTCTGGCGATATTTGGAATGGGTATGCCAGTGCGCGTACACGTTTGCTCAACTTTATCGAAGAAAATAATATTTTCAATACCGTGGTATTAACTGGGGATTATCATGCATCTTTCGCTTTTGATATCGCAAGAAACCCTTTTGAAGCAAGTAGCTATAGCCCTCTAACCGGCAAAGGCTCTTTAGCCGTAGAGTTCGTCTGTCCTGCCCTAACTTCTTTACCCTTCCCTGAAACCGCTGGGGTTGAGCTAAACCCGCATCAGAAATTTAACAATCAGACCGAACGTGGTTATATGCTCCTTGATATTACCGAGCAGGCATTTCAATGCGAATGGTACTACACGGACACCTTAAAAAAACGAGATGATAGCGTAAAATTTGCAAAAAGTTTGCTTACTAAAACACAGACTAACCACTTGATTGATGGCAGTCAATCGCGCCCGCTTACTAACGTCGCTGCCCTATCTGCTGCTGACAAATCCATATCAATGAAAAAGTCTGCCGCTTTAAGCGGTGCTTAGCACAATACGCTCTGCACAATATTTTGCACACTTAAGGTAAAAAAATAGTAGCCAACAAAAAAGGGTGAATCATATGATTTACCCTTTTTTATTACTCATTTAGCTAATGGAATTTATGAAATACTGACGTACTTATGACTGGTCAATTTATAACTCATTGCTGGGCGTTGGACGAACGGGCAAAGACGCGGTCGACGGCAATATTTTACTGCGATGAAAATACTTGGACGAGCCATCAATTATCTTGTTCACTTCCTTGACCAAAGCATGGATGACATCATCATAAACGCCATGATATAACTCGGTCTCAAACGCTGTAAAAGGATGCTTACGCGATGCCGAACTGACTTCTGTCACGCCCTGCTTACTATAAAAAATATCGACGCGGCCATCACTATTTAACACACAATTTAACTCTCCGCCTTCAAGCGCCATCTCGATACGCTCAGGCATAAAAATATAATCATCCACATCCATGAGCTTTTTTTCTACTTCTCTCTTAAAAAAAGATTTGATATCAAACATACATACACCCTTTGTCTTAAAATTTTAAAAACTTTCAGCACGTCTATTTTTATGATCTTTATGGTATGCGTCTCGCATATCTGCTTATGATAGATCATGCTTTATTAATTTATCCTATAAGGTGTACGGATACTTTTTAAGACAGAATATGTAAAACTGCGTTTGATGTTGGTAAAAAAAGACGCCGTCTAAGCGTCCCTTCTTTTTTGGTAAACTACATCATACGATGGTATGTAATTACACCCAGCCTTTTTCACGAAATAACTGTAACGTCTTAATAACGACTGTCATCTCTTCGGGTGTGCCAAGTGTGATGCGATTGAAACCTGGGATCGAGGGAAACTCGCGACCAACCGCAATACCATGTTCACGCATTCGATCAATATAGGTTTGCACGTCACCCTTGACTTCATAAAAAATAAAATTGGTTTGCGAAGGTAAATAGCGCAGCCCCAGCTCATCGAGCGCCGTCTCCATCATTTTTCTTGCTTGATTGGTAGTTTGTAAACTGTGCGCCAAAAACGCCTCGTCTTCTAGCGTTGCTATTGCTGCAACCGCACCTAACATGTTGATATTATCGGTAGACATCAAAGAACCAATGTCTGCAATCATCGGTGGATTGGCAATCGCATAACCGACGCGCAAGCCTGCTAGCCCAAATAATTTTGAGAAAGTGCGCACGACAATCAAGTTATCTGATAACCCCTCTTTTATCCATTCAACACCGCTCACAAAACTTGGGTCGGTGATATAGCCAAAGTAGGCTTCATCCAATAAGAAATAGTGGTTTTTTGGCGCATTTTTCATCCACGCTTTGAGCGTATCCGTTTCGGTAATGATAGCCGTTGGATTATTAGGATTGCATAAATAAAAAAGACTGATACCGTCAAATTGAGCAGCCGCTTTTTGTAGATTATCAAAGTCTAAATCATAGTCATCGCGCGTTAATGGCACTTTGACTACTGGAATATCTAATGAGCGTGCATACAGCTCGGCACAGCCGAAAGTTGGGTCTGGAATGATTAGCTGAAACCTTGTATCTGTTTTTAATGCTTTGTCATGCAGCATTTGTACGACCGCTCTGATACTCTCGATTGAGCCATTGCCCAATAAAACCTGATTTCCAGGGACGCCGTTGAGAGCCGCT
>NZ_DAINDI010000087.1:4681-9747 GCF_036731945.1 Psychrobacter sp.
TTGCTCAGCAACGTAGCACGATGTTTATCAGGATAGCGAGCAGCGCCAGATAAAGTATTAGCGATGGCTTCTTTGGCAGAGTCTGACATGCCCAAAGAGTTTTCATTGAAGTCTAACTTGAGTAATTTATGACTGTTGTTATCGATATTATTATGCATGATAGGTAATCCGCCTACGTCGTCCATGAATGATAAAGCGCATGCAGCTGCGCCATATCATCTTAAGTGGCATTTCTCATAATTACAAGTTATCCAATAGCAAATTATTAGTTATAAATTCGCAGAAATAAAGCTCTATTTTTTAATCTTTTTATTCTCTACATAAATATCGGGTGCGGCTTGAAATACTAGCCAGCCTTTCTTCATCCACTCTTGTATAACATCTTTACCCATAATGTGCATAAGATTGGCAAGTTGCGTATGTGGCGAGCCATGATACCAAATTTTTATAGTCACTCTATTCAACAGGTTATCACTGTTAAGATTAAACATTTCTCTAATATACTCTCCATCTGAAGAATCTAAAGAGTGTCCCCATATAATAATCTCATAGTCATTTTGAAGCAGGTAGTTTATAGGTGGCTTACTTGTTAACTTCACATCATTATTATCTAAAAACATATAATCAGTATTGTTGACAAGTTTTTGAAAAGTCTTAACAAAGCCGTAAATTTTATATTTTTTTAATTTCCCTTCACCTAAGTCGCTTATTCCAAGCACAATATTTTTACGTTCTGCACTGCCATGAATATATTGGACTTCGGTTCTATTGAGTTGATTTTCGAGACTTTTCGGATATAGCCTTTCAAAAGTATTAGAATAATTAAACGTATAGACTGCATCAATTTCTTTTCCCAAATCACCAAAATTATCGAAAGATTTAATTGGTGCTAGTCGATCAATCACTAATTCTATATAGCTCGTGAATATTTCCGAGAAAATCCCCAAGTCTGTTAATAACTTTCTAAATACCTCATCTCCTTTAAAACCAGTATAGAATCTAGAAAATCTATTTAAATACTTTTTGTCTACAACCCTATCTATATCAAAGGTCATAAAAAGACTAGATTCACAGTTTTTATGAGCTTTGGCTTTTTCTCTTTCATCATAGCTACCATGTAACATAAAACAATCAACTTCTTTACTCATACTATAGCCGCCAACCTCTTCACATGATCCAAACACCTTCGAAATAATAGAAAAATCTCTAAGTATCCTTTGTATTTGACTACTTTTAAACTTCATATCATTGAGATATTTTGGAGAAAACTGAACTAGAGTATCACCTAAGAAGTCACTAAAGCTGGCTTTTCTAATTTGATATCTATCTAGCGAATATTCAGTATCAACACTTATATCTTGACTTAAAATAGTGCTATTATCAAAATCCCTACTTAGAAGAACATCAATATTCAACAGTATATCCTCTATTTCATTCTCAAAATCAATCCACGTATCTACATCGGTCAAATGATGCTTAAAATGCTGAAACCAACCGTTGTTCTTTAGCTTTGTTTGCAAGTTCTTCACAGTATCAATCGATAACCTCAAGTCATCTATTTTATACAATTCCTTAGTATTTCTAAAAAAGCCCTTTTCTCTATCGGAACATTCACCTGCAATATATTTTTGAAATAAGTCATCAAACCCAAGTTCTTGATCTTCCTCCAAAGATTCGACAACCATCATGGCATCCATAAAATGCACGTAAGCAGTTGGTAGATAATGAGCCAAATCAAATCCGTTACCTAATACAAATATTCTTTTTGTATCCAATTTTTTGTTTCCTTTTTACAATCCAAAAAGAAAGCGAATTAACTATCCGTTAACCCGCCCTACTATTTCTACATTTTATACCTAACTTCTTAAATCAAATGTGCTTTCAATTCCAATACTTTATCACGCGTTTTTGCCGCTTCTTCAAACTTCAAATCTCGTGACATTTGCTGCATTTGTTTCTCAAGACGTTTGATTTCTTTGGCCAGTAAATCAGGGCTGCGCAAAATGTTGATATCGACATCAGGCAGATTGCTTTTTACAGGAATTACTTGATTGTCATTGGCATCAAGGTTTTCACCCGTGTCAATTTTATCGGTGATACTACGGCGCGCACCTTTTGGCGTAATATTGTGCTCAAGGTTAAAGGCAACTTGTTTTTCGCGGCGACGGCCAGTCTCTTCTATCGCTTTTTCCATACTCGGCGTAATGCGGTCAGCGTACAAAATCGCTTTACCGTTTAAGTGACGGGCAGCACGACCAATAGTCTGGATCAAAGAGCGCTCAGAACGCAGAAAACCTTCTTTATCAGCATCAAATATCGCCACCAATGACACCTCTGGCATATCAAGCCCTTCACGCAACAGGTTAATGCCGACCAATACATCATGGACGCCTGTCCGCAGCTCATGAATGATCTGCATGCGCTCAACCGTATCGATATCTGAGTGCAGATAAGCGACTTTGACATCGTATTCTTTCAAATAACTGGTTAAGTCTTCTGCCATTCGCTTAGTTAACGTGGTGATAAGCACGCGCTCATCAAGCTCACGGCGTTTGGTAATCTCCGATAACACATCATCAACCTGCGTCAATACCGGACGAATTTCAATCTCAGGGTCAATCAAACCCGTTGGTCGTACCACTTGCTCGACCACCTGCTCGCTATGCTCAAGCTCATACTGTGCTGGCGTGGCGCTAACATAAATGGTCTTTGGCTTGATACGCTCCCACTCTTCAAACTTCATCGGACGATTATTCATCGCACTTGGCAAACGAAAGCCATAATTAACCAAGTTTTCTTTACGCGACCTATCGCCTTTATACATCGCCCCAATTTGCGAAACCGTCACGTGCGATTCATCGATAAATAGCAGCGCATCTTCTGGAATATAATCAAACAGTGTCGGCGGTGCTTCCCCTGACGGACGACCAGACAGATGCTGCGAGTAGTTTTCGATACCATTACAGTAACCGAGCTGCTGAATCATCTCAAGGTCATACTGGGTACGCTCTTTTAGACGCTGCGCTTCAACCAATTTATTATTGTCGCGGAAATACTCTAAGCGCGGCTCAAGCTCGGCGCGAATAGTATGACTTGCCGCTTCCAATTTATTGCGCGGCGTTACATAGTGCGATTTTGGATAAATGGTGATACGCGGCACACTTCGCACGGTTTTGCCGGTTAACGGGTCAAACCAAGTGATTTTTTCTACTTCATCATCAAACAGATGTACGCGCACCGCTAGCTGCTCAGATTCCGCAGGATAAATATCTAATAGCTCACCGCGCAAGCGATAGGTACCACGGCCAAAATCTAACTCATTACGGTTATATTGCATTTCAACCAAACGTTTAATGGTCGCCGTCCGATCGATTTTATCGCCAACCACCACATGCAAAAGCATTTTTAAATAACTTTCTGGATCACCCAAACCATAAATACAGGAGACCGAAGCCACAATAATCGCATCACGGCGCTCAAGTAGCGCCCGCGTCGCTGATAGGCGCATTTGGTCAATATGGTCGTTGATGGCACTGTCTTTTTCGATAAAGGTATCACTCGCCGCAACATAGGCTTCCGGCTGATAATAGTCATAGTAGCTGACAAAGTACTCAACGGCGTTATTTGGAAAGAACGCTTTAAATTCGCCATAAAGCTGGGCGGCAAGGGTTTTGTTGTGCGCCATAATAATGGTTGGACGTTGGCATTCAGCGATGACTTTTGCCATGGTATAAGTCTTACCGGAACCGGTCACACCGAGTAACAGCTGCTCATCCATCCCAGTATTGATACCATTAACAAGCTTGGCAATCGCTTGCGGTTGGTCGCCTGCCGGCTCAAAGTCGGTGACCATCTCAAAGGCGCGGCTTGATATTTGCGTACCAGACGCATTGACACCACTGATTTCAGCTTCGCCTTGCAGCTGAGTGGCCAATTGGTTTAACTGACGCGACGAGCGCGGTTCAGGCATTCGCATAATGGCTTTCTTCCTGACATTTATAAAGGGTTATAAGAGTTTAGACTTATAACAATATGGGGTCTAAATACCAGTTTTTAAAGGATAATCGTGGGTTTCATTTCCTATTTACACACATAATTAGCAGCTAAAATTTGCGCTAGATTAATGGTAATCTTAAAACGACTACTATTCATTTAACGTCTATTATTTATAGGAAAAGCACAGAATGGCAGCTAAATTTACAAAGCTTTTCACGATTAACAAAGTTATTACACGACCACTTAACAAAGCCTAAAACCTGGGGGTTCAATCGCGCTCATAAATTGCTACTATGGGTACTGAATTAATGAACAAGCAGTATTAAGAAGCGATAAGTACAAGCAACAACACGCTTAAAAATTAATCCAACAACTAATAAAAACTTAAAATAATGGAGTAAATTATGAGAGAACGTTACGCAAGTGGTATTGATGATAAAACCGCTGAAAAAATGGTTGAACTGTTAAACGCTAACTTAGCCAATCTGATTGACCTAAGTATGGACAGCAAGCAGTGCCATTGGAACTTGCAAGGTACTGGCTTTATCGGTGTACATCAATTATTAGACGAGACTTATGAGCGTTTGACTGAAGCATTTGATACAGTTGCCGAACGCATCGTTATCCTTGGCGGTAAAGCCAATGGTATCTCTAAGCGTGTGGTCGAAGACTCTATCTTAGAGACTTATCCAACTGATATCACAGAAGTTGATGAGCACGTACGCGAGCTTACCAATCGCTATAAAACCATCGCCGCTTCACTGCGTGAAGGTATCGATACCGCGGGCGACGCAGGCGATGAAGATACGGCGGATTTGTTGACTGAAGTAAGCCGTATCGTTGATAAAGATGCTTGGTTCATCGGTGCGAATGCGCCAAAGAAAAAATAACAATGACTGAATAAATCTATGAATGATATTCAGATAAGTATGAAAAAAGGTCACTTTTATAGTGACCTTTTTTTATGTCTAAAACCTTATTTTTATAAATTGCTGTTATAGTCAAAATATCCTAAAAACGCGACGGTATTGCTGATATAAATTTTTTATAGGCTCTGTCTGCACAGGCAC
>NZ_DAINDI010000088.1:0-9203 GCF_036731945.1 Psychrobacter sp.
CCAGTACAATCAACAAACTTGGCAAGGCGGCGCGTCCCCACATGCCTTCGCTGGTCATCTCAAACACCCTTACTGCCAGCGTATCCCAGCCTTGTCGCCGCGTCATCAAGGTAATCGGCATCTCTTTCATGACTTCGACAAAGCCCATTAATAATCCAGTCAATACCCCGGGGCTAAGTACAGGAAGCATTACTTGCCGCCAACGCTGATACGGGCTATCACTGAGTAATTTCGCTGCCGCTTCTTGATTGACGGTCAAGCGCTGTAACTGACGGTCGACCGGCTGAAAGCTTACCGTCATAAAACGCGTCGACAAGGCCAGCAGCATCACAATCACACTACCGGATAAAAACTGTGTTGAAGTAATACCAAAAGCAATGAGCTGGTTATCAAGCCATGCAATCGGAATAAATATCCCAACCGCCAATACCGTACCCGGCACCACATAACCCAAGTTGGCTAAGGTAGTCATGAGTTTGGTCGATTTATCCGGATATTGACGCTTGACCCACGCAATAATAACCGCCAAAAATGCGATAAATATGGTAGTCATACTGGCAATCATAAGGCTATTGGTGACAAAATCAATATAACGCGCATCAAAGTCTTGCTGGAAATTTAAAGCGGTCCAATAAAGCAGTTGCAAAAATGGAATCAAAAACGCTATCAAAAACACCAGCATACAAAGTAGCGCCATGCCCCACTGCGCAGGTTTACTGGCTTCAAAGCGCTGACTACTACCCTGCGACACCGTATTACCGCGCTTGGCTTGCCAATATTGCTCAAACAAGACGACGATAAAAACCACGCCGATTAATAACGCGGCCAACTGCGCGGCAGTGGTTAGACTAAAAAATCCAAACCATGCTTTATAAATCGCCGTGGTAAAAGTATCGACATTAAAGACCGATACTGCGCCAAAATCTGCCAGCGTCTCCATGCTAGCAAGCAGCAAACCACCAATAACCCACGGCAATGCTTGTGGTAATGCCAGCCGAAAAAACACCTTACTACGACTTAAGCCAAGCATTTGTCCCGCTTCAATCGCGCGCCTGCCTTGCGATAAAAACGCTTGGCGTGCCAGCAAATAGACATAAGGATAAAATGCCAACGACAATACCAAACCTGCGCCCCACACATTACGTACCGAGGGAATAGCGGTGGTAAAACCAAACTCCCTTAACGCCGTTTGCAGTGGTCCACTAAAGTCAACGATACCGACAGTGACGAATGCTAAAACATAAGCGGGCATCGCTAATGGCAGCATCAGCGCCCAGGCAAAAAACCGCTGTCCCGGGAAGCGGTACATACTGGTCACCCACGCAAGTGCTGTTCCGATAATGCCAGAAATCAGTGTCACCATCAGCAATAAAATGACGGTGTTTTTTAACACTTGCGGCAATACATATTGACGCATGTGCGTCCAAATATCAGCGACCGGCTGCGTCCATGATAATAGTACGATTAAAATCGGTACGAGCATAAACAACGAAATCAGTCCTAAGACTGATTTCGAGATAATACGTTTGCGGACGACATGGTCTTGACTGATAGACGAACTATTATTGTCGTTATTAGTGTTATTGACAGTATTGTCTTGTTTAGCAGACGCTTCTGGCATTGTTATCATAAATTGTTACCGTGTCATACGCATAATGACGCGATTAGATGCTAGATGACTAAACATCTAATCGCTAAAAACCAACTGCTCAGCGACTTGTAGCCTGTTATTTATAACCCGCTTTATCCATCATTTGAATGGCTTGGGTTTGTAGCTCACCAAACCTCTGCACGCTGATACTGTCTTGTTTGAACGGACCCCAAGATCTAAGTAGCTCTGACTCATCGATACCTACTTTTACAGGATACTCTTTATCAGAACTGGCATAAAGACCTTGGGCCTCATCAGAAGATAACCACTCCATCAATTTAAGCGCACCATCTGGATTGTCTGAGTTAGCGATAACCCCAGCGCCAGAGATGTTGACATGAGTACCAGTCGTACCTTGGTTCGCCCAAAATATTTTTACAGGGAAATTTGGTTTTTCATCAAGCAGGCGACCATAGTAGTAACTATTGGCAATACCCACTTCACACTGACCAGCGGCAATCGCCTCTAACATACTGGTATCATCACTAAAGACGTCCGTTGCTAAGTTAGCTACCCAACCACGAATAATTTCTTCTGTTTTTTCTTCGCCCAGATTTTCCATCATGCTTGCAACCAATGATTGGTTATAAACGGCTTTTGATGAACGCAGACAAAGTTTGCCTTTCCATTTTGGATCGGCCAAATCTGCATAAGTAGATAGCTGAGCTGCATCAACCTTACTTGGATCATAAAAGATAGTACGGGCACGTAATGACAGACCTGTCCACTGACCTTTTGGATCACGGTATTTAGCAGGAACATTGGTTTCTAAGATAGTAGAAGACACAGGCTGCAATAAGCCTTGCTCTGCTGCTTGCCATAAGTTACCCGCGTCAACGGTTAATAACATATCCGCAGGCGTGTTTTTACCTTCCGCTTGCAGACGCGCCATCAATGGGCCAGTTTTATCGGTGACCAGCTCAATTTTAACGCCTGTTTTTTCGGTATATTTATCCAATAACGGTTTAATCAACTGCTCATTACGTGATGAGTAAATCGTAACCGTTTGCCCACCAGCGGCCGTTGCGTCATCATTTTTCGCCACTTCTTGCTCAGCGCCAGATTGTTCAGCAGTGGTTGTAGTGTCAGCATCCACGTTTTCTTCTGGCGTCGATGAGTTACTACAGCCCGCAAGACCCAACATCATGCCAAATACAGCAATGGGTAAAGTAAGCTTACTAGAAGATAGATTTGCACTGATAGCAGTTAATGACATGGCATTCCCCATAATGGTGCTACGGATAAGTGAGATAAGACGACATTAAAATTATTAATAAATGATTGAATAGCGGGATAACGGGATTAATAAGACCTTAATGTCTAAGACACATTATACTAATAGAAATGAGATTAATTATCAATACATTTATCTAGCCCTGCTGTGCCGATAAACTGGTCTAATTTTTAACAAGATATCAATGATTTATGTATCTGCCTGAGCTTAATCCTGACTTTCTAGCAACCACTGCCCTAAAATGACATTGACCGCCGCTTCGGTACGTAAGATGCGTGGCCCGATATTAACTGGCGTACATCCTTGCTCAGCAAGCAACTCAATCTCATAGTCAATCCAGCCACCTTCAGCACCGATAAATACCATACTTGGTAAAACCGATTCATGAGCTGCCTTAGGTTTTGCCAGTGGTTGCTGGACATATTGCGCCAATGACAGCGCGCTATAAGGATGAGCAACGATAGCGCGATTGGTCATTAAGCTTGCAAGCTCATCTTCGACAAAGGGTTTAAAGCGTTTTTGTAGGCTAATGCGCGGCGCAATCGTATCAATCCCTTGTTGCAACCCTTCTAACACAAACTCGTCAAGGCGAGCTAGCATTGGACTTTGCCAATAGCTTTTTTGCGTACGGTAGCTGTTGATAAGGATGATATCGTTAACGCCAAGCGCCGTCATATCCATGATTAAACGGCGCAATACCTTTGGCCTTGGCAAGGCCAACACCACTGTAAGATTAAGCTTCGCTGGCGGATTGTTATTCAGCTGTATATCGCTTAGTTGAATACTATCGGAGGTAATGGTTTTAATGATAGCGCTACCGAGCTTACCGCCAAGCTGACCAATTTTTAACCTATCGCCTACTTGGGCATTTAGCACTTTATTCACATGAGCAATTTGCGCCAAATCATTGATATACGCAGACGCGTTATCATGTTGAAAGTTGGTCGCTGGCAATAATATACAGTTCATAGCGTCACTTATATCCGCTGTTAATCCACGTCTTGGCTCAGGTCTTACTCAAAAGATGGTTTAACGTATTGTTCAATAACTCCTTCAATCATCGATAGCTGCCGATGCAAGACTGCTTGCTGTTGCTCGGTCATTGCTGCACCCGCTCGCCCTGCCTGTTTTGCTAAGGGAAGATGACTGAGCCAATACTTTAGCTGCTGATAAAGAAGATTGTTATCATCTTCTAAAGAAGATTGTTTACTATCAGAGCGATGCGGCTGTAATAGCGGCTGAGATGCTTGATTATTAGCACTAATCGCGCTATAAAACGCATTGTTTGGCTGATATAACGCTCCAACGCTAGCAAGCTTATCAACCACACTTTGACAAGATTGGGTATAAGCACCCATCAATACTGGCGTTGCTACGCTTGCCGGCTCAACGGGGTTGTGCCCGCCAATATCGACCAATGAGCCGCCTACCAATGCCACATCGGCAAGCGCATACCAGCGCATCAACTCACCCATACTATCAGCGAGATAGACTTGAGTATTTGCGCTAATGGCATCTTCAGCACTACGCCGCGCCATGCCCAAGCCAGATTTTTCAATCAGCTCTGCCACGTCATCAAAACGCTCTGGATGTCTTGGCACGATAATCAGTAAACTATTAGCTAACAAAGGGTTAGATAGGATTTGCTGCTGCCATGATAATACGATCTCTTCCTCACCGCTATGCGTGCTTGCTGCCACCCAAATCGGACGATCTGCTACGTCTAAATCTAAGTCCAAGTCTGCGCCATCGTTTACTATTTCAACTGTTTTTATATCATCATTGTCATTTTTTGGCTTCGGGGTATTGATTACCCATTTTAGCGAGCCTGCCACGCGGATTTGCGCGCTATGAGCGCCCAATTGCCGAAAACGTTTTGCCGATTCGTTATCTTGCGCAATAATCAAACTTAGGTTTTTCATCATACTGGCACTGACCGCGCCAATTTTTTGATAGCTTTTAAAAGATGCCGCAGATAGCCGACCATTGACCAAAATACTCGGGATATGATGTTCGGACAGTTTTGTCAAGATATTGGCCCAAAGCTCGGTTTCTACAAACAGGGCGGCGACGGGTTGTACGTGTCCTAAAAACGTCTCGATAACCGCAGAACTGTCGACAGGAACGTAACTATGACTTAAGCGACCTTGGGCAATATCGTCGGCAAAACGGCTGGCACCGCGCACATATCCTGTCTGCGTGGTGTTGGTCAACCATATCTGATAGCCTTTTGCTAATAGCGCATCCAGCAAGGGCGCGACGGTATTGGTCTCGCCCAAAGACACCGCATGGCACCAGATGACCTTTTTACCATTGCACTCTTTATGATTGCCATTTTCGATGGCAGTCGCATTAGATTTAATATTTGCACGAGGCACGGGCGGCGCAGGATAGCGCTTACCAAAACGCTGCTGCACTTCTTGCTGATAATTATCACGCTTATGCGAGCGACGCCATACTTGCAGACGATAGAGCGGTTTTAACAAACCAATCGTCACCTGATAATAAACAGGTGGCTTATAAACGGCTCGGCTTGGCTGAGTCGACTTATCAAAAGAAGGTAAGGAGTTGTCAGAAGATGGCATGCAGAAGCCCAGATTAGTAATGGATCGGACGATAGGAGGTGACGTTATAAAATGACAATAAGAAATGCCAATAAAAAACGCGCCAATTCTACCTGAATTTAATGCTAAACAATAGTTTTAAAGCACTTGCTATTAGAAACAAAGATTTAAAAATCAGAATTTAAAACTAGAGTTTTACATAAACAGCTAGACAATAATGAAGATTAATATAGCGACGACAATAATTACCGCAAACAATAACTGATAACGTTCAAGGCTATGCTGTTCTTGTTTTTGTGTGCTAATCAACGCCTGCGCTTGCTGCCATTGACTGACCAAACTGGCCGCTTCTACATGACCGTTTTCGGCCGCTTGCTCAAGCCAATATTTGCCATTGGTCATATCTTGCGGCACGCCAAGTCCTTGATAGTAGAGCTTACTTAATAGGCGCTGGGCACGGCTGTCGTTTTTGCTGGCTGCTTTCTGAACCCATTCTACGCCCACTTCCATACCAGTTACTTTATCCGTATTTATTCCTTCACCAAGCAGCTCATACATTGCCAAACGTAGCATCGCCGCGCTATTACCTGCATGGGCAGCGTCTTGCAATCTTGTTAGAGCTTGCTGCTTTGCTGCCAAATGCTGCTGTGAAAAGGCAACTTGCGCGCGCGGTTTCTCTTGCTTAGCAATATACTGCTCAAATTGATCCAAGACTTTACGAGCTTGCTCATATTCTGTCTTGCCAGCGCTTTGGGCGACGTCTATTTCATCAAGCTCTATCAGCAATTGAGTAAAAATTTCTGGAGTTGGTGCTGGTTTTGTTGTTGGTTTTACTGCAGCTTCTTTTAACGCTGCTTGTGAAGATACTACTGACGCAGTTTCTGCTGCTGTAGTTGGTGCAGTAGAGCTTTCTAATGAAGCGATCGATAAATTAGCTTTTGCTAATACAGTATCTGCTTTAACAGGTTCAGGTGTTGTTTGCAGCTCGTTATCAGCATTACTATTAACACGATTTGTATAAATGTCTTGTCTGTTATGCTGCGTCACACTTACTTGAGTCACGTTTTTATCATCAGATTGTGCGTTATCTAAGGGTAATGTATGGCTACTACCAATAGCGTTTGGCAGTCTTGCACTCACTGCTTGGTATAGTCCACTTGCCACCTGACCGCCTTGCACCGCTTCAAACGGTCGATCAATATGACCAAACAGCCGCATTCCTATCGGCTCTAAAGCAAAAAATAGCGAGGCAGTCGTATTAAACTGATTATTAACCTCACTATCATCGCGATAAACCACGGCCATATGCTGATAAAAATCATCGGTCAGTAGCGGCAGAGCCGGATAACGCTTACGTAGCTCAAACTCACCGAACCAATGCGGCGTATTTTGCCATTGCTGTGCCAATACGCGCCCGGCATAAAATGCCAAAAATACCATAAAATTACGATAGCGCTCATCTATTAATAGCGCCGCCTCATCCCAGCTGTCCGACTTAACCATGTCACGGCGTATCTGCGACAGCAAAGTATCTACGCGCTGTAAACTTGCCAGCGACTCATCGAGTGTGCATCGATGCAATTCAGCTTCATAAGCCATGCCGCCGGCAACAAAACGGCCAGCTAAGAAATCTTGCCAATAGCCTGCTGCGATATAATCAAGGGGCGTTAAGGGCGATGCAGACATAAGGCTAGCCTATCCTTTAAAGTTGAGCGTTTTGAAAACCAATATTTCAAATAATAATAAAAATGAGCTGGTAATAAAAATAAGTAGTTTACCTTAACCTAAAATCAAAAGCGCTACAATAAAGGACTAAATAAGCGCACTACATTATCAAATAAGCGCTCTGCTCCGTGGCGCTCTTGCCATTCTTCTAAACTTAAAAACCGACAACTCTGCAAGTAAACCTCTTGGCAATCCGCAACCTGCGCGACCATCTCAGGCGTATAAATCGCTAAGCTGACCTCCATATTTAAATAAAAACTGCGCATATCAATATTTACCGTGCCAAATAAACAATAATCATCGTCAATGACCACGGTTTTAGCATGCAGCAATCCGCCTTTGAATAAAGCAATGGTTACCCCGGCTTCGAGTAGCTCTTGATAGTACGCTTGTGAGGCATGCTGCACCAAAAATGAGTCCACCTTTTCTGGCACAATAATCGTCACCTCGACCCCGCGTTTGGCCGCGGTGGTCAGCGCCCCTGATAAGGCTTCATCGGGGACAAAATACGGCGTGGTTATACGAATACGTTTATTGGCGCGATGAATCACCGTCACCAACGTATTATAAATCACGTGCGCCGTCACTTGCGGCGCCGAAGGTATCAGCTGCGCTAGCACATCCTCAACGACTGGCATACGCGGTATCACAATCGATGTCGAGCCAATCTCTGGCGGCTCATCAGAATCAATAAGCTCGTCTAACACTTTAACGCGGCTATTGATATCATTAATAGTCGGATTCATGACATAAAGCTTACGCGTATAGTTATTCACACGGTGATTGAGTGCGTCTAGGTTGTCTTTATTTTCCGCGCCAATATCGGTGACCACTACTTTTGCCATCGCTGTGGCAATATTTATCGGCTCTTGACTGACGCTTCGTATCGCTACATCAATCCATTGACCCACATTTTTGTTCTGTTTAAAAAACTTCGGGTCAACCAAGTTAAAGCTACCGATATAGCCTATATGTTCGTCAATGACGATAATCTTGCGATGATTACGCAAATCTGAGCGTTTAAATAGCGTCTTAAGCAAACCAACCGGCAGCGACTGGTGTACAAAAACCCCAGCCTCTTCTAACATGCGATGCTGTTTGCTATTAAAAAAGCTAAAGCTGCCCACACTATCCGCCAAAATATGACACTCGACGCCGCGCTGTACCGCTGCCATCAACGCGTCCATGACGTCGAGTATCTGACCTTTTGGATAAATAATATAGAACTCCATCAGGATAATACGCTGAGCGGCATTAATATCTTCAATCAAGCGCCCAAAGATAGCATTCGGCGTGGTCAATAATTGCATTTGATGATCAGGAAACACTCCAAACCCAGTCCAGCGTGTACCAATTTTACTGACACCGCGATAATTATCGGGTAGCAGCTCTTGTCCTTCATCAAACACCATTTGCTCACGCTTAGCCATATAATTCATTAGTAGCCGCGCCTGATTCATACGCGCACGATAACGCCGCCCAATCATTGGCTCACCCAATAAGATATAAGCGATAAAACCAACCACGGGTAACGTATAAAGCACAGCTACCCAAGCAATCGATACCCCAATATTGCGCTGCACCGAGACAATACGCAGGGTCATGACTATCATAAGAATCACGTGCAATATCAGACCCAATGCAGCAAAATCTCCTACCGACCAGGTAGTAAAGTAATCTTCAATAGAAAGGGCTTTTATATTAAAATTATCTATGCTCGCCTCCATGACCCTATATCACTCAAATCATTCATCTATTTATTAGTTATTAGCCTGCTGTCTTATTAAGTAGGCGCCCTATAAGTAGACGTCTTGTTCGTTAGATGCAAAAAGCACTATCAGTATAGTGGCTTTTAGCGAGCACGCAATAGCCAACTATGTAGCGGTTATATAGTCTATAAACAGCCTAATTACGGCTTAATGTGACGGTTAATAAAATTTATTAGCCATAATCTTAAAAATACTTAAAATAATATTTGACAGCCATGTGTAAATCTATATAATACACACCCACAGAGCGAGGCTTTAGT
>NZ_DAINDI010000089.1:0-398 GCF_036731945.1 Psychrobacter sp.
CAACTGGCACTTTACCCATTTTAGATGCTAGCGCAACCGTAGTCGCAATCGCTTCTTCAGAAGATTTCTCACCGCGGATAACTTCAACCAGTGGCATACGATGTACTGGGTTAAAGAAATGCATACCGACGAAGTTTTCTGGACGCTCAAGTGCTTCTGCTAAATAAGTAATAGAAATCGTCGAGGTGTTTGACGCTAGGATACAATCGTCTTTAACCAAACCTTCAACTTCTTTGAGTACCGCACGCTTGACGTTTGGATTTTCTACGACTGCTTCGATAACGATATCAGTCTCTGCAAAATCACCATAATTCAAAGTTGGACGGATACGGCTTAGCGTTTCGCCCATTTTCGCTGGGGTCATCTTTTTGCGTTCGACCATTTTGCCAAGTAGCTTG
>NZ_DAINDI010000089.1:408-5452 GCF_036731945.1 Psychrobacter sp.
CAAGGTCTAATTGCTCAGACTTGATATCTTTCATGATGATTGGCAAGCCTTTACTGGCTGCCTGATACGCAATACCGCCGCCCATGATACCGGCGCCTAGTACGGCCGCTTCAGTGATTTCGTGTGCTTTTTTGCTGTGCTGCTTGGCAAGTTTTTTCACCAATTGATCGTTTAAGAACAGACCGACCAGGCTTTCTGCTTGTGGGGTTTTCGCCGCTTTGGCAAAACCAGCCGCTTCGACTTCGATTGCTTTATCACGTGGCAAATTGACGTGCTTCTCAATGGTTTCGATAGCGATTGCTGGCGCTGGGTATTGCTTAGGATTGGCTTTGGCAAAGATCATGCCTTTGGCACTGTTAAACGCCATCGCTTGCTCAAGCTGGTTTAGCTTTACAGGATTCAGCTTCTCTTCACGCTTCGCTTGCCAATCAAGCTCACCTGAGATACATTTTTTGACTAGGTCGATCGCGGCATCTTGCAAATCATCAGCAGGCACGGTTGCATCAACGAGGCCAAGTTTTAGCGCATCAAGTGGTTTTTTCGGCGTACCAGTGGCGATCAATTCAAGCGCATTGTCGATACCGATCACACGCGTACTACGCACCGTACCACCAAAGCCTGGGAAGATACCGAGTTGGGTTTCTGGTAGACCGATAATGGCTTTGTCGCTCATGACACGGTATTCACAAACCAAGGTCATCTCACAACCACCGCCAAGCGCGGCGCCATTGATGGCCGCTACTTTTGGAAATGGCAGGTCTTCAAAACGGTTGAAAGCGTCATTGATATTAACGACCCAATCTTTAATTTCGTTTTCTGGATTCTTAAATGAACCGACGAATTCTGTGATGTCCGCACCAGCGATAAACACGCCTTTGCTTGAGGTGACGATTAAGCCTTTAACGTCATCCGCTTTTTCTAGCGCTGTCACAACTTCAGCAAATTGCTTATTGGTTTCAGCATCAAACTTGTTCACGCTCTCATTTTCGGCGTTGTATTGCATGTTGGCGATGCCATCCTCTAGCATTGTCACCGTAATGCGATTTCCTTGGTATACCATTTGAAACTCCTTGCTATATAACGAAAGCTACGTTTTAAAATTAAAAGCTTTAAAATTAAAGGTCATAGTCAGTTATTGTTAGTAAAACGAGTAATAACACTGCCAACATACTGCTTTAAAAGTCAGTATATGAGCAGTGCAGATGTCTTTATTATCCAGCGCTCATGTTTGTATTCATTTTTTGCAACGCTATCAGGCAATAGCAAATATGAATACGGCGCTTCATTTATATACGTTTGTTACCGGTACTGATGTTATAAACACTGACTGAACATTGAGATGATGAGTCACTTAAATCAGGTAAAAAACCTATGCACTAAGTGCCAGACCATTTTCACGCCAATTAGTGTAGGGGATTATGCCCCCGACTGTCACAAGCTAATACCATACTCGCAAGTCACTCTTAAGTCGACACCAACCCTTTACCTTGCGGCCAAGGTGCTTTAGGTGTCCGCCTGTATACTGAGATTTAAGATAGGAATTAGCCTTTATTATCAAAACACATCTAACCGCCAAGTTAAATCAATAATAGGTAACAAGGGTTTGTTGCATTATTACGCCTATTCAACGGGCTTTTTTACACCAGTTTTTAACATTAAACCGCCAAAAATACGTCATTGATAATACTCGTAGCATAAGGAATATAATCTATCATGCTACACTAGCGCTATTTTTATTATTCACCTGATTAATGGTTGGATTATGACTGTTTCCCCTGCTTCTACTTCTATGCCAAGCCCTATGTCTTCAACAACGGCTTCAAACACTGTTTCAACAACGGTGCCTTTTGCAAGCTTTAATAATAATACTGAGCAATTTCATAGCGCCGTACGCGCGCAACTGGCGCAAGATATCGAGATGCTATTTGCTTACGCTGAGCTGCCAAGTCCGCTGCTTGATGCCTGCCGTTATGTGATGACAGGTACTGGTAAATTGGTACGGCCGTTATTGGTCGCCAGCGCCTTTGACAGTGTTAATCAAAGCAATGCGAATGACGATGTTAATAGAGCTGATGAATATGTCGATAAAAGCACGGATAAAGAAGCTAAGCAAATTCAGCAAAATAGCGATTTAGAATCACTGCTAGAAAATGACTCCGATTATGATATGGCGCGCCGGGCGGCTTTAGCGGTGGAGCTGCTGCATACCTATTCATTGGTGCATGATGACTTGCCGTGTATGGACGACGATGAGCTGCGCCGTGGTCAGCCAACCGCCCATATTGTCTTTGCAGAATCGACCGCCCTACTCGCCGGTGACGTGCTACAAACACTTGCTTTTGAAGTACTAACCGCAGAGCTGCCAACCTTTGCGCCGTATGACTCTGCTATCGCAAGCCAGCTTATCGCGATATTCGCGCCGCGTGCCAGACGCATGGTTTCTGGGCAAATGCTCGACCTGAATGCTGAAGCCAGCGCCAACATTTCACAAGATGATTTAGAAGCCATCCACCGTGATAAAACTGGGGCGTTGATTGAAGCGGCGATGTTAATGGGCGGTATCTGTGCAGGAGCGACGGCGCCGCAGCGTATTGCCCTACAAGATTGCGCGCAGCATATTGGCCTTGCTTTTCAAGTCCAAGACGATATCTTAGATGTGACCACCAGCACCGATACCCTCGGCAAACCTGCGGGCAGCGATGAAAAGTTAGACAAATCTACCTATGTGAAACTGATGGGCGTCGAGCAAGCGACCCGCTATGCGCAATCGCTATTTAATGACGGCCGCGCAGCCATTATCCGCGAGTTAAGCAGCCCTGAGCTGAGTGGTAAAAAAGACAGTGCAGACACTAACGCTTTATTAGCATTAATCAACTGGTTATGGTCACGTAAAAAATAAGCTTAGCAATAAACATTAAAAACGATAAAGGGTGGTCAACATGGAAAGTACCCCTACTCAGCGTATCTACCTCGGCACGGGCGGCTATAGCGATACCGACTTACTCGGGACGTTATATCCGACTGGCACCAAAAAGACTGACTTCTTACGAGAGTACGCCAAGCAATACGGGGCGGTGGAGATTAATAGCACCTTTTACGCGCCTATCGGCCAAAAAGCCTTTGCAGGAATGGTAGATAAAGCTTACGTACAAGCGGATAGTGAGTTGAAATTTGCCGTTAAGCTGCATCAAGACTTCACTCATGCGCGTAAAGGCACAAGTGATCACGCACAAGCTTTCCTGACAGCCCTCACGCCACTTATCGAAGCCAATGCGCTTGCGCCCCTACTACTACAATTCCCACATGGCTTTGATCGTACTCGTGAGCATCGTCTTTATCTGGCAAATCTCGTTAGTTGGTTTAAAGACTATCCACTAGCCGTTGAGTTTCGTCATAATGGTTGGCATACGCCGCAAGTCGTCGATAGCTTTATCGAGCAAGGTTTGATTTGGTGTAGCGTCGATTACCCTAAAGTCAGCGGTCTGCCGCCGTCACGATTGATATTTACTGGGCGTACTGGCTATCTGCGCATGCATGGTAATAATCTAAACTGGTGGGATGCGATGAGTGCCAGCGATCGGCATGATTATCGTTACTCTGAGGCTGAAATGAACGACTGGGCGCAAGCAATTGCCAATCAGCGTCAGCACTTTGATACGCTTTATATCTTCTTTCAAAACGCTGTTAATGCGCATGCTTATTATAATATTGCGATGTTGAGAACGGCGCTTGAGGAGTTTGGTTTTAATGTGCTTTGATAGAAAAATCATTGCTGCTTGGAGTAAGCAAATTATGCAACCATCAATAGAAATGACCGATAAATTTATCTTAGCAATTAATAATGTTTTAAAATCAAAAGGTGATATGACACCTATGATTGAAGTTACCTCACAGCTGAAGCTAGTTAATTTAGATTACTGGGAACGCCTCATTCGTGAGGAGGTAGCAAAATACTTAGTATCGCAATCAAAGTGGGAAAGCCTGTCAAAAGCTATCAAATCACTATTTATTGAGCAGGCATCTTGGCTAGGACTGGTCAGTTGGGATGGCTACGAACGCGAAAAAAGTCTAAACTTATTGTCAGAGAGCGCCCCTAATGCTTTTTTTCTTATATTGATTGCTCGCAGATTAAATGATTGGGTTCCAGAAGTTCGTGTGGCTGCCAAAGAAGCATTTATCTTAGTCAGTCACAAAACTGACCCTAACATTATTGCAGAAGCTTTGATGACCATCTTATCAAATTGGAATTCATGGGGTCGTATAGAACAAGAAAATAGAAATGTTATTTTAAATACTGCTTTAAGAAAAGATGTCACTTTGTCATTGAAAAATAATTTAATCACATTTGCGTCAGGAGCCATTCCTAGTTTATTGTCCCAATTTGGTCAGCTGCCTATTTTTGATGATTATCTCAATGAAATTGCTCATAATGCCATCCAGCCTTACGTAAGAGCTAAAGCGTTTCGTAGTTTGTTTGAAGCCCGAATGACATGGATTAGTGGTTACGAATGGAAGTGGGTTGATAAAGCTTATGGCAGAAGAAAATTAATACCTGTTATTGCTGAACGAAAAATTGATGTGTATATACCTCTAATCGAATTACTTAATAGATCAGCGCTTGACCGATCTTCAATTGTTCGCAGCGTATCAGCAGAGTTTCTGATTATAAATACTGACCGCCTAAAACAAGATAAAGTTAAAATTTTTGCAGAGCAGTTTGCATTGGATAAATCCAATGCAGTATCAGAACGAGGTCAGTTTGTAATTAAAAAATTAAATGAAAAAGCTTTACCAAAGTCCGACTAAGTTTTTATGGGAGCAAAACCAAAAAAAAGGACGCTTCTCAGCGTCCTTTTTTCAAATCAAATACTTAGTGGTTAAAGATTACTCTTCAACACCAGCATCTTGACCTTTATATTTTGCGTTTGCGTAGTCCCAGTTCACTAGCTTGTCTAGGAAGGTGTCAACATAGTCAGGACGACGGTTACGATAATCGATGTAGTAAGCATGTTCCCATACGTCACAAGTCAATACGGCGACTTGG
>NZ_DAINDI010000089.1:5483-8997 GCF_036731945.1 Psychrobacter sp.
CGCCAATGGGTTATCAGCGTTACCAGTTTTAGAGATTGATAGTTTACCGCCGACTTTATCAGCCACTAGCCAAGCCCAACCAGAACCAAACTGTGAAGTTGCTGCGTTTTTGAACTCTTCGCGGAATTTGTCATAGCTACCAAAATCTTCTTCGATTTTCGCTTTCAAATCACCAGTAGGTTCGCCGCCACCATTGTCAGGTGTCATGCAGTTCCAATAGAACGTATGGTTCCATACTTGCGCTGCTTGGTTAAACATGGTTTTTTTGCTGTCATCTTTCGCAGTCGCTACGATGATTTCTGGCAATGTTTTGTCTTCTAGACCAGAACCCGGTAGCAATTCATTTAGCTTGTTTACATAAGCGGCATGATGCTTGTCATGATGGTATTCTAGCGTCTCAGCACTGATATGTGGCTCGAGCGCGTCTTTTGCATAAGGTAGGTCTGGTAAAGTAATATTTGACATAGTTATTTTATCCTTGCTGGTTTAGCCATTAGTATTAGGTATAGCTTAAATCAACGCTATAAATTATTGGACTAAATTGGCTTAGTTTATTGTTAGTGAAAGTCATTACTCAATATGCTAAACATATTGCGGTAAACCTAAAAGGCTTGCATGCTAAAATTATCTTAAGCGCGCCTCACTTATTAGTTAGTGCACTTACAAATATATAGTGGGCAAAAACCATGATAAACATTTAAAAGTATTATTAACTAAAAGTTCACAAGCTATAAGATATAATTCACTGTAGCTTGTTGCCTATTATAGCAAGAGGGATGACAAATATCAGTTACCAAATGTTATGAAGCAACGATTCGTTATGCTCATTGGTAATTTAGCTCGTGCTAGCCTAGAATATAGCAGTAGAAACGAATTAATGACGGACAAAAAATATGACGCAAGCCAGCAGCGCAAACCTTACTCCACAAGAGCATTTAACGCAAACAAAGCTCGCCAATCAATGGGTGCTTGCCAGTAATAATAAAGGCAAACTTGCGGAGTTTAAACGCTTATTTGCAGCGGCAGATTTGGCTGTGACGATTGTCCCGCAAGGTCAGCTTGATATCGATGATGCGATTGAGGATGGTTTGAGCTTCATTGAGAACGCTATTATCAAAGCGCGTCATGCCAGCCGAGCCAGTGGACTGCCGGCGATTGCTGATGATTCAGGGCTTTGTGTACCCGTATTGGGTAACGCACCCGGTATCTATTCTGCTCGCTATGCCGGCGAGCATGGCAATGACGCCAAAAACAACGCCAAGCTTATCGCTGACTTGCAGCCTATTCGTGCAGCCAAGCCAGATAACCCTATCAAAGGTATGTTTGTTTGCGTATTGGCCATGGTACGCCATGCCGATGACCCGCTACCGATTATCGCCCAAGGTTTATGGCACGGTGAGATTTTAGACGCGCCGTATGGTGATGGTGGCTTTGGTTACGATCCGCTGTTCTGGTTGCCAGAGTTGCAAGCGACGGCGGCAAGTCTCAGCGCTACGGACAAAAACAGCATCAGTCATCGTGGTCAGGCCATTGAGCAGTTATTGGTACAATTGCCGTTATAAGCGTATTTGAAGATAAGTTGGCAGCTAGAAACAGTTAAAATGAAGCAAAGCTTATAAATCACTCACGGGGCGATTAAACAGATAATTTTTACTTTGATAAACAGATAGATTATACTGTTCTACTTTTAAAATTTTGTTGAAAGCCGTTATTTGTCTGTATAATTGAGCAAAAAGCGTTATTATGCGGGCGATTAGCAGTTAATATTGATATCTGAGAGCGTTTATTTAGAATAAAGCGTTTCATATTTTTGTGCCGTCAGCGATTGCTACGCTCACAGATTGCGAAATCGCGCGCTAGCAATATCCCCTATTTATTCCAACGGCAACCAGTAGCACACGCGTATTTTGCAGCCTGGTTGTCTATTTCTATTTAATCCTAAAGGTGTAACGAATATGGCTACAGATTTACAAGTCACAACCAACAAGCTGTCTAACAAAGAAACTCAGCTAACGGTTAAAGTACCCGTTGAAAAAATTCAAAACAAAGTTGAAGGCCGTATCAGCCAAGTGGCGAAAACCGCCAAGATTGACGGTTTCCGTAAAGGTAAAGTACCGATGTCGCATATCCGTTCACAGTACGGTGCCGGCATTCAGCAAGAAGTCATCAACGATGTGATCCGTGATACCGTATTTGAAGCGATCAAATCTGAAGACATCCGTGCTGTTGGCATGCCAAACATCGACGACGTTAAACTAGAAGACGATTTCTTGGTGTATCAAGCGACTGTTGAAATCTTCCCAGAAATCGACGTCCAAGGTATCGATGAAATCGAAGTTGAGCGTCACACAGCGACTGTCAGCGACGAAGACGTTGACACCATGATCGAAAACTTACAAAAGCAGCGTCAAGAGTTCGTTGAGAAAAAAGGTAAAGCGGCCAAAGACAACCAAGTGACCTTTGACTTTGAAGGTTCAATCGACGGCGAAAAATTCGAAGGCGGCTCTGCTGAAGACTTCAAATTGGTTATCGGTAGCAATCAGATGATTCCAGGCTTTGAAGATGGCATCAAAGGTATGAAAGCGGGCGAAGAAAAAGTTATCGACGTCACTTTCCCAGAAGATTACCAAGCTGAAAACTTGGCTGGTAAAGAAGCACAATTTAAAATCAACGTAAAATTGGTTGAAAAATCAAAACTTCCAGAAATCGACGACGAGTTCCTAGAGCTATTCGGCGTTAAAGAAGGCGGCGTTGAGAAATTAAAAGAAGACGTGCGTAAAAACATGGAACGCGAAATCAAAAATGCGGCGCGTAGCCAAGTAAAACAAGCGACCTTTGATGCGCTACTAGAGAAGAACGAGTTTGACGTACCAAACGCCATGCTAGAGCAAGAAATCGATCGTCAACGCAACATGATGATGCAACGTTTTTCACAGCAGTTCGGTGCTAATGCTGATAGCTTCGATAAAGACATGCTACCAAATGAGCTGTTTGAAGAGCAAGCGCTACGTGCTGCCCGTCTTGGCATCATCGTTGCTCGCGTTATCGACACCAAAGGCTTAGAAGTTGACCAAGAGCGTGTTGAAAACTTTATCAAAGAAGCCGCCGAAAACTACGAAGACCCAGCAGAAGTGATCGAGTACTACACCAATGACAAGCAGCAACGCGCTAACATTGAGTCAGTAGTGCTAGAAGACCAAGTGGTTGATTATTTAATCGAGCAAGGCAAAGTAACGGACAAAGAAGTGAGCTACCAAGACCTATTGGCCGCTCAGCAGCAACAAGCGATGTAATAAGGTAATTTAGCGTTTCGCCAGTCAATATTGGCTGGTTCAATACCTAATTTATCAAAAATGCCCTGACACCTTTGTTAGGGCATTTTTATTGCCCGTTTATAAACTACTGTCTTAATATAGTGAGTGAAAAGTACTATTGATACATCACACACTGCTGATATCAATTTTTCTTGCTTGCTGTGCCTGCGCAGACAGAGGCTACAAAAAATTGATATCAG
>NZ_DAINDI010000090.1:0-8834 GCF_036731945.1 Psychrobacter sp.
AAGAAGGCCCGCAGTTTACGGGTCCCGCTCGGGTGTTTGATTCAGAAGAGTATGCCATGACCGCGATTTTAGATGGCACCGTTGTGGCAGGTGACGTGGTTGTCATTCGTTACGAAGGCCCTAAAGGCGGCCCTGGTATGCGTGAAATGCTGTCACCGACTTCTGCCATTATGGGGCGTGGTTTGGGCAATGATGTTGCCTTAATTACCGATGGTCGCTTCTCTGGCGGTAGTCATGGTTTTGTCGTCGGGCACATCACCCCTGAAGCCATGGTTGGTGGCCCGATTGCCATTATTGAAAACGGCGATACCATTACCATTGATGCCGATAACAATGAAATCAATTTAAACATCAGCGAAGCAGACATTGAGAAGCGTTTAAGCAGGTGGATCGCTCCAGAGCCAAATATAAAGCGCGGCGTACTGGCTAAATATGCCAAAACCGTTGGCAGTGCCTCAGAAGGCGCCATTACCGATAGGTTTTAATCGCTAAATCACTTACTACGGTAACTTAAAGCCTCTGATACATGGGCGCTGGTGATAACATTACTGTCAGCCAAATCAGCAATGGTGCGCGCGACCCGTAATACCCGATGATAACCGCGAGCAGATAGATTTAGACGCTGCTGCGCAAGCTGTAATAATTGCTGCTCGCCCTCACCTAGCTGGATATATTGGTCAATCTCGCTAGGACTGAGCTCATTATTAACCTTGTTTTGTCGTTTTAATTGCTGCTTATGCGCAGCAGCGACTCGTGTGCGGACTTGCTCAGAGGTTTCGCCAGCCTGCGCATTTTGTAAATCAGCAATTGGTAGCGCTGGCACAGTAATATGCAAGTCAATCCGATCAAGTAATGGCCCTGATAGCTTATCCTGATAGCGCTTGATTTGCTCAGGTCGGCAGCGGCATCGTCCCGAGCCGTCACCATCATAGCCACACGGACAAGGATTCATCGCTGCTACCAGTTGAAAGTCTGCCGGGAAAGTAAGCTGCGAGTTGGCACGACTAATGGTGATTTGCTTGGCCTCTAACGGCTGACGCAATACTTCTAAAACCGTACGATCGAACTCTGGTAACTCGTCTAAAAATAGAATTCCCTTGTTAGCAAGGGTGATCTCGCCAGGTTTGGGACGAGAACCACCACCAACCAACGCCACCGCAGATATAGTATGATGGACTTGGCGAAATGGCCGTGTACCGTAATCATAGTCGCTGTCCGCCACCGAATACGTACTAGCGACTTCCAACGCATCTTCATCGCTTAAATCTGGCAAGATAGTTGGTAACCGTGATGCCATCAACGTCTTGCCAGAACCCGGCGGTCCAGTAAACAGTATCGAATGACCACCAGCGGCGGCAATCTCTAACGCCCGCCTAGCATGATGCTGACCTTTAACATCCGCCAAATCAACTTTATAAGCAACTTTACTCTGCACGGCGGTTGCTTGCACAACTTCTAAGCGCTCATCTATCAGGCTAGACTCTGCGAGCGACTGCAAATGATTACAGACTGCCTTTAAGTTTTGCGCCGCTAATATCGTCACCCCGTCGACACGGCTAGCCTCTGCTCCATTGTCACAAGGCACGATTAACTGACGTAGCGGCGAATCTTGTTCAGTATTTTTACATGCTGCTAGCATTTCTGATTTTATCGCTCGTGCTACTGCCAAGCTACCGCTCACTTGTCGCAGCTCGCCATTAAGCGCCAGCTCGCCGATAAACTCAAACCCTGATAACGTTTCTGGCTCAAGCTGTCCACTGGCGGCCAAAATACCGATGGCTATTGGCAAATCCAATCTTGCACCATCTTTTGGCAAGTCTGCTGGTGCTAGATTAATCGTTAAACGCCGATTAGGGAATTGAAAGCCCGAATTCAAAATCGCCGAGCGTACCCTGTCTTTACTTTCGCGCACAGCGGCGGCAGGCAAGCCGACAATGGTCAGCGCTGGCAAGCCTTGTGATAAATGCACCTCGATAATGACTTGCGGGGCGTGCAGTCCGACGACTGAGCGCGTATAGACTTGGGCGAACGACATCAGCGTTTCCTACTATAGAGATTTATCGATAATAGAGCATTATGAATCAGCGCGCAAATGTCGTGTTCTATTTTTATCAATCGGTTTAAACCTTATTATTTCTAGCCTATTTTTCAATAAAGAAAGCTAGTTTTTGACTAACTCTAAAAAAACATCAACGCCTAAATTCTGCGATTTATTCGCTAGCATAGATATTTAAAAGTGTTATATGATTGATAAATGTTTTTAATTTTTCTTATTCATTATTTCATTCAAAAAAATAGAAAATAAGACAGATAAAGGCATGGCAATAAAAGGATTTTATTGACACATAAAGCTTGGCGGTGATTTTCGTTAGCGCTTTATACAACCGTAATTAACCATGGATGGGTAAGCTTATGAGCATCAACGTGCTTAATCGGCGTGTACACACACTCACGCTATTAACGATGGCAGTCACTCTGGGATTGTTTGGCTGTTCGGATAACGACAATTTTAACGGCAATATAGACGACGATACTAGCGATAGTACTTATGCGGCGGATATCCAGCGCACTGAGTTTGGTATCCCGCACATCACTGCTAAAAACTATAAAGGCTTGGGTTATGGCGTCGGGTATGCCTTTGCCGAAGACAATATCTGCTCACTGGCGCGTGAAATTGTAATCGCTAAGGGTGAGAGTATGCGCTATCTAGGCGATAAGGGAGATATCGATAGTGATGTCTTTTATACTTGGTATAACTCAGACGCTAAGCGTAAACAGTTTTTGGACGCACAAGAGCCCGAGGTTTTGGATGCAGTAGCCGGTTATGCCGCCGGTTATAGCCGCTATTTGCGTGACAAAGGCGTCAAAAATATTGAAGACCCTGCCTGTGCCGGCGCTGAATGGGTTCGTGAAATCACGACCGATGATTTGCTAGCGCTTTATGGCAAGGCCAATCTGCGCGGTGGTCTATCAAACTTTGTCGCGCCTATTGCCACTGCGGCGCCTACCGTCGAAAAAGGCATCATGGGTAGCTCGCGAATGCGTACGCTTTCTATAGAGCCAGAGAACGACCTAACATCAGAGTCGGCCGCGGATTTGTCCTCAGGCTTTGATTTTGATATGACAACCATCAATGTAACGGATGGCGGCAGTAACGCCTATGCCTTTGGTAGCGAAGTCACGGGCACCAAAAGTGGTATCCTTTATGGCAATCCTCATGAACCATGGGAAGGTTTACAGCGCTTTTATGAATTTCATTTAACACTGCCAGGTAAGCTTGACGTCATGGGAGCAGGACAACAAGGCCAACCTTTCCCCAACATTGGCTTTAATAAAGACGTCGCGTGGAGCCATACGGTATCGACTGCTAAGCGCTTTACCCTTTATCAGCTCAGCCTAGTAGACGGCAACCCAATGAAGTACAACTATACCAATAGTGCAGGCGTCGTTGAGCAGCGCGATATTAAAAAGGATGACGTCACTATCCAACTGCCAGACAATAAGACGCTGGTCAGATCGGTTTATTCGTCACATTTTGGTCCTATGATAGCTGTCGATCAAGTCAACGGTTTACTGCCACCTTGGGGCGCGAACAATATCGCCTTTACTATCCGTGATGCCGCCGCTGAAAACGCTCGCTCACTGAACCAATGGCGCAGTATGAATCAAGCCACCAGCGTCGAGGATTTGGTGGATAAAATGCAAGATCAGGTTGGGCTAGGATTCGTCAACACCATCGCCACCGACCGCTATGGCAAAGCACTTTATGCTGACATCTCAACCGTGCCGCATGTCACCGCAGATAAATTAAATAGCTGTACTACTGGTAAGCCTTATTTACAAGCCATCGTCAGTTTTGGTCTACCAGCATTAGATGGCAGCAAGGCTGATTGCGAATGGGGTAAAGACGCTGATTCGCCGCAAGCGGGCATCTTTGGGCGCTCAAATCTGCCTTTCTTAATTCGTGACGACTATGTGCTTAACTCGAATGACACTTATTGGTTGAGCAACTTAGATGAGCCATTAACAGGGTTTTCACCGCTGCTACGTCGCCGTTTAACGCCATTCCCTAGTGCGACTAGCCCAGAAGGCGTACCACTTTCTTTGCGCACACGCATGGCATTTCAGCAAGTATTAGACCGTTTGGATAACTCAGATAACTTGGGTGGCACTACCTTTACCTTAGACAATATGCAAGACGTCGTTTATGGCAATCGTAGCTATGCGGCCGAGTTGGTTCTCGATGATGTCCTAGCCGATTGTAATGCCAACCCTATGCTACCTCTAGCAGGTGGCGCAACTATCGATGCCAAACAAGCTTGTAGCATCCTGAGTAATTGGGATCGTCGCAATAATACCAACAGCCGAGGCGCGCATGTGTTTAGAGAGTTTTGGAACAAGGCGGGTTTTAGTGAATATACAAATGATTCGTTTAAAGTCCCCTTCAACGAAGCCGACCCCATCAACACACCGCGCGAGCTAAAAATCACCGCACAGACTCGCCAAGCCTTGGGCGATGCGATTGCCTACTTCCAAAACGAGGGCATTGCACTTGATGCAAGCTTAGGTGAGCTGCAATATGTACTAGATGCTGGCAAGAACAATCAGCACATTGCTATGCATGGTGGTTACGGTAGCGAAGGTATCTTTAACGTTGCTCGAGGTGAAGGAGTCAATGAGGCTGGTAATTATATCATTAATAATGGCCCAACCTATATGCAAGCGGTGACTTTTGATGCTAAAGGCCCTGTTGTAGAGGCGCTGCTTGCCTACTCACAAGCAGGAGATACGACGCGCCCTTATCATCGTGATCAGACGCGCCGTTATTCAGATAAAGAGTGGATTCGTCTGCCGTTTAGTAAGAGTGAAATATCTAAACAAGCGGTTGGTGAAGTGATCAAATTGAGAGAATAATTCTAGCTAAATTATTAATTATAATAAAAAGACTTTAGGGCAATCCTGAAGTCTTTTTTTTATTGCAGATAGCAATACAACTTTATGGGTATATACGAGAACTTACCGTCCATGCCACTATGAATATTGATTTGTTATACTACTTATTACTTAAGTGGCGATTTATACAGTTAAACCGAGGAATCTCGCATGTCAGAACCAGCCGATATCAATAGCGACCAAAAGTCTTTCGCTCATGCCGACGCGCAGCCTACTACTGCACGCCCTGTGGTTGAGATGCCCAATCCCTATGCCAGTACCCGTGGCAGCATTACCAGTAAGCAGCTACCAGCATTCGATGAAGAGATTATCAATAAATACAATCGTTCTGGACCGCGTTATACCTCCTACCCGACCGCGTTAGAATTTTCACCGATGCCTGAGGGGCTGGAGACTAAGATTTTGCAAGAGCGCGAAGCCGATGCGCCCTTATCGCTGTATTTCCATATTCCGTTTTGTCGTCACCTTTGCTATTACTGTGCTTGTAATAAAATTATCACCAAAAAGAACAGCGATGCTGGCGATTATTTAGAATATTTAATGGCGGAGATTAAGCACAAACGTAGCCTATTAAAAACGCCAGCCGATCGTAAAAATCCACTGGTCAAGCAGCTGCATTTCGGTGGCGGTACACCAACCTTTCTACAAGATAATGAGTTGATAAAACTTTGGGAGTTTTTGCAGACCCAGTTTGAATTTTTGCCAGAAGACCAAGGCGATTACTCTATTGAAATCGACCCACGTGAGCTTGGCGACGAGACACTAACGGTACTGCGTAACCTTGGTTTTAACCGCGTCAGTCTAGGCGTACAAGACTTAGACGAAAAAGTACAAATCGCCGTCAACCGTATCAACTCTGCTGAATTGATTGAGAACGTGCTTGCTGAAGCGCGTAGATTGGGCTTCCATTCTACCAACGTCGATTTGATTTACGGCTTACCGCATCAAACGCCAACGACTCTAGACAAGACCGTACGCCGTGTTATCGAGATGTCACCCGATCGTTTATCGGTATTCAATTACGCTCATTTGCCTGAGCGCTTTAAATCGCAACGCCAAATTAAAGAGGCAGATTTACCGACGCCAGCTGAGAAGCTTACGATGCTTGGTAATACCATCAATACCTTGAGTGAGGCCGGTTATCAATATATCGGTATCGACCATTTTGCCAAACCTGACGATGAGCTTGCTATCGCCCAGCGCGAAGGCAAATTACATCGTAATTTTCAGGGTTATACCATCATGGGCGATTGCGATTTGTTGGGCTTTGGCGTGTCGTCAATCAGCCAAATCTCTAACGCCAATAGCAGTTATATTTTGCAAAACCATACGGATTTGCAAGTTTATAAAGAAAATATAGATGCCGCACGTGATAATCCAGCGATCATGCCAGCGGTTAATGTGATTAAAACCTCGATTAAAGATCGTCTGCGTGAATACGTGATTATGAATTTGCTCTGTCATGACTATATCGACTTTAGAGACGTTAATCAGAAATTCGGTATCGATGCTATTACTTACTTTATCGATGAAATTCAGCAATTGGGCGAGATGCAAGAGGACCGCTTGATTGACATGGACGCAGCTGGTATTCGCGTCCTGCCAAAAGGTCGTCTATTAGGGCGTAATGTCGCTATGGTGTTCGATGAATATCTCGAGAAAAAACATAAAAATCGCTTCTCTAAAGTAATTTAAAAATTTTTAATCTACCCTTTATAATAAAAAAAGACTTTGCAAAGGCGAGGTCTTTTTTATGGTTTGCGATAAATGCGTTTTCTTTATAGTAAATCAATTAATAATAAATAAACCTACTCTGACGGCATAACAATATATAAGCGATTGGCATCTTCAATGGTTTTTTCTTTATCGAGATACTTTTGCTCGACGCTACTTTTTGGATTGATTATATCAGTATCTGTCATTGCAAAATCATCATCATTGAGTAGACCCAGTGAACCATCTTGTCGTAACCATAAGCCTTCAAGCTTATCATGTGGATAATCTAAACTCGCTAGCACATCGACGACCAAGGTCTTTTTAACAGGCGTGATGTTTATGTTTTCAAGGATTTGCCAGTTTTCTTCATCTATGGCAATCAACTGCTCAAGCGTTTGTTCATTGATGGTCAAACCAACAGTCTCATCTTGCCTAACGCTTCCATCATTTAAAATAGTTTCAATATCTGTTGCTTGCGTGATATCAATTTTATAAATGAGTTTTTGTGCTGACTTATCTTGGAGCAGGAATTTTCGATCATGCTCAATCAAATAAAACTCATGACTACTCAAAGCCACGATACCAGAAGTGACGTGCTGTGCATTATCCAATCGATATAAATACTGCGCTATCTGCCCTGAAACCAGATTAATCGTTACCATACGTACCAAACTAGAGAGTCGCCCTGACTTATCGGGATTGTCCATAGAAGACTCCATGATACCGACAAGCGTCGTTTGGTCAGGCGTAATGGTTAATGCTTCCATGCCACGATTGGCACGGCGTTTGGTAAATTCCGTCGGTAACAAAATCGGCTTACCTTCAACCATCACATTATTACGCTCATCATTGGCAAACGCATTGATACGCTCAATCTCTACGCCCTTGGCATCGTAATGTACAAGGTGCGGACCGTACTCATCACTGACCCAAAAGCTGCCATCTTGCAGCGCTGCGAGCCCTTCAGGGTCTAAACCATTGATATCAGTTTTGATCGGATTGCTCACTGCATCAAAAGGTAATTGTGGATTGACTGTCATCGGCTGGCCATGGACATCATAAGGTACTTCATTAGTGCCGCCAAAAGCCTTGGGGTTCGGTAGTCCCGAGATAGGATTGCCATTGCTATCTTTTAGAATTATTTCTTTTACTTTGATAATTTTGCCATCAGCTTGTAGCTCAAAAAGTCCAATGGACGGCGTATAATTTGGTACAAGAAACTGTTTACCTTTACCAGCAATTCCGTCAAAGTCGGCATTAGGCCCACGGTCAGTAAGGGCGTAAAATTGATTAGGATTGGTTGGATGCGCCGCTGCGTCTGAGCCGTAACCGCCCCCACGAATCTCTAGTTTCTGCTCAGGATAGGCGGCATTGATATGCGTGGCATCAAGCACGCTATAAGGTAACGGACTGCCTTGGGAAAATTCATTCATAGCCGTTATTTCAGTATGAATATCTTCGTTAGCCATTATTATTTTCCTTGAATTATTATTGTTATTAAAAATAAAGTAACGTATGCTAAAAAATCAGCGAGATAGTTACGTATAAAGTAAAATTCAAAAAAATAGCCAGCACGTAAAACACTCACTGACTATTTTTATAACAGATTCAAAGACACTTAAAACCTGCTGAGCTAAACCTTTAGCTTATCCCCTACCATGCCTTTGATTGTACCTAGAATGTCGGCGGGTAATACTACCATTTTTGCGTTATCGGACTCCGCCAACTGACGAATCGATTTGATATATTGCTCACCCAATAAGTAAACAATCGGCATCTCCTCGTCGCCCATTGCTGCGGTAATCAGACGAATAGATTCTTCTGAGCCTTTCGCCAACACCACTTGTGCTTCAGCATCTCGGCGTGACGCTTCTAAGCGACCATCGGCTTCTAAGATAGCCGCTTGCTTTTGACCATCGGCACGGGTGACGGTAGCACGGCGTAGACGCTCTGCCGCTGCCTGCTCTTCCATCGAGGCTTGCATGGTTTGCGAGGGATTGATATCTTGGATTTCTACCGTCTTTAAGGTAATACCCCAATCAGCGATATCCTCTGAGATGGCATATTTGAGCTTGGTTTTGATTTCATCACGGCTTGACAACGCACTGTCTAAATCCATTTCGCCAATGATTGAACGCAAAGACGTCTGTACCAAATTTCGAATA
>NZ_DAINDI010000091.1:0-7080 GCF_036731945.1 Psychrobacter sp.
GCGGTTATTGCCTTGATATATGTTTATATTCTTAAGCAAAAAATTCAGCCAAAACTTATACGCGCCGTTGCAGCGATAACTTATATTGGCATTGTGGGCTTGGCGGTATTTAATGCCTATTCACCTGTCGTCCATCGTCTAAACGTCACGACAGATAAGCCGCTTAAGCAGCCGCTGCAAATTGCTTTGGTGTCTGATACGCATTTGGGTAGATGGTTTGGCAATCGGCAGATTGATAAGATGGTAAAGCTGATCGATGCCCAGAATCCTGATGTCGTGGTCATCGCAGGCGACGTCATGAATGATTCGACGCTTATGACGCTACCAATATGCATGCGCATTTATCAAAATTGACAGCGCCGCTCGGTGTCTATGCCACTTTAGGCAATCATGATTATTCTGGTAACGAAGTGGCGATTGCCAAGGCTGTTGAACGCGCAGGGATACAGGTAATTGACAATAAAAGCGTTTGGTTAGACGATTCAGTCTTGCTGATAGGGCGTTCAGATGAGACAGATCCCGCACGTCCGGCAGCGATAGATTTGCTTAGTGAAGTGAGGGCGGATAAGCCGGTGGTATTTTTAGAGCACAGCCCTGCTGACTTGGAACAAATAAAGGGTTTGCCGATCGATTTGCACCTGTCAGGGCATACACATGGCGGGCAGATATTTCCTTTAACGATATTACTAAAGTGGTTTACGCCGCTGGTTTATGGGGCAAAGTACAGTGAGGGCACGCAGTTTTTGGTGACTTCTGGCTATGGTATTGGTGCAGTACCCTTTAGGCTTGGCACGCGCTCTGAGATATGGATGATTACCTTGCAGTCGGCGCAGTAGTTATCCTAGCGGTCACAAGTATTGAAAAAGCAGGCGCTATAATCCGCTAATTTATAAATACCGCCACAACCCAGCAAACGCTTTAACAAAATATTATCTCGCTAGGAATTCTCATGCGTTACGCGTTCATTATCACTATTATTGTCCTCCTGCAGCTGTTTAGTTTTGGCGCAGCGTGCAGTCTAGAATGGTGGCTACAGCCTTGGAGCACGCCTTTATTAATACAAAACACTTGGATTGCTGTCTTTGCGGCTACTAATGCTCTTTTGCTGCTTAGCGTCACAAAATCATTTGCCAATAGCTATCGCTGGATAAGTGCTTGGATGATGGTGATGCACTTTATGCTACTAACGGCGCTATTGAGTAGTCTAGTATATGGTGGTTTTTGGCTTTTAAATGCTTTGGGTATTCCTACTTTTTATGATACAGACGTAATTAGTATTGGCTTACGCATTTTTGCCCTAGTTTTCTTTATAGGCCTATTTAGCTATACGCTGTATAACGCTTACGTGCCGGCGGTACGCGAGCTGTCTGTCAAGATTAATAAGCCGCTAAATTACTCGCTGCGTATTGCGGTAGCCAGTGATTTGCATTTGGGCCGTTTATTTGGCAATAAATCTATCGAACGGCTCAATGACGTTGTGCAGCGCTATCAAGCAGACATACTGTTGATGCCAGGCGATATTATGGATGACAACACTGAAGCGTTTGCTCAATACCATATGGCAGAAGACTTGGCAAAGCTGGTAAGTAGTCTGCGCTACGGTGTCTATGCGACGTTAGGTAATCACGATTTGTACGGTCACGAGCAGCCAATTAGTGAAGCTTTACAAGCTGCTGGCGTGCAGTTGCTCAACGATGAAGAGATTTGTCTGTCGCATCAAGGTCAGCCGGTTTGGCTCGTTGGACGTTTTGATAATCATAAACGGCAGAGGGTAGCGACGGCCGAACTGCTCGAACAAGTGAATACTGCTGAGCCAGTGATTTTATTAGATCACCGACCGAGCGATATTATGGCGCATAGTCAGTTACCGATTGATTTACAGGTTTCAGGACATACCCATAACGGGCAAATATTTCCAGCTAACTTTATTGTAAAGGCGATTAATCGCTTGAGCTACGGCTACGAAAAAATCGGTAAAGGTCACTTTGTGGTATCGTCAGGTTATGGGTTTTGGGGTATACCTTTTCGTTTAGGCTCACGTTCTGAAGTTTGGCTCATTACGTTAAACGGCCAGCCGAATTCATAAAAACTATCTTTATCATATTAATGTCCTTGACGATTTAGTTGCAATAAATCTCGAATTGCCTATTAAACGCCAACCTCACTTTTTAGTGATAACAGCCGTTTTATTTATTAGGCTGCTAATAAATTTTGTGTACTGATGACGTCACGTACAAAGTCAGCAAAGCCATGGATAATATGATTGGTTTCCTGCTCAAGTCCTTGGTGCACGCTCATAAAATGAATAAAGCCATGCGGCGCACCATAGACCGTATAAGTTTGGACAGCTCTACCATAATCCTCTAACTGCTTGGCATACGCAAACGCCTCATCACGTAAGACATCGAGTTCGGCAGCGACCACATAGGTCGGGCAAATGTGGCGATTGTCACCGAGCATAGGCGACGTCAAAATATGTTGACGTGGCAGCGGACTATTTTCTAAACAAGCCGCATCAAAAACCGCCACATCGGCGTGATCGAGCAATAACCCTTCGCCGTATAGCTCCCAGCTTGGATAGTCATTTTCGATATCCGTTACGGGATATAAAGGCATTTGAGCCAGTGGCTGCGGTAGGAGCTGTAATATCTCAAACGTTTTTTGCCCATCAATCCCTAAGTCTTGCCATGCTTTTGCAGATGGCGTGATAACTTGTTGGGCAATCATGGTTGATAAGCCGCCGCCTGCACTATCTCCTGCCAAAACAATACGCGACGCTAATGCCCCGAATGTTTGGCAATTATCCGCTAACCAAGCATAAGCGGCAATACAATCTCTTAACCCCGTAGGCGCAGGATATTCAGGCGCTAGGCGATAATCGACACTGACCACTGGCCAGCCTGTTCGCTCACAGACGGCATGACAAAACTCGTGATGAGTGTTGATATCGCCAATACAAAAGCCACCCCCATGGAAAAATAACATGACGGTTTCATCAGGATTGGTTTTGGCTTTCTTTTTAAAGCTAAAGCCTGCTGTGTTTACTTGCTTTTGATAACAACGAATCAGCATATCGCCATCATCCGCGTTGGCAATCGTCTTATCTTCCCAATTGATGCTAGGCTCATTTTTCTTGGTAAAAGGTTTTATACTGTCGAATAATGAAGAGCTTGCCTGTTGCCAAACTCTAGGCGTTTGCATAGCAACAGCATCAGTGGCAAAGCGTTTACGCAGCTCACCCATCTCTGAGATCTGTAAAGGGGTTTTAAGCTTACTATTCACCGCCAGAATCAGGCGCAGGTGCGCATCAACGTGTTCATACTGCTTAGCCGTTGGTCCATCTAGATAACCGACCAAGCTGTCTAATACCGCCTCTGGCAAAAGACCGATACTTTTCATTGCATAATGCAATAGATGGGGCTGATAGGCCGTCAGCAAATTGTGATGCAGTACTTTATCTCTAATAGATAGGTGCTCGCTGTCAATGCAGGATTGCCTATCGTCAGTGCTTATTTGCAAAGTATTGATGGGTAATGGCTCTTGTTTACCACTCTCTAAAGAGTCATTCGAAGGTTTATTAGATAAACGCTCAGGTTTTTCTTGACCTAAAGACGTAAGGTTTAGTGTCCTTACTGCTTTATTAAGTAAGGTGTTGACTGATAATGTCGCTGAATAAGGCATAACACCTCCCATAAACGATAAATTATATTTGTAGTTATCATAAGATAGGCAAAAATAAAGTTGAGTATTATTTAGTAATAGTTTGCGGGCCAATAGTAATTTACTTGGCTTAACTGACGTTTTTTTGTAGGTTTTGTTAGTGAAATGAATTACTTATTGACGACAATGGTAAAGGGAGTAAGGTTGTTTTAGAGGGAACAAACGTCTTAAGTATTAACATAACGCTGTCATGGATTAAGGCGGTATTTATAACCAGCGATAAAAATTCTGCACAGTAGGCTTGAAATTTACCCGTGTCACCTTTATTAATCAGCTATCAGAAGGTAGTTAAAAATTATTGCTAACCATAGGTGATTTATAAAATCACGGTTTGGCTAATGGTCGATTATTTCATTATCTGGCCAATTTATGGTGTTGTTTTCTAATCCATCATTATTCAGTTAATAGCCTTATTCATAATTATATAAAGGAGCCATCATGAACGAGCAGAATAATAACCACGAAAATATTGATCAAAACGTGCCACACGACAACGTTTCTCATGACAATGTCGAGCACGACGATAGTATCTTAAAAGAAACGCTAGAAGAGTTTAATCCACAGCAAAACTCAGGGGAAGAAAGCACTATCGAAAACGATATCGATTTAGATACTTTTAAAGCGCGTATCGCTGAGCTAGAAGGTGAAGTCAAGCAAGCGAAAGAAGGTACAGCGCGCGCCAATGCTGAAGCTTACAATGCACAAAAACGTATGGAGCAAGAAGCCGATAAGAGCAAAAAATTTGCCCTGCAAAAATTTGCCAAAGAGCTATTAGAAGTGGTCGATAATTTAGAGCGCGCTATCGAAAATGCTCAAGCAGATGACCCTGTCACCGAAGGTGTCAGATTGACGCATAAAGCATTATTAGATGTCTTAAACAAAAACGGCGTAGAAGTGGTTGAGCCACAAGGCGAGAAATTTAATGCTGATTTGCATGAAGCGGTTGGCATTGACCCAGAAGCCGAAGCTGATACTGTGGGTACGGTACTGCAAAAGGGCTATAGCCTAAATGGTCGTTTGCTGCGCCCTGCGATGGTTCGCGTTGGGCAGTAGGTTCTACAAGCTTAACCATGCAGAGGTTAATATTTTACATAATAAGTCTTTAACCACGCTAAACCTTACTATTAATAAGGGTTTACACAAAAAATCACATAAAAGACATTTTTTGCCAGTTAAATGACTTGAAATAATACAGCCTCAAACCTATATAGAACAACAAGTGACCGTCTGGTATCTGCTAGGTTCGGTCTGATGAGATAAATAGCTTATTTAAAAATAAATTAGGAGCAATTAATTATGGGTAAAGTAATTGGTATTGACTTGGGTACAACGAACTCATGTGTCGCGGTGATGGAAGGTGATAAAGTTAAAATCATTGAAAATGCTGAAGGTACACGTACCACGCCATCGATTGTCGCTTATAAAGATGACGAAATCCTTGTTGGTCAGTCGGCTAAGCGTCAAGCGGTGACCAACCCGAACAACACTTTATTTGCCATTAAACGTCTGATTGGTCGTCGTTTTGATGACAAAGTGGTGCAAAAAGACATCGGTATGGTGCCTTATAAAATCGCTAAAGCTGATAACGGTGATGCATGGGTTGAGATTAACGGTAAAAAATTAGCACCACCACAGGTTTCTGCTGAAATCTTGAAAAAAATGAAAAAAACAGCAGAAGATTATCTTGGTGAAAGCGTTACCGAAGCTGTTGTAACCGTACCTGCGTACTTTAATGACTCACAGCGTCAAGCAACCAAAGATGCTGGTAAAATCGCTGGTCTTGATGTAAAACGTATTATTAACGAGCCAACCGCTGCCGCACTTGCTTACGGTATGGATAAAAAACAGGGCGATAGCACCGTTGCCGTTTATGACTTGGGTGGTGGTACTTTTGACGTATCAATCATCGAAATCGCTGACGTTGATGGCGAGCAGCAGTTTGAAGTACTAGCGACCAATGGTGATACCTTCCTTGGCGGTGAGGACTTTGACTCAGCGTTGATCGATTATTTGGTTGATGAATTTAAAAAAGACCAAGACGTCAACCTAAAAGGTGACTCGCTTGCGATGCAGCGTCTAAAAGAAGCGGCAGAAAAAGCAAAAATCGAGCTATCAAGTGCCCAAAGCACTGAAGTCAACCTACCATATATCACTGCCGATAGCAGTGGTCCTAAGCATTTGGTTGTCACTATCAGCCGCTCAAAACTTGAGAGCTTAACGGAAGAGTTGGTACAACGCACGATGGGTCCTTGTAAAACTGCCCTTGAAGATGCTGGTCTAAAAGTTGGCGATGTTGATGATGTCATCTTAGTTGGTGGTCAGACTCGTATGCCATTAGTACAGCAAAAAGTACAAGAATTCTTCGGTCAAGAGCCACGTAAAGATGTGAACCCTGACGAAGCGGTTGCCGCTGGTGCTGCGATTCAAGGTGCGGTATTGTCTGGTGACAAAACTGACGTTCTATTGCTCGACGTAACACCATTGACGCTCGGTATCGAAACCATGGGCGGTGTCATGACGCCAATCATTGAGAAAAACACCATGATTCCGACTAAGAAATCACAAGTTTTCTCAACGGCTGAAGACAACCAGCCAGCCGTAACGATTCAGGTGTATCAAGGTGAGCGTAAAATCGCTAACCAAAACAAACAGCTTGGTCGCTTTGACTTGACGGATATTCCACCAGCGCCCCGTGGTTTGCCGCAAATCGAAGTTACCTTTGATATTAACGCTGACGGTATCATGAACATCTCAGCAAAAGACAAAGGTACTGGTAAAGCGCAAAGTATCCAAATTAAAGCGGACTCTGGTTTGTCGGACGAAGAAGTCGAACAAATGGTGCGTGATGCGGAAGCGAACGCTGCTGAAGATGAGAAATTTGCTAACCTTGCGCAGGTACGTAACGAAGCAGATGGTCGTATTCATGCGGTACAAAAAGCGCTAAAAGAAGCTGGCGATAAAGTCACTGAGGATGAAAAATCAACAGTAGAAACTGCCATCTCTGAGCTTGAAGCGGCTGCTAAAGAAGATGATCATGATGACATCAAAGCAAAACTTGAAGCGCTAGACAATGCTTTCTTACCAATCAGCCAGAAGATTTATGCTGATGCTGGGGCTGGCGCAGAAGGTATGGATCCAAGCCAGTTCCAACAAGGCGCTGATAATGCTGGTAACAATAACCAAGCGGATGACGATGTCGTCGATGCTGAGTTTACTGAAGTTGACGAAGATAAAAAATAAGCTTAATTAAAGCTTAAATCGACGTTGATTTTATAATAAAAGGCGTATCTTTCGGGATGCGCCTTTTTAATGTTGACTCTCAGTCGTTGTTAATGAGTAGGGAATATTACTCAAAATAGG
>NZ_DAINDI010000091.1:7090-8443 GCF_036731945.1 Psychrobacter sp.
GATTGTAACAAAAGATTTCATATCTAGCCCTTTGTAACCCAAGGGCCGACAAACACTTGCAAAAGTTAACTTTCTTACCATTAAACACTGACAGAGTTTTTGACATGGTTTGTTACTATGTATACATCGTTAGCAAACAAGGCGATATGGCTAAAAAGCCCACATAAATAAATAACTTGTTTGTCCAAATTGATTTTAAGGAGCTACACATGAAAACTCTACAAAAAACTCTACTTGCTCTAGCTGCTGGTTCTTTACTAAGCATGGGTGCACAAGCTGCCGTATCTTATGGTAATGGTTATACAGGCCAGCCTTACGTTGGCGTAAAAGTTGGTCAGTTCGACCTAGACGTAGATGGTGCTGATAAGCCAACCGCTTACGGCGTATACGGTGGTTACAACTTTGATCCTAACTTTGGTATAGAAGCTGAATATGTAGGTTCAGATGACGCTGATTATCGTGGTGGCGATATCGATGCCAAAACTTACGGCGCTTATGGTACTTACCGTTATGCATTCCCTAACACTGGTTTATATGCTAAAGGTAAACTAGGTGTTGCAAAAACTAAAGTAGAAGGTGACTTCACTCGTAACATCGGTGGTACTGAGATAAGAACTGAAACTTACTCAGATAGTGATACTAGTCTAGCTGGTGGTGTTGGTCTTGGTTACTCAGTCAATCCTGACTTCAGCGTTGAAGCAGAATATGACAAACTAGGTAGTGATGCCGACCTTTGGACTGTAGGTGCTCACCTTAAATTCTAATTAATTGAACATTAAGTTCTATATTAATAATAGAATTAAATATTGATTAAAATAAAAAACGATCACTTCGGTGGTCGTTTTTTTATGCCTATAACTTTTAAAGCGTTGTTTGAGGACGAAATGTGCTACATTGAAAGCTAGAATGACAAAGATAGGGAATGAGCAATTATGGAGATGCTTTGGATGCTTGAACCGTGGCACTGGCTGGTATTAGGCTTTGTATTGCTAATCATTGAGATGTTTGTACCGACGTTTGCCAGCCTGTGGTTTGGCGGAGCGGCTATCATCGTGGCTGCTCTTTCGTGGTTGCTACCCATTTCTGTATCGTTGCAAATCATTATTTGGTTGGTACTTTCGGCTATCTTTTTATTGGCTTGGTTTAAATTTATTAAACCATTATCTGTCGATCGCACCAAAGCAGGGTTGGGCGGTAGTGTCATCATCGGTGAAACTGGGATGATTATCGTCGCGCCGCAGTTAGAGCGCGCAGGCGTCGTACGCTTTAGTGTACCTATTGTTGGGGCTGCTGAATGGATGTGCCGTACGAGCGGTGAGAAAGTCGCCGTCGGGGATCGCGTGATAGTGACAG
>NZ_DAINDI010000092.1:0-7212 GCF_036731945.1 Psychrobacter sp.
CCAAGCCGCTATTGAATCAGGTAGCGTTATAAACTAAAGCGTTTATACCGCAGAATTGAGTTTATTTTTATCGATTATTTTATAAATCTCATCTTTTAAGTGCAGCTTGCGCTTTTTCATCTTTTCTATTTCTTCGTCACAGCTGGCGTGCGTCACCACATCCTTATCGAGCTGGTTGATTTGCTGATCAAGCTTGGTATGCTCATCAAAAATGCTCGCAAAGTAGCTGTCTTTTTGCTTAAGTTCGCAAATAATATCTCTGTTGTCTTGCCATGTATCAGTCTTTCTCATGTTGTCATCCTTGTTATGAAGCGCAGGCTTAGTAAAGCCATAGCGCATTTTAGTTAAGAGTGCTCTGATGAATTGATATGATTGTGAGACTTCATTCTTACCAAGCCAAATCGCAATTCAGCTCAGTCTTGAACAGGCTTGTGTGCAGCAGAAAGGGCATTTGCTAACGACAACTAGCGGTCAATCTGCCGACCGGTAAATAAGAGTGTTTCTTATTCGCCTCATCTGATTGTAGCGAAAAAATTTACCCGATACCATGACTGTCATGGATTTTCTTTTATTGATAGGTTTAAAAATTAAATAGTAATGCCTATTTATGATTTGTTTTATTAAACATAAAGTTTGAGTTTATCGGCTTGCGTGGTACGTCCAAAGCATTGATAATAGACGTATCAAAGGTGGTAAGCCAAGTATTTATGGCTTTTTAAATCAGATACTTAGCTTGTCACCAAACCCTATTTAAATGTGCAGCGATATAGCTGACGTTACATATCTGATAATAATGAGGAACAAACATGATAGATCAAGGTTTATTAGACGCAGTCAAAAGCTATAGTGAAAACATGACCCGTCCCATTACCTTTGTATTGGGTAGCGGCGAACATAGCAAACGTGCTGAGCTGATTGATTTTTTAACTAAAATCGCTGGTACCACAGATAAGATTAATTTTGATGCAACAGCAACCGATGACAGCTTACCAAGTCCAATTAGTTTTAAAGTCGTCAGTCATATTGATAATGCATTGACCGATACGGGTATTGTGTTTAGCGGTATTCCAGGTGGCCATGAATTTACCTCGCTGATTTTGGCGATTTTGCAAGCGGGCGGTCATACCTTAAAACTGGATGAAGGGATTCAAAAACTGATTAAGCGTTTTAATAAGCCGCTACAGTTTCAGACTTATGTCTCGCTGTCTTGCCATAGCTGTCCGGATGTGGTGCAAGCGCTGAACCAATTTGCGCTGCTCAACGATGACATCAGTAACGAGATGATTGATGGTGCCTTGTTTCAAGAGCAAGTCGAGGCTAATAACATTCAAGGTGTACCGGCGGTATTCTTAAATGGTAAACCTTTTGCCAATGGTAAAATTGATACGGCTAAATTGATTGAGAAGTTACAAGAGCAGTTCCCTGATTTATTGAGCGAAGTGGCTGATGACGCTGAGCAGTTAGAGCAGCAAGACGTAACGATTATCGGTGCAGGCCCTGCTGGCGTGGCGGCGGCGATTTATACCGCGCGTAAAGGTTTAAAAGTTACTATGGTCGCCGACCGTATCGGTGGACAAGTGAAAGACACGCAGGATATCGAGAACTTAATCTCTGTACCTTTAACAACCGGTAGTGAGCTGTCAGCGAACTTCGAGAAACATTTGCACGAATATGACATTACGCTGAAAGAGCATGTCAGCGTCAAAGAAATCAGTGAAACTGAAGAAGAAAACTACCGTATTCATCTCAACACTGGGGAAACGTTTGAGACGCGCAGTATTATCTTAGCGACCGGTGCTCAGTGGCGTAAGCTTGGTGTGCCGGGTGAAGATGAAAACGTGGGTCAAGGCGTTGCCTACTGTGCGCACTGTGATGGCCCATTCTTTAAAGGTAAAGATATTGCGGTCGTCGGCGGTGGTAACTCAGGTATCGAGGCGGCGCTAGATTTGGCAGGTATTGTTAAACACGTGACCGTCCTTGAGTTTGCTGACGACTTAAAAGCGGACCAAGTACTGATTAATAAAGCCAAAGAGAAGAGTAATATTGATATCATTACCAGTGCTGCAACGCAAGAGATTAAAGCGCAAGATGGTAAAGTGACTTCGCTTGTTTATCAAGATCGTAGCAACAATGAAACCAAAGAGCTCGACACGTCAGCGGTGTTTGTGCAAATTGGTTTGGTGCCAAATACTGAGTTTGTCAAAGGCTTTGTGGATCTAAACCGCTTTGGCGAGATTGAGATTGACGAGCGCTGCCGCACCGACCGCAAAGGTATTTTTGCTTGTGGTGACGTGACCACTGTGCCATTTAAGCAGATTAATATTGCGATGGGCGAGGGTTCAAAAGCAGCGTTGTCAGCTTTTGAGTATTTGATAATGCAGTAGAATACCCCATAAGTTGAATTAAAAAAGCCACCTCAACGAGCGATTGTTGAGGTGGCTTTTTTGTAGAAAATATTTTAATGCTTGTTAAATAATATAAGTTGACGTATGTTTGGTAGTGTAAATTATGTAGAGTATAACTAAATGGATTATCGATAAAACGACGGTGAAAGGATCTTGTTTTGCCCCATTTGAACACATCAATTTTAAAGCGCATAGCCTTAGTGGCTACTATAGCTTATGCATTCTGCGGTAGCCCTGCATTAGCGAACATCCCTCAAACCAATAGCACTATATCAAACAAGACTCTTATGGGTCTCTTGAAGTCTTATTATCCATTCTATAATAAGACACTTAAGTGCCAAAGTGTGGTGGTTGACTCAAGTTTTTATGGTGTCTTTTCTGCTGAAGATAGCAAAGCGGGTCATTGTGTTGAAATTGACCGTCAAATTATGGTTGAAACTCATAAAGGCAAACGTCTCTATGTACTAGTCACTGGCGATATAAAATTTGGTGAGCATGAGGAGGGATTGATAGATAGTAATGACGCTCTCTCTCACCAAGGCTTAGTTGGTATGTTTGTCTTAAAGCCAAATGGCAACAACTGGAAAATAGAATCGGCAAGTCCTATTATGAGTGCGGGTGCACAAGGTATGGGACTGCATGATTGGAAGCTGATGCGACTTGCTCCCAATACTTGGGGCTTTATAAATGAGGATGGTTACGAGTATTTGGGTTATGTAGAAACCAGTTTGATTATATTAACGCCTAATGGACAAAAAATTATAAAAAGCTCGATTAATAATAGTGATTTTAGTGCTTATACTGATCTTTGTAGCGATGAAGTAAAACGGGTCTGCGATGATATCAAAGCCAAACTACAGCACATTGATACGAGTAAAGTCGTTGATGGTTTTTATCCTCTACACTTTACCGTCAACGGTCGCAAAAACAATAAGACTTATAAAAATGCAAATTACACCTTTTATTATAAAAAAGGTCAGGGCTATCAGATACCTGATAATTATCCTATAGGTTTAGAGAACTAGATGAACTAAAGTACTTATATGCGTTAAATTTGACCTCATAAAAAAAGAGAAAGCATGATAAACGTTAAACGATCAAAAATAACTTTCAGCGCTATTGGTGCAATTATGCTTATGAGCTTATCAAATGTTACCTCAGCGAAAAGCGTCAATGAAATTATTAAAGAGTACTATCCTATCTATAATAAGACTAAGCAGTGCCAAGGTATTATGGCTAATGATGGCTCATCAGGTGGTGAAGGAACACTTTATCAAAGCGGATATTGCATTGAGATTGACAGACAACTGGAAATGGAAACTAAAAAAGGCAAAAGATTGTATGTATTAGTTATTGGTGACATAAGTTTTAATGAAGACGGTAGTGAAGCATATGGGGCACATGTCTTTTCTGGTCTAGTAGGCATGTTTGTTCTAAAGCCACAAGGTTCAGGCTGGGAAGTAGAGTCTGCTAATCCAGCGATGAATGCAGGCGCTTCTGGTAAAGGACTAAAAGGCTGGAAGCTGATACAAGTTGCTCCTGATAAGTGGGGATTTATTAACATTCATAGTGATTCGCATTGGGTTCATTCAGGCTCAGCTTTTGTGTTACTTACTCCAGACGATAGTAGCATTAGAAGAAGCTGGGTAGAAGCCAAGTATGAACATTCTAATGCAGGATCTGGGTCAGCAGGAAGCTGTAGCAATCCTGATGCCGATACCTGCACACTTTTAAAAGCTAAACTAGGCGTTAATGAGAAGATGATAATTAATGGGTTTTATCCGTTAGAGATTACGTTAAATGGTTTTGAAGATGACAAGGTATATAAAAATCAAGTCTATATGATTAAATATCAGCCCCGATTAGGGTATCAAGTACCTAATGACTATCCAATGAAAGATGTCAGCTTTTGATTTATATTTATAACTATATTTGTGTTTCATAAAAATGAACGATAACAACTTTGAGAGCTTCAAGGGAAATATTTAAGATGTTCAAATCTAATTTAGTATTACTCAGTTTAAGAAGGGTAGCGTTCATTATTACAGCCACATTGATATGCGGTACAGCCTCTGCTGCTGATAGTGTGATGGATATCCTCAAGCCATACTATCCGCTTTATAACGAAGCATTACAGTGTCATGGTGTCATTGCACCTTCAGGTTCTGTCAATGGCTTAACTAACGAGCCATATATGACGGGCTATTGCATCGATATTGATAGGCAAAAAGTCATAGAGACTGATAAGGGTAAACGCTTATATATATTGATTACAGGTAATGTTAGCTTTGATGAGAATGGTGAAGAAGTTTTACGTGGTCATGGCGCTAGTGGTTTAGTCGGAATGTTTGTTTTAAAGCCTAAAGGAGAAGGTTGGCAAGTTGAGTCGGCCAATCCGTATATGAATGCAGGTAGTTGGGGGGTTGGGATTTAAAACAGTTTGCACCAAATACGTGGGGCTTTTTAAACGAGCATGGTGACACGCATCAAGGTTACACCAGCAACAGCTTTGTTATATTGACGCCAAAGGGTCGCGGTATAATGGAGAACTGGATTGGCGCAGGTTTTGATAGTGATGGCTCAGACAGTTGTGGTGGTAAGCGGCAGCGTCTGTGTAATGATAGGAGTGCTGATTTAGAAATTGATACCAATAAAACGGTAAACGGGTTTTACCCTCTAAAGCTAACTGTGAATGGATATAATCAGGGTAAAACCTATAAAAACAGTGTTTTTTACCTCAACTATCAAAAAGACAAAGGTTATATAGAGCCTAATAATTATCCTTTAAAAGATAACTACTAAGCTCGTTCCCAATGACTCACTTTTAATCAGCCAATACCCCAACCACCGACAGTATCTCACCTGCTTCATCTTCTTCAATGATGCGAGTTTCTTCAAGTGCTGCCTCTCGCCAAGCTTGTATATTAGGACTGTTCAACATCTTTTCACAATACTGTTTGGTCGTTGGCTTTAATACTATGTCAGAGGCATCGGCATACGTTTGCAAACGTAGAATGACTGGTGCGAAAAAAGCATCGGCAGCCGTGAATGGACCAAACAAGTAGCTGTCTGTTGAGCGATTTTCTAAACAATCTGCAAAAATCTCTTCGATACGAGCAATGTCCTTTAAACATGCAGCGCTGGGTTGTATTTTTGCTATGGCTCGAATGTTCATCGGCATGTCACTACGAATGCCCATCAGCCCTGAATGCATTTCAGCGACGATGCTTTGGCAGTAGGCGCTATTTATTCTGATGCTAGTATTGCTTTTTGTCTCAGATTTCACCAGTCCTGTCCAAACATCTACGTTGGTAAAATAATCATTGATATGCATGGCAATCGCTAAGGTGTCCCAAATTGTGACCTTTTCGTCATTTTCACCATAGACTAAAACTGGTACTTTGCCGGTTGGCGCATGCTCTTCGAGAATGGCCGTCGCTGATGGATGAAACAGCTCAATCAGTTGCTCATCAAAATCAATATTAAATGCCTTGAGTAGTAGCCAAGCTCGCAATGACCATGACGAATAATTTTTATTGCCAATGATGAGTAGGGGTTTTTGCATCATAAAATCCTATTAAGGGGTATCAGTAGAGTTTTATTATGTCTTCAATATTAAAAATTAACCAGTCAATAGTTTAGCGGTATGCAAAAAAACGCCCATCCACAGTTTGGATGAGCGTTTTGAAATGGTATCAATTATATTTATATCACTATTAGTCGTCTAACAAATCCATACGCTTTGCCGCCTCATAAATACCTGTCGAGCGGTTACCGGTACGGCAAAAAATCAGTATAGGCTGCTCAGCTTGGTTAAAAAAGTCAGCAAACTCTTCGACATGGTTTTGATTGAGCTCGCTACCAGCAAAAGACACTTCTTTATAAGCAAGACCTGCTTGTTTAGCCGCGGCTTCAATCTCAGCACTGGTGGGTTGGTTTGGTTCTTCACCATCTGGACGGTTGTTAATAATAGTCTTAAAACCATTTTCAGCAATCATAGGTACTTGATCAGGGGTGATTTGTCCGGTAATACTCACTTCATGGCTCATAAGAGCTCCTTTTTATTTTTAGCGTAAAAACGAAAATTTTGCGCTTAGATTAAAATATTTCAATAAAGCCTATCTACTTTTTATAGCAAACCTTGCATCAGTGCACTTTGATAGAGCAATTTGGCGCGTGCACCGGTGCCGCAAAACATCAGGATGGGTTTTGGCATGCTGCGATAAAAGGCTGCAAACTGCTCGACAGTCGTCATGCTTAAACGCTCATCATCGAACGGTAAATGCTGATAGGTAAGGTTGGCTTTTGCCGTTGCGCTGGTAAAATCACAGCTATTGGGCTGCGAGTCAACCTCAGCGTCAGGTCGAATATTGAGCACAGAGCGGTAGCCAAGCTCGGCAATCTTGACGCATTGGCTTGGGTAAATTTGCTTATAAATGGTTAAATCATCGGTCATAAGTTTTTCGGTCGCGTATATTAAATGGCGTAAGGTTTTGTCTATTTCTAGATTCTGTAAATTTTAAAGGCTTATTACAATCTAGCATAACACAGTGGTTATCATAGCTATATTTTGTCACTGATGTTTTCTCAAAAGCACTTCCTGTCAGGATTAATTTAAGCGAAAAATTGGTTAGTTATAAGCTAATTATCTTTTAGCGCATTGACCGCATCCATGGTGCTTAAATAAACCTGCCCTGATAGATGGGTTATGACCGGTGTATGCTCGATAATATCCATCACCGGTCCTTTGATAAAGCTAAAGCTCAAGTGCTTTTTTTGGTTCAATAATTCTTGATTGAGGCTGATA
>NZ_DAINDI010000092.1:7222-7820 GCF_036731945.1 Psychrobacter sp.
GCATCTCTTGTCCGGTCAAGTCAATATGATTGACCGCTGACATAATCAGGATAACTTCATGCGCATCGGGGTACTGCCGCGTCGCTTGTATGACGCTGCGATGCACGGATTCACTATTGCCAAAAAACAAGCTCTCATCGATACGCAGCATCAATAAATTGCTAAAGGTCACCACATCATGACGATTGATGTTGCGAAAATGTCCTGTACCCGCTAGCTGCCCGACAACAGCGACATGTGGTTTACTCGACTGCCAAATAAGGCTAGCAAACGACACCATCAAACCGATGACTAAGCCCGTATTTAACCCAAATATCAGCACCCCGATAAATGCCGCCAAAAAGCTCGCCGCATCTAAGCGGTCGCGTTGCCATGCTGACTTTAAAGTCGCCATATCAATGAGACCGATAATTGACGTCATAATAGTCGCGCCCAAGAGGGCGTAGGGCAGAGGCGCTAATAAATGACCAAAGGCGATTAACGCAGCAATCATAACCAACACAGTGACCAGACTTGCGACTGGCGTTTTGGCGCCTGAGTCGGCATTAATCGCCGTACGTGAAAAGCCGCCAGCGACCGTAAAGCTTTGAAAAAAGCC
>NZ_DAINDI010000093.1:0-7805 GCF_036731945.1 Psychrobacter sp.
CAAGTCGGTCAAACAGAAATCGTTTAGTCTACCTTTAAAGCCCTTGTTATTTAACTAAAACTATAGCTAACCGAGAAGTAACTATACTGTGGAAATACTCATTTTTTTAATAATAGGCGCGCTAGCAGGATTTGCTGCGGGGCTTTTTGGTGTGGGCGGTGGCACGATTATCGTGCCCTTATTGTTTATCGTTTTTACCCAAATGGATTACAGCCCTGACAGTATTATGCATTTAGCATTAGGGACATCATTGGCGACCATCATTGTCACCTCTATCAGCTCGCTTATGGCACACAATAAAAAAGGCGCGGTGATGTGGCTGGTGTTTAAAAATCTGGCACCAGGTTTAGCGATAGGTTGTTTTTTAGGGGCAGGGATTGCAGGACAGATATCTGGGTTGTATCTTCAGCTGATTGTTGGGGTATTTTTGCTGTGGGTTGCTTATAAGATGTTTTTTGCTGGTAAAAAACCTGTTGCTAGTCAAGTTAATGCTGGTGGCGCTCATGCTGAGCTACCGTCAAAACCTAAGCAATTAGCAGCAGGCGGCGTTATCGGTATCGCTTCTGCTATCTTTGGTATCGGTGGTGGCAGTTTAACGGTGCCTTATCTCACCCGTTATAATGTGGTGATGCAAAAAGCGGTTGGTACCTCAGCGGCGTGCGGGTTGCCGATTGCCATTGCCGGTGCATTAGGTTTTATGTTTTTTGGTATGCAGCAGCAAGTCGATGTGCCCAATACCATTGGTTTTGTCCATATTTATGCCTTTTTAGGCATTAGTATTATGAGCTTCTTTACCGCTAAGTTGGGGGCGAAAGTCGCGCATATACTATCACCAGAGCTATTAAAAAAATGCTTTGCGATATTATTAACGGTGGTGGGATTTTATTTCCTGTATAAAGGCTTGGCTTGATTTGTAAAACCCCATAAGTTGTGTTCAACTTATGGGGTTTCGTTTAATCAATAGGCTGTTTTTTGTTTTTAATTAATTAGCCTTTTATTTTTTTGGTCCAATCAACCTTACAATCTTTATATAAAATCTCACCGCTAGGACTGTTAACTAATGCTGCAGGTACTTTATGATAATTATTGATTATCATGCTGTCAGTCATCATGTTGAAGTTATTATCATCACCAAATACCGTTACCATATTATCGGTTTGTTCGTAGTTAATCGGCATAAAACGTTTTTTGCCGTTTATTTTGGCGGAAGCATAAGTTGGATGGTTGACATTGTTGAAACCATAGGTCACTTCGATATTGCTATTACCTTGACAAGTGTAATGAACGAGACGAGTTTTTACGGCATCATCGTGCGCTGCCGCAGGATCCATAACTTGATCTGAATAAGCTAAGGCGGAACCAGAGGCCAACATGCTAGAAAGGATAGCTGCTGAAGAAAATAATGCGGTTAATTTTTTCATATTTTTATTTGCTCTGTTTTATTTAAATGATATCAATGAAAATTGAAGTAAGGTTATCTAACTTCTTTAGGTCGTACTTTTTAAATGTCTATTTTATTCTTAATTGGAATATACGCTGTCGTATTTATTTTCTTTTTTATTGCTAGAAAGTAAAATAAAAAAATCTTGGTTAACATGGGTGTTTAATGAGCTATCTTGTTGAAAATGCTTTTCTAAGCTTGAGGTAAATAAAAGGCCTGTAAATCGAATATTTAAAATCCTATTATGGATTTGCATTTTTTAAGATAATACTTTATTACTGACGAGCATAAAAAAGCCCTAGTTATTGCTGTATGAAACAATAACTAGGGCTAATAATAAATCGGTAGAATGAATCTTTATTACTCAGTATGAATCTTTATTACTTAGTATGACAATTTATTACTCGCCCACGAATCTTGTCAGCGAGTAATAAAGTATCATACTGAGATTTAGCTAAACTCTTGATTTTATTACCTTCCATTTTGAGTGAAAAATAATAAAGTATCATACTGAGAGCTATTACCCATAGTAACTTATTACAATTTGGAGTAATAAAGTTTCATACTCAGTTATCTTAAATATTTCTTCAAAAACCTATTTAAAATCAATATTTGTTGGTTATGCCAAATAAACTTGTTGTTAACAGTTGCTTAAACAACTCAAATAGAATTTATTTAACCCCTTTCTCTGCAATTTTTCTTTTCAGAAGTGTTACTAAATTTGTGGTATCGATTTTGCCATCCTCATCTTTATAGTGCAAAGGCGTCACTCCTTGCAAATCACTTGCAAGTTTAGACTGTTGCCCTTTTGGAAAAGCAAATAGTGTGCGCTCTTTGCCCAAATGACCCATAAACAATCCCAATTCAAATATGACATTATCACGCGGTGCAGATGCTTCTATCTCTCTTGATATGACAATATCATCAGCAGTCATGATGGCCAAACCAAAATCATGAGTTTTAACGTGCTGCTCTAAAGACTCTAATGTATAAGAACCAGCTTGAAAAGCCTCTGGTTCACTCCAAAGCGTTACTTCTATGTCTGAGTGATCTAAATTAAGCTTTATATCCTCAACTACACGTATGGCTTCAACGGTGCTCGCGATAAATAACCGTGGCTTTGCATTGCATGGTTTGATTAAAGCGTTTTTTTCCTGCATCCTACTATTGTAATCTATAAGCAAAAACTTGTAAGCCATAGGATATTTGTCTAGTAACTCAGTAAACGAATCAACATTAACCTTTACAGTAACTGTCTCTGCCTTAGCAATTAAAGTTGCTGATCTTGATTCGGCTGGGTTGATTGCTGACATCTCACCAATAGTGATGCCTGATCCCCTAGAAAATAGTTCTGTGCCATTGATGATCAAGCTTGTGTTACCTGCAATGATGAAGAAAACATCTTGGTCCATCTCTCCTTGGGTAATGATGTTATCACCCGGCTTAAAACCTACTACTTGACCTATTTGCTGAATTTCTTTTGCAAACTCCATATTTCCATTAACGATTTTTTGCTTTAACAGCTCACTTATGACAGCTTGATCTTTATTTTTAAATCTTTCTAAAAGCGACATCTTAGTCCCCTATGTATTATTGTTTAACTTACAGTCATTCATGGTCATACAACATTTCTGACCTTTGCAGCACTCCCAAAATTTATCGTCTTCCAAAATCCGATTTTTTTCATTGAAAGGTATTTGGTATAACGTCTTTGAGCACTCATTTTTACAACTACCAATCGTTTTATGCTTACGCTTTGCACTACCGTCTGTGGTACAAATACATGCAGCTCGCTTGTTGAGTACCTTATTACCAATACCCGTAGCCACCAGTTCCGAATCGTAATATAGATAGTAATGTGGTTGATTCGGATAGCATTTAGCAGGACTGACCTCTCTAAGCTCAATCTTTTTAAAGTCAATGTTGACGTTATTGCCTCTTAACTTAAACAACCCATCCTCAACAAGCTGTTGATAGTATGCTGCATTTCCATGGCTCCACTCTTTAACCTGCTTTGGCCATTTTTTGTGTTTGCTAACGTACTCTTGAGCTCTTAAATACTTTTTAACGTAAGATATCCAATCATTAATTTTTAAGTCGTCTACCTCTAGACCTAAGCAAAAATAACCACCCATGTTTATGTGTCTGTTAGGACAGAAATTTGGTAAACAACCGCCACTCTCTTTGATCAACAATCCAGAGTCAGATTGAGTGGCTGTTAGCTCGAAGGCCTTTCTTTTACCGCTAGTCATCGTCACCTTCAATGTAAAACACAGATTGGATGCATTGTCTTTTTTGGAGTCTATACCAGCAGCATTAAGATACTGCTCAAGCTCATTTAAACTGGGCATGAGGCTTAAACGCAGGTCGTGATGGTGTAAACTCTTCATCCGATGGAGCTGGTACAGAAGAAGAGATATCGTCGTACATTGAACTTTCGTTTTTAGCGATATCTTTTTCTATCGCTTCATTATCAACTTCTTCAATACGCTCAAAGGTTATATCTGTAGCTGATCTATCAGAAAATAAATCTTCATATTTAGAGTCTTCTAAGACTCCAAATGCCGTTTCACCGATGCGTGTCTCTGTTTCGTGTTTGCACTGCATTTGTTCTTTTTCTGAGGTTATGGTGGATATCCCTAATGAAAAACGCGTACTATTATTTACACCCTCTTGACCAACTCTAAGATTAGACACGTCACCCAGCTCATAACCAATCGCCAAACCCAAATCGTCGGTTTGAATACCAAATCTCTCATTAAGCTTTTCTAGTGATAGGTTAAAGCTGCTTCTAATACCGCCTGACGCCTCAGTGCCAACTTCCACTGTCTTTAGTCTGTCTGTATATTTATTACTCCCTTCGCAGATAATGGCATGCATACAGTCGCCAATAAAACGAACCCGCTTACCTTTAAAGTCAGTATTGATGCAATCATCCATCTCTGATCTGATTACGTGCAAACAGCGGACAATGTTCTTTTTACCTTGCTCTGAATCCATATTGATGTTTACATAGTTTGTAAATCCATCAATATCGGCATACAAAGAAACCAGCTCTTGTCTTTTAGCCGTCTTATAGTAGTACTTATTAAAATCAAAATCTTCTAAAGGTGATGTCGCTCGCGAGAACTGAAAATCTTTTAATAGTTTAGGCTTAGGTGCGTTCTTATTAACACTCTCAAGTGACAAACCATTAGGTAGCGTTGTACGCTTAACTGATAATTCGATTTCATCAGAAGTTAACTTTGTTATCTTGGTTTTGTCTGCACTTACTTTGGAGAGTTCAAGGACATCCCTTGCATTAGCAGTGAGGTAAATCCCTTCTTTATCACCTGCAGCATGTTTTGCAGCATGATTAGCAGGGTTGCCTAAAAACAAAGGCTCTTTATTTTTGGCTCGGCCATTATTGACAGCTAAAGCGATACCAGAGTCAATACCCACTCTGATCGTGGCTGCTTCGATGTAATTATCGTTACTATCTTTTTGCTGCTGAGCGACAGCATCAATAATCAAATCACTAAGGGCAACGGCTCTATCTAAGCGCTTTTTCTCATTATCATAGGGTTTTGTGACGACGGCATGTAGACGCTGATTGTGGAAGTCTACAAATAAAGACTCAGATTCATCCAAGATGTATCTAATGGTTCTAAAATGTGAATCAAAGAATCTAATGGCTCTTTTGTGCGAGGTCTCATTCTCATTACCATCTTTAACCAATAAGTCTTCAAGATTTAAAATATCAACGTAGATATGAGCGGCATCCATTTCATAGGCTTTGTTAACTGGTATATTACTCAAACTCATCTCACGAGTATAAGATGCTATTTCAACATCTTTTACTGAGTCACACAGTTTATCTATATGTCCTTCCGCTCTATCCACATCCCAACTATAGTGCATTTTATATCCTTATTTTAAATTATGAGGTTTGACCTATATGGCATTAGTAAACAAATTTTCAATACAAAAAAATATTTTTCACTTGTGCTTAAGATCTAATTTATTGTATTTGATAGTCTGCTTTTATAAAAATATATGTCTATTCATAACGTAGAGCGTAGCTATGTATTCAGATATCAGTTACTTTCAGTGGGGTTCTTCTCGCTATAAGTGTCTCTGATCATAACAGTATTATCGTATTATTAAGTGCTTTAGGCATCAGCTCTTATTAATAACTCAACAATATACGACAACAGTTGTCGCATCATTTTCTAAACTATTATTAGAAGCATTAAAAAAGCCAAATACGCTTAGTATTTGGCCTTAGTCTTGGGAACGTAAACTATATTTGTTTCTTTAGGCTTTACACTACTTCAAATCATTGATTGTAATTGAGTAGTTAGTACTTTGATTACTTCCTAACATCGAATAATTCACCTGCCTACAAGCTTTCTGACTCCTATACGGATTAAACAGCTCATCTAGAGTGTAGTGAAAACCGCCATCTTCTATTCCAAATACATAATCAAAAAACAACTTGGTTATAGCAGACTGCGGGTGGCTATCGTCTCGAAAAGAATTGTTGCGTCGACATACCCCAGTAGATATCTGACCGAAAACCAGTTCTATATTGCTGGAAATAGAACTGGATGGATGTTTCTGAGTAGTATCCAATGTTTGAGAGGATTTAGCAGCCATTTCAACTGCTCTATATATTACATAGTACACAACCGATACAGAGTTCTCTGCCAAACACGATCTAAAAATACTGAATAATTTCTCAGTAATAGACGGCTCTAAGTTATTTAATTTTGTTCTAGTAGTCAGATAGTTTAAACATTCTGCTAGTTGGATGTCTGCACACCACATTCTAAACTGTTTATCGGCGACTAAGGCATGAATGTCTTTCTTAGATTTAGCAACCACCATTACTTTATTGAGATCGTTGGTGTCATAAGCGAACTCAAAAGTCGCCCGTTGATAATCAATCTCTAATTCCTGTTCCTCATTGATATTGATATATTCAAAATTATCTTCAGGAACCAATAAGAGCAGGTTTAGCTCGAAAAGATGTTGAAGGAGATGTTCATCCAACAGAAAGATTGGCGATAAAGGTAATGACTGAATGTCATGTAGAGAGATGGTGGTTTTTAAATCGTCTGTTCCTAGGCTTTCTATAGTTGCTGCTAATAGAAGCCTGTCAGCTTCGCTAAGTGTGGTTACTGACGGAATTTCAGTGAGTTGAGTAGTCCGATGGCTATTAATGTATTGGAGAAACGCCTGTTTTTGCTCTTCTTTTAAACTCTCTCTCTCAACAGGTTTTTCTAAAAGTGATTGCGCTTGTATTGTTCTTTTACTAAGTGCTTTCCAGCACGGATCACACCGCCAACTCTCTAATGTCAATTGATTAAACTGTGCGCGATTATGGCAGATATGCATTTTGCCGCAATCGATGCATTGGCTGTCGAGTACGACAAGGTGAGAATTGGTTTTAGCAATAACAGAGATATCCTTAGGTCTAAATCCAAATGCTTGACCGATTTCTTGACAGGTATGTACAAACTCGTTGGGTTTATTGCGCCTCATTAACCAGTACTTCTCACAGATAAGCTTAGTAGCGTCTGCAATGCCTGGTTGGTACTCTAATTTTGTTTTCATACTCGCCTTTTAATACCGACTATATCCCGTGGATATTATAGCCCACCACTGTGAGTATTGCTATTTTTAGCAGTGGTTAATGAGATGACGACAGATGAGCGTATGATTGCCTTTGGAAGGCGTGTCCGTGAGGTGCGAAAAGCCAAAGGAATATCTCAAGAGAGACTGGCAGAGATGGCGGGTATTGATCGAAGCTATATGGGGAATATCGAGCGTGGAGAGAAGAATATCACGCTAAAGAAGGCGTATGAGATATGCGATGCGCTAGAGGTTGAGATACAAGATTTAGTCTGAGGTTCTGACTAAATCTTGTGAAGTTATATATTGTTCAGAGGCGTACTTTGGACATTGTTCAAGTACGTTTTTAGAGACTGTACAGTACAACTGTTCAGAACGTTCAGTGAACAACTATGGCACTAACCCGTCTATCAGGCAAATTATAAATAAACTGCTGTGTAAATCAGACGGTTGGTTATATAGCACTCACTTTATTGAACAAATATAGGGTATTATTAATGCTTGAAAGCAGTGTCTTAGGTCTTAAAGAAAGTAGGTTCTATGAAAAAATTTATTCTAAGTATGGCGTTATCTCTCTTTGCCTTATCTTCTCAGGCAGCAGTTACAGTCACTGATAATCCATTTTATAGTGATGTCGAGGTAGAACATCCGTTGTTTGCTAAAGGTGCTGGCGGCTCTCAATGCAAAGGCTTACCGCGCACTTGTGGGCAGATGGTTAGCTGTGAACAAGCCAAACAAGCACTCAAAT
>NZ_DAINDI010000094.1:0-7778 GCF_036731945.1 Psychrobacter sp.
TGATGGCACTTATGTTCATATGGAAGTTGACGAAGAACAACCATACGATAATATGAACAATGAAGTATCTGGCATGGAGTGGGGACGCTATACAGTCAATAGCTCAACAGGAGAATTAATAGTTAGTCAGATATTTGATAATAATGGCGAAACTGGTTTATCAGACGATCTTCTTCGATATGTTCGAGTATCTGGCGACACGCTTACTCTCGAAGTTGATGAAAATGAAAATAATATAATAGATAACGATGAGTCTTTTAAGTTCAAAAGATCCAAGTCTAAAAATACGTTAGGTATTTGGAGAAACAATGATACTAACAATGAATTATTAGCATTAGCATTCTTTGATGATGGCACTTATGTTCATATGGAAGTTGACGAAGAACAACCATACGATAATATGGAAAACGAAATATCTGGTATGGAATGGGGGCGCTATACAGCCAATAACTCAACAGGAGAATTAATAGTTAGTCAGATATTTGATAATAACGGTAGTACCGGATTGTCAGATCCACTTACACGCTATTTACAAGTAACTAGTAAACAGCTCACACTTAAAGTTGATGAAAATGATAATGGAATTATAGACAATAATGAGATTTTTCAATTTCAACGTCAATAATTACTAAGAATATAGGTTAAAAATAAAATTCAGCTGTTACATTGTTATCAGCTGAATTTTTTAATTTTAGGCTAATCATTTTTCACTTTTGTACGCCGACACTTCTCCGAACAATAAATCACCTGCTCCCAATCCTTTTCCCACTTCTTACGCCACGTAAAAGGTCGCTGACAGACAGGGCATATTTTTTGCGGTAGGTTTACTTTTTTATGTGCCATGTGATTTAGTCTTCAAATTAAACACTGTCATTAAAAAACGTTTAACGACCCCAAATCGGTGAGCGTACCACTCCGCCCGTCTTACTGCTAATCGCGTAACTTGAATGGCCTGTTAAAGAATGAATCACTAAACTGCTACCACTTTGACCGCTCACTTGCGAAAGCTTTGTGGGATAGACAGCATACTGTGCAGAAGGCGACAGACGCGCAGGCTCATCAAGTCCTGTCTCTGCTAGATTAACCACTTGCCCTGTCGCCAGTGTCATAACCGCCGCCTTGCGACCATTAAGATAGGCTAAATACTGTCCATCCAAGCTCAGCTGCGGACTGGCCGCATAGCCTGCGGTCGGTATCAATGTCGCCTTACCGGTAGCAAAGTGATAGCGATAAATACTGGGGCGACCAGCGCGCACTTTGTCGCTGGTATAAACAAAGCTTTGCCCATCGCTTGCATAGCTTGGCTGCACTTCCGTGCTCGGTAAGGTCGTGAGCTGTTTGGTATGCCCGTCACTTAAGCGCATTTCATAGATATCAGCATTGCCGCCAACGGTTGAGCTATAAAGCAGTTTTTGCCCATTAGGCGAAAATGATGCTGATAAATTACTGCCTTCAGCATTTACCACCAGCTTCTGAGTGTTGCTATTGCGATCATAAATATAAATCTTGGGAGACTGGCGCGCGACTTGTTTGCTATAGACGAGCATTTGACCATCGGCAGACCACGCCGGCGCATAGATATATCAATTGGCGGTCGCTACCATCAGGACGAATACTATATAGCGTCGATATCTTTGCTGCGCCGGATCCCTGCTCTTCGACATAAGCAATGCGCCCTTGCCGATCTATCGCTGGCATGCGCGCCGTTAGCAGATTACTTGCACTTGTATCAATAGGTGTTTTGGTTGCATGATTCGCTTTAGGCATCGTATTTGGCAATGTCTGACAGCCCGTTAGCAAGCTAAAAGCCGTTATCGCTATGACAGCACTTACTGTGCGTAGGTTGACAGATAATTTTTCTCCAAAGATTTCTAACATACATAACGTCCAATAAAACAGTGATAAATACAAAATGAGAGTTTTGATAAGGTTAAAAAGTTGATGGCATAAGAACTATCTTAATGGCTTAAATAGTTAACCTTAGCGGTTTATGACAGTGTAGCGGAAAGCATCACAAATTTTAGATAAAAAAATGCCCCACTGTTTAGTGAGGCATTTTAAGTTGTCAGATTTTAAAGCATTTATATTAAACGATTAAATTATTTAGAGACGGCTTTAAAATGTGCCACTTGATTGCTATTAGTAATCGTCAAGATAGGTGTGTTATTGGCATTTGTATTGATACTATATTTACCTTGTACTGTTGCAAGTGTCGCAGTATCAAAGCTGGCTTGTGGCTCAGGGCAAGCCATCATCGTTGACATCACATTACCTAACACGACATTGCCATTTACGACCTCATAACTGGCACCCATGTTATTACAAGTATTGGTAAAGGTAACACGATTGGCCGTACCATCTTTAAAGAATTTTAGCGTTAGTGGTTTGCTTGGATCAAAGAACAATTGGCTGACTTTGTCGCCATTGGTGCGCTTAGCATCGACAAGCTGCCAGTTATACGCTTGTAGAGCGTCAACGGTAATTGGCTGGGTCACAGGTGCAGTAACGCTAGGGGTGGTTTGGCAGCCAGCAGCCGCAAGGGTACCAACTGCAAGGGTAGCAGCCATCATCATTTTAGTCATGTTTTTCATATAAACTCCTAGAGGTTTCAAATATAAAAGTGTAAGGGTAAAAAGTATTGTTTTTATCATATTAAGCAGCATTCACTAAGGTTAATGTGTCATTATTAACGTGCGCTACTTAATATGTTTTATCGTTAGTCTAAACAGTGGGGTTATTATGCCCATTTTTCATAAGCCTGTCATGATAGATTGAGTACCAATTACCGCTATATTTGTTCTACTTTATAGCTTTTTTGCTAACACACCTTGTTACAATACCTATTCCCTGCTAGTACTTCAGTTAAAAATACTCTTTAGACCACTGAGTTTGTCATTTCACCGTTAAATACTTTTTACTTTTACCTAAAAATTAACATCAGATTTAATTGGAAGTTGCTGCCTGTTGTTGGTGCAAAGCGGCATAACCTGCCAAACGTTTACGTTCCATTTCATTAAACAATTGCTGCTCTATTTGATTGATTTGGGTTTGCACTTGCGCCTTATCGGCATTTTGACTTAACAACTGCTGTTTTTGGGCTTGATACTGCTTAAAACGCTGATCAAAATGAGCATCTTGTTGGTCGACCTGTGCAAGCCTTGCTGCTGCTGGCGCGCCAATCAACTCACGGCGCATATTGTATAACTCTTCAGCCGTTGCGCCCTTGGCTTGCATCTGCTCTGTACGACTGATTAACTCCTCTAAATTGACCTGCTGAGCGATATTGGCTTTGGTCGCATTATCAGGCATACGGCTAATATAATCTTGCTTTGCCGCTTCTTTTTGGGCGTCGGACATTTGCTTATCTTGGTTAATTTTTACCATCGCAATACTATAATCATCGTATTCATCTTCTGCGCCAAAAAAGGCGGTGATAGTAGCTTTATCAAAATGCTGCTGGCGCAACTTAGCAATATCTTGCTGCTGCTGTGCCACCACATTTAAATCGAGCTCACCATTTTTGGTCGCTTGTAATTGCAGATTACCATAACGGTTTTCTATTGCAGGAATCGCTTTAAGATAGGCGATATACTGGTCAAATATCTTCATCGCTTGGCTGGCGGCAGGCTCTGGCGTATGACTGCGGATATAACTCTCCACCCGCGCATAAACAACCGCTTCGTTCTCTTCGCCTAGCGCCGATAAAAAGTAATCAAATAAGCGCCGTAGCCCTTCGGTGACGACCAGCTGTTTATTTTCATCAATGATAATCTCTCCATCGACCTCCGTCCCTTGCAAGGAGCGCGGTAGATTCTCAAGACCTGTGGTAAATTGGGAAGCGTCTTGCTTAGCGAACGTGCCAACATTATTATTAACATTCGCCTCGTCTATGATGCTGACATTGGCTCGGCTGTTCTGCGCCGTAGACTGTGCTCGAGAAGAGGCATTACTAGAATTGTCGGGCTTAAACCACCAAATAATCGCCACAACTAAAATGATTATCACGGCGATAATGATGAGTAAAAATGGTGGACGGCGCTTAGTTGACATAACGACACTATCTTATTTAATCAAGCGGTTGATAAGGAATTTAATATTTATAAAATGGGGAAAAATAAAAGGGCCCGTTACATAGTGACCCTTCTAGGCAAAAGCGGTTTATTTGCTAATTTGCATTTAAGCCTTAATAATTAAATTTAATTACTAAATTTAGAAATTGGCTTTATAAATTGGCATTTTTTAAACGGTTAACCTGTTCGCGATAAACAGTTTTAGGATTAGGTTGTCCCCATGCGACCAAGCCCAATAGCTGATTGACCGAATCCATATGGTTCATTTTATAGTCATCGCGGATCACATACCCTAGACGGCTTGAACAAGCGGAAACCAAGCCATCATTTGGGTCATTTTTAAACACTTGAGAGGTCGCTAATAGCACATAATCCATCGGGTCTAGCGCATTGGTTACTTGTCCGACGCCACTGAATGAATAGTAGTTGATGCCGTTTACCCTAGTATCTTTTGGTTGACCACAGTAGCTTGAAGGCATGGCCGCTGGGAACTCGCGGTTAAAATCAGCCATATAGTTAGTCGATAAGGCGGTAACCGCACCAAATCCGTCTTGCTCTTGCAGCTTATCGATAGGGATACCAGCATTCAAATCCATGAAGTTACCCAAGAAGCCAAACAAGGTAAGCGCGGCTTTGGTGGCAGTATTATACTCACCATTGATTCTGTCATTATCAATCTGCTCAACCACCCAATCGGCTAACGCTGCCCCTTGCTCTGGACTGGCAACCGCGGTCACTGACGCCACGTACTTTGGCTCAACGGCAGCAACGTAACGAATATCATGGCCGCCATGACTATGCCCGATTAAGTTCACCTTGGGGCTACCAGATATCGCGCTGATGGTTTTTACTTGTTGTAGTAGCTGCTCACCGCGCACTCGGCTGTCGTTAAAAGAAGAGGTCTTGGTCGCGTAGACTTTTGAGCCACCACTCATCAGGGTTTGCGGAATGCCATAAAAGTAGTCGACACCAAGTAGCTTGGTAAAGCCGACCAGACCATGAGTCATGACGATGGGATATTTGGTATCAGTATGTTTTGAGGTGAAAAATTTGCTATCGACCATTTTACAGCCGGTGGCATTGGCGCAATTATAAAATTGTCCCGCGGCTTGAGCAGAAGTGGTTTGTAAGGTCATGAGGAGCACACCGGCAGCAATAGCACCAAGTGAAGGTAGAAAGGCGCTGGGCATTATGGCAGCGCGCAGGCGAGATTTTAGAGTCATAACAACATCCTTGTTATTGTAAAATAAAAGCGTGAAGCCATTTTTATGCGGCTTATCTTTAACGTTTATTTTTTTACGCTTAGCTATTGCGTCCTGCAACAAGCGCTAAAAATCGTTGCTAATTCATTTAGCAAACAAAATTACAATACTTCTATCATCCACAACATTCAACTGCTTTTTGATATATGAGTCATATTTCCATGACTTTATAGTCACGTATCTACATATAAATAAGCTGAGACAGTTAATATCACTATAGCGCTAGGCTTGATAAATGCGTACAAAGTTGCTAAGGGTTAGCAAAACAGCGACGCTTGCATTTATGGTATAATTGCCTACCTAAATTCTATAACTATAAGTACGACTATGATGACCAAAAAATCCCTTATCCAATCTCCTGAAGCCATAGAAAAAATGCGCGTGGCCGGTAAACTTGCTAGCGATGTGCTGGTGATGCTCGATGAGCACGTCAAAGTCGGCGTCAGTACCGAAGCATTGAACCAAATCGCTCATGACTATATTGTTAACGTGCAAGACGCGATTCCTGCGCCGCTTAATTATAATGGCTTCCCAAAATCTATCTGTACCTCTGTCAACCACGTGGTTTGTCACGGTATTCCAACCGACAATAAGCTGCTAAAAGATGGCGATATCATCAATATTGATGTCACGGTTATCAAAGATGGCTATTACGGCGATACTTCGAAAATGTGGATTGTCGGTAATGGCTCTATCATGGCGCAGCGTATTTGCAAAGTGGCACAAGAAGCCCTTTATGCCGGTATGAGCGTGGTCAAAAATGGCGCGCGCTTAGGCGATGTCGGCGCCGCTATTCAAGAAGTGGTCGAGCCTGAGCGCTTTAGTATCGTGCGCGAGTTTTGTGGTCACGGTATCAGTAATGAATTCCATCACGAGCCGCAAGTCATGCACTATGGTAAAAAAGGCACAGGCTTTGAGCTAAAAACCGGTATGACTTTTACCATTGAGCCGATGATTAATCAAGGCACGTGGCAGACCAAAATTTTACCGGACGAATGGACGGCAATTACCAAAGACCGTAAGCTGTCCGCGCAGTGGGAACATACCATGGTGGTGACGGACAATGGCTGTGAGGTCTTTACCACCCGCCCCGAAGAAGACTTAAGCTTTTTGACCCAGTAATACGTAAAAAGATCGCCTAGGCGGTCTTTTTTTTGCCTGAAAATTCAGGCATATTGGCTGTGCTATTTTTGTTTTTCAGCGTGATATTTGCATTCACCCATTTTTTTAGCGCCTCTATTTACAACCTCTTAATCGGATACCCTTCATGTTTACTTGCGATGTCGCGACCATTGATTTGACACCTATGCCTCTATTATCAGACCATAGCACTACCACTGATAGCGCGACGTCGTTCAGTAATCGCGAGCAAAATATTTCCGAACACAGTATTTCCGAGCACAGTATTTCCGAACAGAGTATTGCTGAATGGCTGATTCAAATCAATGACGATATCAGACGCGAGCTGGAACGCGGCGTCAATATCCGCCAATTGGTAACGGCTCGTGCCTGCGTCATCGATGAGTTACTCATTGCGTTATTCAAATGGTTTGAGCTTGATAAAACGGACTTAGCATTATTTGCCACTGGTGGCTATGGGCGCGGTGAGCTGTCGTTATATTCAGATGTCGATATTTTGCTGCTAACGCCAGACGAGATTGCGGTTGATAATAAAGAGAAAATCGATAATTTAGTGGCGCTATTATGGGATATTGGACTTGAGCCTGCCCTATCGGTGCGCAGCGTCAGCGAATGCTTGGAGGCGGCGCTCGACCACACCGTTGCCAGTACTTTGCTAGAAGCACGGTTGTTAGTTGGCAATGAAGCATTGCAAGAAGTACCCCATAAAATCGTCAATACCCAGTGGTCGCCGCGTGATTTTTATGAGGTGAAAATCGCTGAAGCAAAAGCGCGTTATTTGCAGCACAATGCCACCGAATATAACCTTGAGCCTAATATCAAAACGGCGCCCGGTGGTCTGCGTGATATTCATATTATTGGTTGGGTGACCAAACGCTACTTTCGCGTCAGTAAGCTTTATGACTTGGTGCAGCAAAACTTTTTGACCGAAAAAGAGTTCGATGAGCTTAACTTTGCCGAAGGTTATTTATGGCAAATCCGCCATTATTTGCATGAGCTGACTGGGCGCAATGAAAACAAGCTGCTGTTTGATTATCAGCGTGAAATTGCGCAAATGATGGGCTATGAGACGCAGCCTGACGACCAACCAAATGCCGCCGTTGAGCGCTTTATGCGCGATTATTATCGCTGTGCCATGCAGATATCGACGCTGTCTGAGATGCTGACCAATCATTATTATGAGACCATTATCGAGCCGCAACTGCCGGATGAAGAACGACCAAAAAAACATCCGATTAACGCTCGTTTTAACCGAGTCGGCGAACAGATTGCAATATCGCATCATCGCGTCTTCGCTCAACATCCT
>NZ_DAINDI010000095.1:0-7596 GCF_036731945.1 Psychrobacter sp.
ATTGGTCCCGCGTTCGAGTCGCGGTCGGCCCACCATATTTAGTATTATGCTTATCATGTATGCTACCCTATCCGGTAGTGGCGTAATAAGTTAGAAAGTTTAAGAAGTTCTCTTTTAGAAAGCTTCACAGAATTTACGAAAATGTAAATTCTCTTGCAGAGTTAAAAAAGCAGTGCTTTTTTTATACACTCTTCAGGGCCGATAGCTCAGTTGGTAGAGCAGTTGACTTTTAATCAATTGGTCCCGCGTTCGAGTCGCGGTCGGCCCACCATATTTAAGAAAGCCCAGTCATTTAATGATTGGGCTTTTTTTTATGCGCTTTTTATTTTGGTGAAGCTTTAGTTTATAGCGTAAACGTTTTTAGCTTTCAACGTTTACGCTTACGGAGGCTAAAGCCATCATCTTGGCGCCAAAGCAATTTATGCTTAATGGTATCTTTAATGGTGCGCCGATGTTTAGGCGCTTGCGCAATTAGATTGTCAAAAGTAGTGGCAGCGATACCCAACTCACAGCCATGCGCCATCATGACATTAGACGGTTGTAAGTCTTTTACCTTTTGTAGCGACTGGATATAAACCTTGGGATCATAAATAGGAAATGGCGCGACAAATTTATGGCGCAGCTTGATGATTAAATCGGCGGTATAAACTTGACGACTTGGCAGATGAAATAAAGACAAATCACGATCTGTATGCCCTGGCGTCTCAAATACCTGCCAATCATCAAAATGCGGTACGGTATCGCCATCACTAATGGTCAAATCAGGTTGCAAGTGCGCCGGATACCATAGCCTTTTAAAAGGACGTCTTTGTCGCTTAGCCACATAGTGAGCTAAACCCAAATCAATCAAATGCATGACTTGCCCACCGATGCCACTATACCACTGCGTGTCTCTAGCAGCCGAGACAATCAAGCAACCAGTGGCTTTTCTAAGCTTATGCGCGCCGCCGGCATGATCTGGATGCATATGAGTAACGACCACTACTTTTAAATCAGTAATAGGACGCTTTAGCGTATCTTTAATATAACCAAGCACCAGCGCCACATCAGGGCGACAACCGCCGTCCAATAGCATTAATTTATCTGGATAAACCGCCAGATAGCTACTTTGAATATAGCCATCCAAACGTACGATTTGACATAAACTCATTTATCTTCCTTGACCGCTTTTCTTGTCATTCCTATGATTTATTCACAAATGATTTATTAATTTTATTGCTAATACGATAAAAACCTATCCTTTAGTATAACGTCCAGCATTGTAAAATAAATGTCTTTGAGTGAACGCTTGTGACTAGAGATAAATCGCTGATAACGCATTGATAGGATATTTAAAATGTTACCCAATAAAAAACCCAGCGCAGCGGCTGAGTTTTCTATTATTAAAAAAGCTAGTTATTAAAATAAACGAACAGTTAAGCCAAGTCGCGTACCTTTGGCTCACGCTCCCACAAACGTGATTTGGCATTTTCAATAAAGCTATCAAGCTCAGCGAGTGGCGTCACAAACGCATCTTTTTCAACGGGTAGTTTGCTTAAGATAAACTCATCGGTCGCGCCGCAATAAGCAATCGCTTTGCAGTGCACATAAGCATCATTGAACCAATCCAACGTTGCGCTGTCTTTAGCCAGCTTCTTCGCTTGGTCAGGCATAATGATACTAACCACCGCATCAAACATCACTGACGGACCACCAGCGACACGCTCATCGGCTTGTATGATAGTGCCATCATCTAAAGTGACCTCTTTATTTGGTGCCACAATCTTAACGCGCCCACCCTCTGCCATAGCCGCCTCTTCAAATTTCTGAATCTCACTATGCTTTGAGCCTTCAGCGACTAAAATCCCAATCATACGTGCCTTTAAACTCTTTGGTGTTCGACCAATGGTTTGTAGCGGCTCAGAGGTTGGCAAATCTTGTACTGGGGCTGCTGGCTCTATGGCTTCTGGTAGCTTCATTCCTAATGCCATTGCCACACGATTTGCTAAATCTTCATCGATATTCACTAAATGACCAAGCATTCGTGTTCGTACATGCGGGGTATCTACTTTGCCAAGCTCAAACGCGTAAGCAGAAGCGATATGAGCTTGCTCAGCTGGCGTCTGGCTGCGATAGAACATACGCGGTTGACTATAATGGTCCGCAAAGCTTTCAGCGCGCACGCGGCCTTTAACGCCATCATCTAATTGCTCATGGAACGACTCAAAGCCTTTTTTTATACTTTCACGTGGGCGTTCAGGATCTAAACTTTGTGGATCATACAGAGTACGAGTTTTCGGTATTTGCATTTGCATATGACCGTCTTGCTGATTGTTTGCAAACGGACATTTTGGCGCATTAATCGGAATCTGCGCAAAGTTTGGCGAGCCCAAACGCGACAGCTGCGTATCTAGATAACTAAATAAGCGACCTTGCAATAATGGGTCGTTACTAAAGTCGATGCCCGGTGGCAAATGCGATGGGCAGAAAGCCACTTGCTCAGTCTCGGAAAAGAAGTTATCTGGATAACGGTTCAGTACCATTTTACCTACGATACGCACAGGTACCAACTCTTCTGGAATCAGCTTAGTCGCGTCTAAGTGATCAAATGGGAACTCATTGGCCTCTTCTTCAGTAAATAACTGAACGCCAAACTCCCACTCTGGATAATCACCATTATTAATCGCTTCAAATAAATCACGGCGATTATAATCAGGATCGGCACCAGAGATTTTAACTGCTTCGTCCCAAATCAGCGATTGTACGCCAAGGACTGGTTTCCAATGGAAACGTACAAAGGTGCTCTTGCCATCTTTATTGATAAAACGATAACTGTGAATACCAAAGCCTTCCATCATACCAAAGCTACGCGGTAGCGCGCGATCACTCATCAGCCAAATGACATTGTGCATGGTTTCAGGGCTAAGCGAGACAAAATCCCAAAAGGTATCATGAGCAGAGGCCGCCTGCGGAAAGCCGCGATCAGGTTCAGGTTTCACCGCGTGTACCAAATCAGGGAATTTCATCGCATCTTGAATAAAGAAAATCGGCATATTATTACCGACGATATCCCAGTTACCCTCTTCAGTATAAATCTTCACCGCAAAACCGCGCACATCACGCGGCGTATCTTTTGAGCCCTTATTACCGGCTACCGTAGAAAAACGGGTAAATAAAGGCGTCTGTTTACCCGTTTCGGTAAGAATTTTTGCGGTTGTATACTCTTCTAATGATTCAGTCAGCTCAAAATAACCATGGGCGGCACTACCACGCGCATGCACCACACGCTCAGGAATACGCTCATGATCAAAATGCGTAATTTTTTCGCGTAAGACAAAATCTTCTAATAATGTGGGACCACGAGTATTGGCTTTAAGCGAGTTTTGATTGTCAGAAATGACAACACCTTGCTGGGTGGTCATCGCTCTTGTATCATGATCGGCACGCTGATGCGTTTCACCGCCATTACCACGTTCGGTATTCATATTTTTAGCGGGGTCGGTATGATCAATATTCTTCTTCATAAAATATCCTAGCTAATGAGTAAAATGGACTACAGATAGCCCACCAAATAAGCACCAACACAGTTTTATATCCTTAGAGATAGCTTTGACTTCAGATGTCGTTTAATTGTCTGTGTTCAGCGCGATTGTTTCTTGATAGATGAGAATGCTGTTAGACATTAAGTCATGACAGCATCGATAAGCTCATCAATTATATTACTCAAAATCTGCCATCGGTATGTCACATATATCGTTAAGCATGTTGATTTTTGGTTACGCGTCGGCCAAATCACGTCTGTTTGCAGACACGCTTTTATAGTGAAATGATGCTGAGAATAAAGACAGAAACAGCTGATGAGCAGCTATGTATGAAGGGTGACTAAACACTATAAAAAGGACTTTAAGGTTTTGGCGGATAAATATACCTAAGATTATTAAGAAAAATAAAAATCAATTTTTAAATATTATGGCATATCAGCTTTTTTCTGAAAAACCAACATCTCATTGTTGGCGGGCATTTTATAGCGATTTATTAGCAGTAAATGTTGTTTTTCTGCCACTGCTGTGATGTCCTCTAAAGCACGGATACCGCTGTTGCTATCCCGCTGTCGAAGACTATAGTCAAACTGTCGATTACTATCACTGCTATAACGGCCATTTTCGTTAAAGGGTCCATAAATAATGAACTTTCCCTCTAAAGGTAGCATATTGCCGACCAACTCAAATAACTTACTGACTAAAAACCACGACATAATATGCAAAGTATTGGCGGTAAATACCGCATCGTAAGGCGCATTGATAGTCTTATTTATTGGCACTGAATCAGACGATACATCAAGGCTTAGCGGCGTATATAAATTAGGCGTAGGATACGCAGTATGCCAAGCGTTGATAATGGCATGATTGGCAAACACATCACTGGTCTGCCAGTGTAAATGGGTCAAACGCGGCGCAAAATAGACACTATGCTGCCCCGTCCCTGAACCCACTTCTAAGACATGATGCGAATTTTTTAACTCTTGCTGTAAGACTTCTAGTATTGGCTGCTGATTATTTTCACACGCTTGAGAAAATGGTAGATTAGAAACTATATTCCCTAAGTTATCCTTAACCATAAAAACACCTTATTAATAAATGCCCGCTTCTACCCCAGCTGCCAATGTCATCGCCAACTCTTCGACTTGCTCAACGAAGGACTCTTGCCAATCTCCCTTTAAAATGAGCGTGTCTTGAATTTGATTCCAGCGCAAGCCTGTAATAATTGTTTGCATAGCAACCTTGGTGCCCGTACCGTCAAACCCAGCTCGAATATAAAGCGCAAACGGCATGCCCTGCTTTTTCTCTAACACCGGATAATAACAGCGATCAAAAAAGTCTTTGGTCAGCCCCGCCATATATGCCAAGTTCTCAGTCGTGCCTAATAATAATACATCGGCTGCTAATACATCTTCAGGCTGCGTATCTTGAGGAGATTTGAGTATGACGTTGATATCTATATCAGGGTGATTAGCACCATCGTAGGCTGCTTGCGCTAGCTTTTTGGTATTCGGTGATGGCGCATGCGCGACGATAAGTAAGGTTTTGCTAGCCATATCAATCACCTTTATAGAGGTTACTGGTTTTTGGAATTAATAGTCACCCTTTGAATGATATCAGGATGAATGCTTTTCGCAACCGGACAAGTTAACGCAGTGTTGTAGAATATCTTTTGCGTTTTATCGTCTAACGCTTGATTAAAAGCGATCTCGACATGTATTTCACTGATACGTCTTGGCTCAGCTGCCATTATTTTGGTCACCTCAGCAGTAGTACCTGCAATGTCGATTTCCATATCACGCGCTTTAATACCGATAATGGTCAACATGCAACTGGCTAAGCTGGTCGCCAATAAGTCAGTCGGTGAAAAGGCTTCGCCCTTACCTTGATTATCAACTGGTGCATCGGTAATGATTTCATTATTAGATTGCAAATGAATAGCAGTAGTACGCAAATCGCCTCGATAGGTTACTTTTGAAGTTGTCATAGTATTATCCAAAATACACTGGCTATAAGTGTAGAGTAATTAATGTTCGATAATTACCCTAATAAAGGTTTTTTATTACACAATTGTACATTACAATTATCTTAGCATTTTTAAATCTAAAATTAGAGGAATTACATAATGAATATTCATGATCTATCTGAATATCAACTTCATCAACTGAAATCTGTAGATCCCACCCTTGATCCTCATTGGTTTGATGTTACTAATGACTTGTTAAGAAGCTTAGATGAAAAAAGTCAATATAGTGTTCATCAGAATATACTAAGATCAAAAGGCATTGAAATTGATTCTAATAAAAATTTAATTTACAAAAGACCAGACACATTGGCATTAGTTCTAAAAGGCCTGCAGTCTAATAATAAAGCATTAGTCTCCACAGCATCAGATATGACAAATATTATTTCATCAAATATCAAAACTTTTAATGCTATTACTCTAGCGGATAAAATTGAGGCTATAGTTAGTCATTTAGACGATATCGATGTACAAGACTCACTCCTAGATCAAAAAAATCGTTTGAGAATTAGAAACGCTTTTCTCTATGACTTATCGCTATGGATCGACAGTATTGAACTTAATCTAAATCCAGGATTACGTAAATTAGATCCCGACATCGTAAAAGCGTACTTTAAAGAGGTTTATATTAAACACCAAATTCAAGGGCGTGATTTTCGAGCTTGGAATTCAGCAGATCTTAACTTTCAAGACCTTAAGTACTTACCTGAATTTATAAAAAAAGAGGGAAAGAAAAAAAAGTTTTTTATTGTTGAAGGAGAAAACTACTGGTTTTTGATCGGTAGCGCTGATGAGGTAGATAAGAATCCTTACTCGCTTCGGCGTTTTCTTTATGAAGATCATAGTAACAGCGAAACTACTCAGTATGTATATTTAACACATGTGGTGCTAAAAAAAGATGAAATAAAGAATGCAAGGTATATAGATCATGCTTCTTATTGTATGTCTCGATTATATACCCTCGATAAAGGTGTTTCAGAGACAGTATTGAAATTTATAAATGAAATTCAACATCTACATATTAAGTATTTAAAACCTTTATTAAAAAGTCCTATAGAACAAAACGGTAGCTTGCCTGAAGCTATTGTCGCAGAACGTTTATTAAAGTATGAACAACAACTCTCGATACTAATCCTTCAGAAAATCCCTGGAATTATAAGATCTACCTTAAAAGATAATAACGATAGAGAGTATTTGTTTTATCATTTGGATCAATTGATTAAACAAATTGGCGATAGCCTTCAAGACTTTAGACTTGAGCCACTAGCAATGTATTCTGAGAGTGCTGAGATAATGATTATCAAAATGATATCAATAAGAAAGATATTAAGTAATTTGAGGTTATCGATTAACCTTCAACAAGTCACGCTTGAAGAGTATTCAGAAAAAGTCAAAATAACAATGTCCTTAATCAAAGAAAAGCTTAAAGAAACGGAAAACTCTCTAGAAGAGCTTGAAGATTTTCAAGAAAGTATTGAGACTTACAAGAGTACTAAAGAAAAGGGTAGTTTTTGGCAAAAACTAAAATTAGGTAAAGAGCCGGAATATACAGTAGAAGATATTATCCAAACCTCAAACTCACTGCAAGAAAACTTATATATATCTATCGTGAGATTGGCTAAAACAAAAAAAGAGTCAATCGTGTACCCTGAATTCGATTGCAATGAAATTATAAATGAGAAATATAGGCATTATGCAATTGCGGACGGAAATTTAGGTATTAGCTTTCTACCTCGAGTATTGAGGTTAGATGAGGATAGGAGTAAGTTTAATATAGAGTCATTGAAGAAGGTTGTTTATTAATTTTATGACTGTAAGAGCTAACTAGCTTAAAGCAGATATTTGACAAGCACTCTGCTGAGTAGTTATAAAACTAGTTGTCTTAGGTGTAGCTAGAACAACAACCATCATTCATAAGACTGATGGTTTATTTAGTTGAGGATAGCACACATAAGAAAACCCCCTCACACTTTCGCGTAAGGGGGTTTATCTTTAAGAAAAGAGAGCTGACGATGACCTACTCTCACATGGCCGGAGCCACACTACCATTGGCGC
>NZ_DAINDI010000096.1:0-7270 GCF_036731945.1 Psychrobacter sp.
GGCAATGCTGGACGGTCGTTCCATATGTCGGTCAAGACATCGCGCTCAGTGATTAAAGTGATATCATTGGCATCAAACGCATCAAGCAATCTGTCTTGCTCAGCGATAGACAATACATTGCCATCAACCGCCACGCTATCGCCTTCCGCTAAGTTTTTCGATAGCCAGTCAATATGATTTGGCTGACCAGGAGCCAGTTTTTCCAAAGTAATACCCGTGCCTTCTAGCTGATGCGCGGCGTGTACCCAGTAGCGACTGTCTGTCCATAGACCAGCAAAGTCAGCGGTAACGACCAGCGTACCAACCGAACCTGTAAAGCCTGATAACCATAAACGCGCTTGCCAATATTCTGGCAAGTACTCAGATAAATGCGGGTCTGCTGACGGCACGATAATCGCGGTCAAATCTTGTGCCGCAAGCGTTTGGCGTAGACTATCAATACGCTCGTGGATGTGTTGTTTATTCATGAAAGGTGTCCTTATTACTTTTAAAAATGAGAGTTAAAAAAAACGCTTGTGAGGCGACTATGAGTAGCCGTCTTATTGAGGCAAATAAATTTATCAGTATTACGTGAAGCCTTTATTCGCCTATAAAGGGTTTACTATTTTTAGAATGATAGCTATATAAATGAGTAAGAGTGCTTAGGCGTTTAGCCGAGCTATTATTAATTTCAGCTTAGTAATAGTATTTTAATAATAGTATTAAAGCAGCGCATCTCTAGATGTTTGGGCAGACAGCAGGCTTTCAATGGCGATAGAGAAATAACTCACTGATTGAAACAATAAAACGTGCTACCGATTATGGTAACACGTCTTATCTTTTGGCGTTTATAGGGACGATTGCTACTATAAATAAGCTAAATAGGCTTAATTAATCTTCACCATCCACTTAACGCTTTATTTACTGAGCCGCTTTATCGGCTTGCTCACTTTTTACCAGCATGTTATTGATAGGTTTTGCCAGTACCAATAACACCACTGCAGTCACTACCAAAAAGACGGTCATGGTGGTAAATAGTGTTGGTAAGCCTTCGATCTTGTCGGCTGAAACATGACCACCGAAGAACGCAGCGACCAAGTTACCCATAGCGACAGAAGCAAAGAAAAGTCCCATCATTTGCCCCTGCATACCTTTTGGCGCAAGCTTTGTCATCGCAGACAACCCGACAGGGCTGAGCGCCAATTCCCCTAAAGTTAATAGTAATAAGCTGCCCACTAACCATAAAGGTGAGGCGAGTGCACCATCACTGGTCAAAATACTTTTTGAGGCAAATATCATCAACGAAAAGCCTGCCGCGGTCAGCAACATACCCAGTGCAAACTTAACCATACTATTTGGCTCAAGGCCACGATTGGCAAGCTTGACCCAAACAATACTAACAATGGGTGCCAGCAATAAAATAAACAAAGGGTTTAATGATTGGAACCAAATACTCGGTATCTCAAATCCTAAGACATTCAAGTCAGTATAGCGATCGGCAAATAGGTTAAACGAAGTCGGCTGTTGCTCAAAACTTGACCAAAATAGCGTCGAACCGATGATTAAAATAAAGCAAGTCAGTAGGCGCAGCTTATCGGTTTTATCAAGACGCGGCGAGACAAACATAATCGCAAAATAGCCTATCACTACTGCGGCGATGATATAAGTCATATATTCGGCGACCGTTTCAGGATTAAACGGTAACATGCCACTTGCTACCAAAACCACGGCCGCTGCCAACAATACCAAGAAGCCGATTACCCAGCGACCGATGTTTTTATAGCGGTCATTGGCGTGCTCCCACTCAGGTTTTATATTTTTGGCTTGGGCATAGTGGGTTAAGGTTTTTTGCGCAGAAAAGCGGTAAATCAGAAGTGATACCAGCATACCAAGTCCACCAACGCCGAAACCTGCGTGCCACATGCCTTTTTCTTTAAACACCCCAACGATGAGCGCGGCTAATAACGCGCCAATATTAATGCCCATATAAAACAAGGTAAATCCGCCATCACGGCGCACATCGCCTTTTTTATACAAAGCGCCTACCATGACCGAGATACAGGTTTTAAATAACCCTGAGCCTAATACAATACATATCAAACCGACAAAAAATAGCGTCATGCCAAATATGGCGGAGAGCGCAATACATAAATGACCGAGGGCGATAATCACGCTGCCCCACCATAATGCCCGCTCTTGACCAAGCCAGTTATCAGCGAGCCAACCACCTGGTACCGCCGCCAAATATAATGAACCGGCAAAAATACCATAAATAGCAGAGGCAGTGACTTCATCAAAGCCAAAACCGCCGCTGCCAACGGTCGCTACCATAAACAGTACTAATAACGGACGAATACTATAATAAGAAAAGCGTTCCCACATTTCGGTAAAAAACAGCGGGCGTAGTGGCTTTGGGTGCCCCATAAACCCATTATCCAGTGCTGCCAATTCAGCTTCACTAACATTTACTTTTGAGTCTCTGCTCATAACTTTATTCCTTTAAAGACCACTGTAATGACGACCAAACTCCTGTTTATTTTGCTAAGCGGTCACATAGGCGCATTATTGTTTCACTTGGTTATGGTCAAGTAAAGAAAAAGTTATTCAATAATTACACAAATACCTACAAAAAAACCTGTGCTCAGTTAACCAAGCACAGGTCTTTAATGTTAGCTTCTAGAGTGTTAGCACTCTTAGAATAAAGTATCGTCACAACAGTTGTACTTAATTACGGGTATCTGACTAGATTTATACAAGTATTTGTTTTTATAACAAAATACTTAGGTCACAAGCTTACTCTTCAGTTTTCCAAGTATGCGTTAACTCTGCACCTTCACCACCATCCAAATCCGCATCGGCTTCTTCTGCTGTCAAGTTAGCATCATCAGGGACTGCGGCTTGATTGACAGTACCCTCAGCAGTTGCGGTGCCAGATTCAGCAGCAACGACCGTACCATCAGTATCGGTTGGCGTTACGGTAGCATCCGCTGGTGTTGCAGTAGAAGCTGCGTCGTCGGTATCGGCAGCTTCCGCTGTCGCAGCAGGCGCGGCTTCTTCTGTAGCAGTTGCCTCTGTTTCAGCAGTCGCTTCGGTGCTCTCAGCAGTGATATGCTCGCCTGCTGGACGCAAATAGCCAGAAATGCCGATTAATAAGACGATACCTAAAAATAAGGCAACACCGCCTAAGGCAAATAGGAACTCTTTCTTGGGATTGTTTTCGACAATATGTTCTGACATACCTTATCCACCTTGCACAAAATATTTAAAATATTGGCCTATTATATCGCAATTTATATCGATTTGTGAAAACCCTTAACGATTTAAAGGGTTTATTAGCGAAAAAACTTACAACCAAAGCCTATGGGTATTTTTTTATTTGACCAAACGTCTCTGCGGGGTCGCACGCTTGCCAAGATAGCTTAATAATAGCAGAAGCGCAATAATGATTAAAATAGGATAGTTACCCGCGCGCATATAAGGCGTATTACCAACGCGTGCCTGCACATTTCCGCGTAAGACGGTGCGCTCAAACTGCGGTGCGCGCTTTACGATATGACCTTTATGGTCAATGATAGCGGTAACGCCAGTATTGGTGGCGCGCATAAACCAGCGGCCGTTTTCAAGCGCGCGCATTTGTACCATTTGCAGATGCTGGAGCGGACCTGCCGAGCTACCAAACCACGCATCGTTAGAAATGGTTAATAAAAAGTCAGTATTGATGGCGTTTTTGCGCGTGGTGTCAGGATAGGCAACTTCATAGCAAACCGCCGCGCCCAAATTATGGCCACGCACGCGCAGCGGTGATTGATTGTCACTGCCGCGGCTATAGCTCATGATATCTTGGCTGCCAGCAAGGTTTGGCAAGATATCTAGCATACCCTCAAAAGGAATATATTCGCCAAAAGGCACCAAGCGCTGCTTTTTATATAGCCCTTCAGCGTCCGCGCCTAAAGCAATGACACTATTATAAAACGGCGGGGATTTATCGGTTTTTGCATCAAAAGCAGCGGTATCTTTATAAGGGATACCAGTGACCCACGTGGTGTCGGTCTCTTTGGCCACTTTGACCACTTCACTGATAAAACCTAGCGCTTCATCTTGAAACATGGGAATGGAAGATTCTGGCCACAAGATCATGTCGCTGCCCCATTCAGTACTGGACAGGGTGGCATAAATTTTTAGCGTTTCTACCTGATATTCAGTCAGCCATTTTAAATCTTGCGGAATATTACCTTGAATTAATGATACCGATAAGTCAGGCGTGCCCTTTGGTTTTGTCCACTGCGGATTTAGCAACCATAACGCGCAGCTGAGAATAAGCAGCGCGGCAGTAGGAATCATATAACCGCCGCGGCGACGTAACAGCTCGACCAAACTTGCCGCCAATAATACTGCCACAAAAGACACCGCAAATACGCCAGCAACGGGCGCTAATGACGATAGCCAATATTGCTCGGTAAAGGCATAACCGACAAATAACCACGGAAAACCGGTAAATAGCCACGTTTTCATCCACTCTTGCAATACCCAAAGCGCGGCAAAAGATAATGGCTGCTTACCGACGACACGATTAAAAATCAGCGCTAAAAAGCCATGAAACAAGCCCATCCCAAGACCCATTAGCGCAATCATAATTAGCGCCAGCCACACTGGTGTATCGCCATACACATGGATTGAGGTATACAGCCAAAACGCCCCGACGCACCAAAGCCCGGTACCATAAGCTTGACCAATAACAAAAGCACGCTTACCAGTCATATCTGGCATCAGTAAGGCATACAAAATAGCGGGCGACACCAACGCCACCGGCCAAAAACCATACGGCGCGAGGGCAAAGATAAACACTGCGCCTGCCAGCCACGCAATCAATATGGTCAACACCAGCGGCAAGCCCTTTGGCTTATCGGGGTTTAGACGTTTTTGCAAATCAACAGTAGACAGACGCATAGCAATTATCCAAAACCTTATTATTCAGTCGTTTAAAGCTTACATATTAACTTTGATTTATTCAGTGAGCGCTGAATGGGTAGCCATGCATCCGCTGCTCAATACAGCGCTCAAAAATTAAACCTGCCCATGATACCAGTCTAAATCACTCAATAGGTAAAATTGCGTTGCAAAATACCGATTTTAAAAGCAAAAAAAACACGATCGTAATCGTGTTTTTTTATATTTAAACGCCAAGCTTATGTTTAAGTGCCAAGCTTAAGTGATAAACATCAATAAATTAATGGCTACCTATTAATATTTGCTGATCAGCATTGATTTTGGACAGCTCAAGATTTTGAATAAAGCGCCCTTCAACATCGGTAATGGTAATTTGCCAATCGTCTATCACCACACTCTCCCCTTCCAAATCACCAACATGACCGAGCGCTTGCATGACCAAACCGCCCATGGTATCGACATCGGTATCGTCAAAGTGAGCGCCAAGCTCATCGTTACAGTCTTCAATCACTGTCGATGCTTGCACGCGCCACGTGTTTGGTCTTTCAGGATCGGCAACGATATTATTGATATCACTGTCTTCATCGAAGTCATCATGCTCATCAACAATATCGCCGACGATTTCTTCGAGCAAATCTTCCATCGTTACCACACCAGCAAAATTCCCAAACTCATCGACGACAATCGCCATATGCACTTGGGTGCGCTGTAATGAGCGTAGCAAGGTATCGGAGCGCGCCGTTTCGCTGATATAAAGCGGCTGACGCACCAAGTCTCGTAAACGTTGACTGTCAATTTTATCTTCTTGATCGCGCACCATATGTACGAGGATGGGAATCAAGTCTTTTGCCAATAAAATACCAATAACGGCATCATCGTCTTGGCTATCAAAGACCGGATAGCGCGAGTGCGTGGTCTCAAGGATGATATCCATCACCTCAGCTAAGCTGGCACTCTCATGCAGCCCAACCACTTGTGGGCGCGGGGTCATGATTTCGCGAACTTGGGTGGCAGGCAAATCAAGGACGCCTTCCAACATGTCCACGGTATCGGGTTCTAAGAACTGGCGCGAGTCTTGCACCAAACGTATCAGTTCATCACGGGTTTCGGGGGCGGTCGATAGCCAGCGTTTTAAGCCGCGCATCGACCAACTACTCGGGCTTGGAGCGTCTTCGGACATGATGATGTGATTTAACCTCTTTAGTTAATAGCAGTAATCAAAGAAAATAGTGAATAACAATTAAAATCTTAACCGTAGATGGGGATTAAAATAGCAAATAAAACAGCGACTTTATATTTAGGCAGTAGTCAAAATATTTAAATAAAGGTCAAATTATCCATACAAATCCTATCATAGCGATAAATGACAACTATATAAGTATAGATAAAAATAGACCAGCCTAATAAGTTTCACTTTATCGCAAGGCTTACGGACATTCAACGACAAATTCACTCAAATTGTATTGTCAGTGTGTTGCAAACTTTGCTATGGTCAAAGCCTTCATTCTTCAAAGTTAAACCTATGTCGCTACGTGCCTTTTTTTCTCGCCTGCTCTCGCCGCTCGCAAACAGCAATCGCTTAGAACATGGGGCAGCTCATGATCGCCAGCAAAAGCGGACTTGGCGCTATTACCTCGCGCAGGTTTTAATCGTTACTACGTTGCTCCTATCTGCTATTTGGCTGTTAATGGCAATTTGGTATCAATTTGGCATACGCTCATCGATTACGTGGTTTACAACCCTTATTATAGTCGGCATTTTAGCGGCGCTAGCTAAGGCCGCTTATGCAACAAAAAGGCATTGGTCAAAAAGTCCAAAAAATCGAGGTAATCAGCCATCAAATAATTCAGCAGCGCCAGATAAAAAAGTAGCCGTTAAATGGCTCATCGGTTTATATGGAGCAGTTTGGTTTATCGGTTTGGGCTGGTTTTTTTCTATCGAGCCCAAACAAGACCGCGACTGGATGGCGGAAGTCAGCGAAAGGGTCACCTATCGCCGTGACGCCAATAATCCTAACTTAGTCACGTTAACCAATGTGCGTAATTTTGACTGGCGTACTGATAAAGAGGCGGCTGAACACTGGGACACGCGCACCATTGATATGTCAAAACTCTCTGGCGTCGATGTGACCAACTCCTATTGGATGGGGCCGCTGATTGCTCATACTTTGGTCAGTTTCCGCTTTGAAGATGATAGACCGCTTGCCTTCTCTTTTGAGATTCGTAAGGAAGAAGGCGAGTCATTTTCGGCATTGGCAGGGTTTTTTAGGCGTTTTGAGCTGAGCCTGATTGCTGCCGAAGAGCGCGATATCATTTATACCCGTAGTAATGCTCGCGGCGAGCAA
>NZ_DAINDI010000096.1:7280-7503 GCF_036731945.1 Psychrobacter sp.
CAATACGTTGATGAGCAACTGTACCAATATTATCTTTTATATGGCGCGTATTGTCAGTGGCGACCGTCTGCCATGGGATTACCGAATTTGGGTATCGGGCTGGCTACCAAACTACTTATACGACGTTGGCATGCTCTACGCCAACCCTGAAAAGGACGGTCAGCCTTGGTCAATGGACACGTGGTACGAGCGCACCCATATCAATCCAAAGGTTCGCGGGTTT
>NZ_DAINDI010000097.1:0-7332 GCF_036731945.1 Psychrobacter sp.
GGTATCGAAGGTCTAGTCCACGTATCAGAGATGGATCATACCAACAAAAACATCCACCCATCAAAAGTTGTACAAGTGGGTGATGAAGTTGAAGTGATGATTCTTGATATCGACGAAGAGCGTCGCCGTATCAGCTTAGGTATCAAACAAACTCTTGCTAACCCATGGGATGAGTTTGATAAGAAACACGAGCGTGGTGATAAAATCACTGGTACGATCAAATCTATCACTGATTTCGGTATCTTTATCGGTCTAGATGGTGGTATCGATGGTCTTGTACATCTATCTGATATCTCTTGGAACGAAACTGGCGAAGAAGCTATCCGTAACTACAATAAAGGCGACACCGTTGAAGCAATGGTATTGTCTGTAGATTCAGAAGCCAACCGTATCAGCTTAGGCATCAAACAGTTAAGCTCTGATCCATTCAACGAATACCTAGTCAACAATGACCGCGGTGCTATCGTTAATGGTAAAGTAAAAGAAGTAGACGCGAAAGGTGCGACTATCGAACTTGCTGACGAAGTAGAAGCTTACTTACGTGCCTCTGAGATTCAACGTGACCGTGTTGAAGATGCGACCAAGCATCTATCTGTTGGTGATGATGTTGAAGCGAAAATCATCAGTGTTGATCGCAAAACTCGTAACATCAACTTGTCAATCAAAGCAAAAGACGAAGCTGAAGAGCGCCAAGCGATTAAAGAATTGGGAAGCACTGGCACGACTGCTGCTGCCGGTTCTGATGCACAGCCAAAAACTATTGGTGACTTGATCAAAGAACAAATGCAGTAAGCGGTAGTTTGTTGATATAGTTATACTATAAAAAGAAAGCGACTCCGGTCGCTTTTTTTTATGATTAAATTTGAGTATGGGGCAAGTTAGTAAGGTTTTATGGTAAAAAAGGAAACTCTTATTCCTATTTATGCCAATATCCGCTATCATTTGCAACATTGAGTAACGAGATGTGAATGTAAAATTAAACAGTCCTTAATTGTTCAATTTACTTCATCATCTTATCCATTAATCAATAAGGTCCATGTGATAATGCAGCAAGCAATTAACAAGTCCGAATTTATTAGTAATCTGAGTGCGAATTGTGACAACATGACAGACACTGTCGTCGATGATGCAGTACGCGAAATATTAAATTTGATGACCGATACCTTAGCCAATGATGGTCGAGTAGAGGTGCGGGGCTTTGGTAGTTTTTGTCTTCATCATCGCCGTGCCCGTATGGGACGCAATCCTAAAACAGGCGAAAGCGTACCCGTACCTGCGAAAGCCATTCCGCACTTTAAGCCGGGCAAAGCGCTACGTGAAGCTGTCAATGCCAAGGTAGCAAACGGTTGATAAAGCAGAGCCGTCAGAATGTCCGCGTTCTTTGTTAAACGGTTCATACGATTCAACATAAAAGGATATCTCTGATGCGCATTTTACTGCTGGTATTACTGTTTTTAAGCTTCGCTTATTCGCTTGGTTTGGTATTGGCCAATAATACTGAAGTTGGGGTGAATCTACTTTTCTCCCAAGCACCAACGATGAATTTGGGCTTATTACTGATTCTGTGCTTAATACTAGGCATTGTGATTGGCATGCTACTCGCGCTGCTTATCTTCCGCGTGCTACAAAATAAGTGGGAAATCTCACGCCTGCAAAAGCTAAATGCCAATCTGCAAGAGCAGGTGACGCAGGCTAATATCGTCATTGACCGTCAGGCAAACGCACCATCGGTACAAGAAGCGGTTTACGGCGCGACAGCGACAAATGTACAAGATGACAGCGTTATCGATATAGACGATGGTGCAACTTTAATCAAGCAAAAGCGTGAGCATTGAGTGCTAAGCCAGCATTCTTATATTGAGACGTTTATATAATCATTTAATAATAATCATTTAATAAGCTGATAGAACGTGGCACAACTATGAATAACATCATCCATTCTCCAGTCGTAGTTGCACTGGATAATATGACTAAAGATGCCTCTTTAGCGCTAGCTGACCAATTAAACCCAGCGTTATGTCGCTTAAAAGTCGGCAAAGAGCTATTTACCCGCTGTGGTCCTGACATTGTTAAAGCGCTACATCAGCGTGATTTTGACGTGTTTTTGGACTTAAAATTTCACGACATTCCTAATACTACGGCACAAGCGGTACTTGCAGCAGCCGAGCTTGGTGTATGGATGGTTAATGTTCATGCCAGTGCGGGCCTTGAGGCCATGTCGTTAGCCAAGCAGCGCTTGTCAGACGGTAATTTTGAAACCCTGCTAATCGCCGTAACCGTGCTGACTTCTATGGACAATCAGGCACTGGCGCAAACCGGTATCACCGACGGCCTAGATGCCCAAGTGAGCCGTTTGGCACAACTGACCAAGCAAGCGGGTCTTGATGGGGTGGTATGCTCAGCACAAGAGGCCAAAACGCTTAAAGCATTATGTGGGCAGGATTTTAAGCTGGTCACCCCTGGTATTCGTCTGCTAGACGACAATGCTGATGATCAGAAACGTATCTGTACTCCGAAGCAAGCGTTAGCAGATGGTTCTGATTATTTGGTGATTGGTCGCTCAATCACCCAAGCTGTTGATCCTTTGGCCAAATTACAATTGATAATTAATAGTATCTAGTGCTATAGATTCACCATACAATAAAAAAGACAGCCTAATTCGCTGTCTTTTTTACTTTTTGCCCATTATTAAAAAGCTGCTACACTGGTTAAATTTACGCTAATCGTAAGCTGAGGAAAAAGCTGACTTTTGCAAATAGTCTGATTGGATAATAGTAAAACCTATGAAATTACAGATTTTAAGTGACTTACATATTGACAGTTATGCGCGGCAGTCGTATCCACTAGGGCGCATCCCTAAAACGGATGCAGACGTGCTGCTCGTAGCGGGAGATACTGCCAATAGTGATGATGGTATGGCATGGCTACAAGAGCAGGCAGCGCATTTGCAAGTACCTTTGATTACTATCGCGGGCAATCATGAATACTTCGGCGAAGATGTGCTGCATTTTGATAAAAAGCTAGCCACTTGGGATAATTATGATAGTGAATTAGAGCAGGGCGTGCGCTTTTTACAGTGTCAGTATATGGATATTGGTGAAGTGCGGATTCTGGGTTGTACGTTATGGACGGACTATCAATATCAAGCCGATGCCGATACGATGGCAGCAGCTAGGCGTTTTATGCGCGATTACAAGCAGATTTATGCGGGTGGCGAGCTGTTCTCTCCTGAAGTATCGATACAAATCCATACTGAGCATCGTCAGTGGCTACAGCAAGCGCTGATAACGGCGCAAGCATTGGGTAAAAAGACGGTGGTCATGAGTCATCATAGTATTAGCCCGTTATCGGTGTCTGAGAAGTTTGCCAACTTGCCGAGTAATGCCGCCTTTGTTAGTGATTTATCGAGCTGGATGCATGAAGACTGGGCACCTGTGCTATGGGTACATGGCCATACTCATGAAGCCTTTGATTATCAAATTAATAAAACGCGGGTGATAGTCAATCCGCGTGCTTATCCTAATGAGGTGAGCAGTACCGAATTGGCGTTTGTTTGGAACAAAGTGGTGGATATTGGCTAAATCGTGTTAACCAAGCGCTTATATCGATATATAGCTGAATAAGCTATAGTGCAACTGAGCTTATATTTTGTTCATTCTCATCAATAAATCTGCTACGCTTACTATCATGAGTAAATTGCCTAATAATGTCCCATCGGGACGATCGACACCGACTGAGAAGCCTACGAACCTCAGGCCGAACGCACCTGCACCTTCTCACTTACCTGACAGTATGATGTCTTCGGTCGGTTTGTTGCCGATAGATAAAAGACTGATTTTATTTACCAGACATTCTCTGCGCGAGCGCTCTGATGGTAATGGGTTTGCCAGTTACCAATTGCCGCTAACACCAAAAGGTCGCGTGTTGGCAAAGTCTTGGGGGCGCTGGTTAGCAGAACATCTGCCGTATTCGCTCGATGTTGATAGTATCTCAAGTCCGATTGGTCGCTGTATTGATACCGCGCAGCTGATGCAAGAAGGGGCGGGGCTACGACGTGATATTGCCCATCAATCGCTACTGGTTGAACCGGGTAGTCTGGTAACTGAACCTGAGATTGCCAACCCAATTTTTAAAGAAATTGGCGTGCTCAATTTTATCAATCGCTTTTTACAAGGCAATCTTGAAGGCACGAAAAACGCTTATCAAGGTGGGCTCGATCTTTTATCGCTTTTTTATCAGAATCAGCCGCAACATGGGCATTTAATGCTCGCGGTCAGTCATGATACGTTACTATCAGCGTTTTTAGCAGTGATGCTAGACGTGGTTGAGATTGATTGGAATGATTGGCCAAAGATGATGGAAGGGGTGTTTTTGTGGTTTGATGATAAGCCTTTTGAGCAGGCTAATGCCTATTTCGTTTGGCGCGGGCAAGTATATATCCGTCCGATCAGTGATTTACTAAAAGGCTACCGTGCCGCTGGTTTTCATCCAAGCAAATTGCTATTGCCACCAGAGGTAAAATGGACATAGACCTTATTCTTGAAGTATTTAATTAGCTTTATAATATTTTTAAAATAGGAATGATTAACTTTTAAATAAGCATAAAAAAACCTTGCCCCAGTATGAAAACCAGTAGCAAGGTTTTGGTCATCACACCATCAAGTGCGATGCGGTCTAAACATTAACGATCTTAAGCTTGTAAGCCTTTGATGGTTTTGTTTAGGCGGCTCTTACGACGAGCAGCTTTATTCTTATGAATAATACCTTTGTCAGCCATACGATCAAGAACCGGTACCGCTTTTTTGTAAGCTTCGGTAGCCGCGTCATAATCTTTAGCAGCGATAGCCGCATCAACACGTTTTAGATAAGTACGAACCATAGAGCGTTGTGACGCAGAGTTCTGACGACGTTTGGTGTTTTGACGGGCGCGTTTACGAGCTTGTGCAGTATTAGCCACGCGTATCTCCTTGATAAAGACAGATAAAAATATGAATGTTGATTGCAATAATAATGGGTTTAACAATCATCGGTGACGAGCAGCCTCTCGCCAAATATGATGTCGATGTCTATTATGAGGGCACTTATCTGTTATTAAAGTACCTAATAGTAATAGAGCATCGCTCGCGCCAGAACTGTTTGGAATAATTAAACAGCGTTGACGTGTAAAGCCGGTTATCTTAGCAAATTATTGCGCTTAGAACAATATATTTGATGATTAATGCTAAAAGAAGTTATGCTAGCCGATCTCAAAGGTTTAATTAAAGGATTTATTGCGCTAACAAGTAAATTATCTAACAAAAGTTCGACTTAAAAGTCTGAATTATTCCCATAAACCTAGGCGTTGATAAAATCTCTTACAATAAATTGTGTAGAATAGCGCTAGCGAGTTGTTAATTTAGGTATGATACCAAAGCAAACAATTTCTACAAGACATCATTTTTAGCATTATAAACACCCCAACATGATATAAATGGATAGGCTATGCAGCGAAAAGCAATTGTAATTGGCGCAACAGGACTGGTCGGACAGCATCTTGTTAAACAGCTTAGTGAGCTTTATGACACGTTGATTGTGATTGCACGGCGGCCGCCTCGCTACATCAATGCCAGCATGCGCTTTTATCAGGTTAATGATTTTGATAACTTGGCTGAAATATTTGCCAGCGTCGGCGCAGATAGTAAGACCGATGCCTTTAGCTGCCTTGGTACCACCAAAAAACAAGCCGGTAGTGACGAAGCGTTTCGAAAAGTTGACCACGACTACAATGTCAATTTTGCCACATTATGCCGTGCGAAAGGCGTGGAAAACTTCTTTTTATTGTCTTCAATGAATGCCGATATCGACAGCCGTTTTTTATACAATCGGGTCAAAGCGGAAACAGAGCAGTCTATTATGGTGCTAGGTTTTACCCAGTTGGTGATTTTTCGGCCATCGTTATTACTTGGCAAGCATAAAGGCCGTCCGCTTGAAAGCTTTGGTCAAAAAGCCTTTAAACTGATCTCGCCAATCGTGCCCGAGTCTTTATCCTTGCATCCTATTTCTGCCAAGCGCGTTGCCAGTGCGATGGCGATGAGTGCGCATGAGGTGTATCAGCGTAATAAATATCGTAGTGAGCCTACCGCTACAGACACGGAAATTATCGAAAATAAACAGCTACTAGCAATGACCAAAGTCAAAAAATAGCCTAACTAAGCATAAATTAATAAAAACTCAGATTTCATGATAGATAATTTAACTATTTAACTTAACAAGGAGCGTCACGATGTCAGATACAACAGAAACAACCACGATGAATAAAGACAACTTTGTCACTTGTGATTTATTAGATGCCAATCCTGAGTCGCAGGTATGTTTGCCCAATATCGAAGGCAAATCATTTTATAGCTTTGGCGGTAAAGACAGATTTTGTGGTGAAATCGTGACGGTAAAATGCTTTGAAGACAATAGCCGCGTAAAATCCTTATTGAATAGCGATGGCAAAGATAAAGACGGCAATGGCAAAGTCTTGGTCGTTGACGGTGGCGGTTCAATGCGCTGCGCGTTGCTCGGCGATATGATTGCGCAATCAGCGATTGATAATGGCTGGGCAGGGGTGGTGGTATATGGCTGCGTGCGTGATGTAGATGATATGGCGCAAATGGATATCGGCGTCATGGCGCTTGGCTGCATCCCGCGCAAATCAAATCGCCGCGATGAAGGCCAAACTGACATTGAAATCCGCTTTGGTGATTTAACGTTAAACTCAGGTATGTTTGTTTATGCCGACAATAACGGTATTATCGCGAGCGAAAAACCATTAATTTAAAAACAGCTTATACTTTAACAGTAGCTTAATGGTTATCACTCCGAGACCTCAGCTTAATCGTTGAGGTTTTTGTATTTAAATAGCTTGTCTTTATAGATGAATATGCGTTTTATCAATTATTTAGCTTTTGGTTTTTTCATAACAAGGCTAAGTGACAAACCGTTACGGCATAAATTTTGGTAATTGCGCAAATATTCGTATAATAGCTTTCTGACTCTTAACGTTGACCCTATCCTTTATGTCTATCACTGCTTTGACCGATGCCTTTGACCCTATTAACCAGCAGTTATTTCCTATCCAGAATGCCGAACGGCGTTGGCTGGCGCCTGTGCATGGAGCAGTCAGTAGTCTGTGGCTAGCAAGTCTGGTACAAACGCCGCTATGGGACGTGGCTGACCGTCTAAAGGTTGTGGTGACGCGTGACCAAAATCAGCTTAACCAGATAGAGACGGAGTTGGCATTTTGCGGCGTCGATGCTTATGTGTTCCCTGATTGGGAAACGCTGACCTATGATGAGCTGTCACCGC
>NZ_DAINDI010000098.1:0-3616 GCF_036731945.1 Psychrobacter sp.
GATCCGCGCTTTTTCGAGGACTTTCCACTGGTCAGCTCCATCTTTCAGCGTATCGAGCGCAAAGAGATTTTGGTGTTGGCGGCGATGTTTCATGATATTGCCAAAGGCCGCGGCGGCAATCATAGCCAGCTTGGCGAAACAGAAGCGATTGAGTTTTGTCTTGCCCACGGCATGAGTAGCGCGGATGCCCATTTGGTCGGCTGGTTGACGCGCTATCATCTGCTGATGTCGATGACAGCGCAGAAAAAAGACATCTCCGACCCAGAAGTGGTGACGCTGTTTGCCGATTTAGTTGGCAACGTCACCCATTTAAACCATCTGTACGTCCTAACGGTCGCCGATATGAATGCTACCAACCCCCAGCTTTGGAACAGCTGGCGCGCGACTTTGATGAAGCAGCTGTATTCACAAACACGGCGTATCCTGCGCGCTGATATTGACGCCCCAACCAACCGCCAAGATATGATTAAAGCCACGCGCAAACAGGCGCTGGCAATGCTTGATAATGTCGATAATCAGCACATGAATCGCGATGAGGTTTTAAGGCTATGGGACGACTTGGGCGATGAGTATTTTTTGCGCGAGATTGCAGAAGATATCTTGTGGCATACCGAAGCTATTTTAAACCATCCGCCCATCGGCCGCGCCTCCGATGCCAATAGCCAACCCTTAGTTGTGTTACGTGAGCATCGCGAGCTGGCACTTGATGCGGTGCAAGTGTTTGTTTATACCCAAGATCAGGTCAATTTATTTGCCGTTACCATGGCGGTGTTTGATCAGATGAATCTTGATGTTTTGGATGCCCGCATCATTACCGCAACGCGTGATTTTGCTTTAGATTCCTACGTGCTGCTCGACCGCAGCGGTACGCTATTGGTTGATACAGACAGCCAACAAGAGCTTAAACAGCGCTTAATTGACGCCTTTAAAAATCCGACGGTGCCCAAGCTTACCAACAGAAGAATGCCGCGCCAGTTACGACATTTCGATGTCGCTACCACGATTCACTTTGAGTTTAATGAAGCCTCAAATCAGCATATCATGAGCTTAGAGACGCTTGATCAACCAGGTTTACTGGCCCGCGTTGGTCAGGTATTTTTACAACAACAAATTGAAGTGCATGCCGCCCGTATTACCACGTTAGGCGAGCGCGCAGAAGATATGTTTTATATCAGCGATCAAAACGATCAGGCATTATCGGCGGATAAACTTGAGACATTGAAGGCGGCATTGATAGCAAGCCTGAGCATTCGTAACGATGGTTAATTGCTATATAACTGCTTATGTTAGAAGTTAATCGTTAAAAGCTAAATTATAAATACGAAAAACGCTTTATCGTTAACCTTCAACGATAAAGCGTTTTTTTAAGACAAAATATCAAAGATAGCTTTTGACCAAATATTTATAAGCTACTTATATTAAACGCATACTTTATAAGACGCTTTTATAAACCATCTCGCCTGCCATCTCTTTAAGCTCCTCATCGGCAAGCTCCAACGGCAAAATCTCTGCTTCTACCTGCTGCTGTCCAAGCATCAAGCGCCCAGCGTCTACCTCTTTTTGTAGCAGACGATGCAAACTGGCTAAATGAAATTCGCCGTCGTAGTACTCAAAGATTTGCTGTAAGGAAATCGGGGCTTTGGCATGCACATCATTATAAAGCGTGTCAGCGGCCAAAATGGTCATCTCGTTAAGCGCTTCTTCACGCAAGACATCGACTTGATTAATCTTATTTTGTAAATGCGTGGCCATACGGCCCTTAAAACCCAACATGACGATAAAAATCAGCGTCTGTACCGCAAATAAACCCATATACTGCCATAAAGGCAATGAGATGTTTGACAGTTTGCTCAGCAGCATAAGCACCATCGCCACCACCACATAGCTGACCAATTGCCAGAGCAGCCACATCATAAAGCTGTTATCGCCAAACCAAAACATCTGCCGCTCTTTTAACAGCGTCAACTGCTGCCGCGCCTGCCACCAATTGTACTCGCGCTGTTTTAGTTGCTCGTATAGCTCAACACGCTGGCTACCCTCAAATTGTTGCACATTGATATCTTTAGCGCCACGCTCATCGGTTTTTAAAACACTAGACATATCAAGTTTCCTTAAAATAAGCGGCCGTTTTTACGGACAGTTATTTCTTGCTTGGTTAATAAATGACGCTATTTTAATTTTATCTATACTTAATCACATGATTAAAATTGGCCAATCTCAATAGGGGTTACCGTCTAAAAAACAAGCGCTATGCAAGGTTATTCACCGTATAAATTGTGCAAAACGCTGATTCTACATTGACAATAAACCGTCTGAGAAGAAAAAAGACAAAAAATAAGAGAAGTGCTACACTGCTCAAATGTAATTTTTCTTTATCACTTTATTATTAATTGTCTATTATAGTTAGCCTACCTATGAATCACAACTTGACGACTCTGCACCCTTATCCGTTCGCTAAGATGGCGACTTTACTCGCGGACAGTACGCCAGCCTATAACTATAGTGAAATTAAGCTCGGTATTGGAGAGCCAAAACACGAGCCGCCAGCATTTGTGTTGGACGTCCTACGCGAAAACTTGGACAAAATAAGCCAATATCCAACCACCAACGGGCTGTTTGAGCTGCGTCAAACCATCGCTCACTGGTTAGAAAAGCGCTTCTTTCTCAATCATCTCGACCCGCATAGCCAAGTATTGCCCGTCATGGGTACACGCGAGGCGATTTTTAGCTTGGTGCAAGCCGTTATTGATCATCCACAAACCGAGTTGTCCGAAGACGAAGCCAATCAACTGCCAGCTCATAATCAGCCAAGCGCGCAGCCATTGCAAAAAGCAGATGAGGCACCAACCATTGTGATGCCCAATCCGTTTTATCAGATATACGAGGGCGCTGCCATACTCGCGCAAGCGACGCCGTACTTTATGCCTTGCAGCATTGATAATGATTTTAAAGGTGACTATCGCGCGGTACCGAGGGACGTTTGGATGCGCACGCAGCTATTGTTTGTCTGTAGCCCAAACAATCCAACCGGTTCCGTCATGACCATGGACGATTGGGAACACTTACTGCGTTTGTCCGACCAGTACGGCTTTATCATCGCTAGCGACGAGTGCTATAGCGAGCTGTATTTTGACAGTGCGCCGATTGGCCTGCTGCAAGCTTGCGCGGCGCTCGGTCGTCATAACTTTAAAAATTGCGTGGTATTTCACTCTTTATCCAAGCGTTCAAACTTGCCCGGCCTGCGCTCAGGCTTTGTCGCCGGTGACGCCGACATTTTGCAGCCTTATTTGCAATATCGCACTTATCAGGGCTGCGCAATGCCGATACCGCATCAACTGGCCTCCATCGCTGCTTGGGAAGATGAAAAGCACGTGGCGCGTAATCGAGCGCTCTATCAAGAAAAATTCGCCTTATGGAGGTCAGAGCTTGGCGAATTGCTTGATTTACGCATGCCAGAGGCGGGTTTTTACTTTTGGGTAAAAGTCCCTGAGCAATTTAATGGCGACGACGAAATCTTTGTCAAAGCTTTGTATGAGCAAGCAAATATTCACGCGCTGGCGGGGCGTTATCTGTCACGCGAGGTCAATGGTAAAAATCCTGGGCAAGGTTATGTGCG
>NZ_DAINDI010000098.1:3650-7281 GCF_036731945.1 Psychrobacter sp.
TAGTATAGTAGCAGATAACCACATATACCCACAATATCATCGTGGTTATATTCGGTTTCTTGCTATCTTGTCTATTAAACAATGCTATAGTAGAAATGACGTGACGCTTTTTTATATCTCCTTATCACTCATAAAACTCCTTTTTTCAAAATTTTGTTAAATATGCCATCAAGGATGATGCCATGCCCCATCTCGATTTTACCCAGCCGCCCTTTGACGTATTAAGCGCGGCTGAACGTCAAAGTATTAGAAAAAACACCCAAATCCGTTATCTTGCTAAAGATGAGCGTTTTTCTGCTGATGATTTAAGCTATTTTTATGTGGTCATTAAAGGACAAATCGAGCAACTGCTTGCTGGCGAGTTTGTAGCGACTTATTTAGGTAGCAATCATACCGACCATCTAAATAGTAATGATTGGTTTGACAGTCGGCGGTTGCCAAAATCGTTTACAGAAGAGGATAAAGAAGCAGCCACTTTCATACCTATAAAAAGTACCGTACCTATAAGCAATGGCAAACCCAAAAATGAAAGTGACATATCGCCCTACGAATTTCGTGCCATTGAAGACACCCTGCTGCTGCAAATCAATGGCACAACCGTTGACAAAATCAGTGCCCAGAATCATTTAGTGCGCCAATTACTGTCAGAAGATTTACCTGAACGATTAAAGGCATTACAGCAGCGGCGGAGCGGGCAAAGCTTAGATGCTAGCTATCATGGTTATAATGAACAGCAAGAAGTGCAGCAAATCATGATGCAGCCGGTGATTGATGTCAGCTTATTACCCGTGCATATCATTGATGCCACCAGCAGCCTATATGAGGCGGCGCATATCATGACCAAAGCTGGGCTTAAGCATGTTTTGGTGCGACCGCTCAACCAATTAAATCCTGCTCAAGCGCAAATATTAGATAATGATTTAAAAACGGATTTAGACCAAAACTTAGACCGAAATTTAGGCAACAACCTAGATAGCAGCTTAGTTACTGATAGCGCCAATACGCAAACTCCCAGTAACTATTCTGGTCGTACATTAGGTATTTTAACCGATACCGATATCTGCCGCGCGGTGAGCGACCAGCAAAACCCTGCAACAACGCCTTGCCAGCGTTATGCGAGTTTCAATCTGCGCACCATTGATGCGGACGATGAGATTGGCGATGCGCTATTGACCATGACGCGCTACCGTATCCATAGGCTGCCAGTGATTGATGCTAATGGTGAGGTTGCAGGCGTGCTTGGGCAAAGTGATATGCTCGCTCATATTGGTCATCATTCGCAGCTGATTAGTCTACAGATTGAACAGGCTAAAGACTTGCCGAGCTTGGCTACTGCGGTTGAGCTCATTGGGCGCTATATTCGCGCGCAGCACCAAAACGGTATCAAAATTGGTAATGTCAGCCGTATGGTACACGCCCAAGTTTTTACCAAACTGTGGCAACTTATCGTACCTGATGAAGTGATGAAAAATACTTGCGTCATCGTCATGGGCTCAGAGGGTCGCGGCGAGCAAATCATGCGTACCGACCAAGACAATGCGCTGATTATTCGTGATGGTTATAGCCATCCTGACTTAGCTCAGTTCGCTGAAACCTTTAACCATCATTTAGCAACCTTGGGTTATCCGCTTTGTGATGGCAATATCATGATGACCAATCCGATGTGGCGGCAGCCGCTCAAACAATTTAAAACGCAGATTAGCTTATGGTTTAGAAATACCGACCCGATACACAGTATTTATTTGTCGGCCATATTTGATGGCGAATATGTCTGCGGCGATGAATCACTACTGACGAGTGTGCGCGAGCATTTAAAAATTGCCCATCGCCAGTCAGATCTCATGTTTGTCCGTCAGTTCGCCCGTGCCGCTTTACAGTTTGGTGATGTCGGACAATGGTGGCAAAAGTTTGTGCCCCTCCTTGGCGGTAAACCCAGCTCCTACGATATTGACCTTAAAAAAGCTGGTATTTTTCCGCTGGTGCATGGCATTCGTACTTTAGCCTTAGAAAACGATATTTTTGATGCGCCGAGTAGTAAAGGACGCCTTAAAGCCTTGGTACAAGTGCGCGCCTTAAACCAACAGCGCGCTGACACTTTGCTTGAAGCGTTAGAGTTTTTTATGGCGCAGCGTTTGTCAGTGGCGCTATCGACAGATGATAAGCATGCGCGGCAAGTCGATCCGACCACTTTATCGGCACTCGAGCGAGACTTATTAAATGAATGCTTGGCCGTGGTCAAAAGCTTTAAGGATCAATTAAGTCGCCATTATCAGCTAGAGTTTAATTAAAATAAGTCAGCTGATAAGAACGCTGCGCGCAAAAATAAAGGGGAGCAAAATAAGATGCGTTGGCTAAAACAGTTATCGTCTCATTGGCAAAAGACCCATTTGCAGCGCCCTGAGCTGGCATCGATGTTTAATAAACCTTTGGCTGATAAATGGGTCGCGATTGACTGTGAGATGACAGGACTCAATCCAAAAAAGCATCACCTGCTATCTATCGCTGCCATTCATATTAACGGCGATAGCATTGATACGGGTAACGGTCTGCATCTGGTTTGTCGGCCGCCAGTGATGCCTGACCGTGATACCATTGTGATTCATGGGCTGCGCACTGCCGATGTTGAGCATGGTATGAGCTACGATGAAATGCTGGCTTTAGTACTGCCTTTTATAGACAATCGACCGCTAGTTGGGTTTTGCCCGCAGATAGATACAGGTTTTTTGAATCCTTTGGTCAAGCGCTATATGGGCACCAAGCTACCGAATAAGGTCATTGATATACGGCAATTATACAGTCGGCGTATGGGCGATCGTACGCAGGGTATTCCTAATCAATCACAGCACTTGACCAATATTCTAGCGCATTATGAGATCCCAGAGCTTGGCACACACGATGCTTATAACGATGCCATTATGACAGCCATGGCATTTTTGCATCTACGCCAACGCTGATACTACGTGAAAATAGCAACTCATGTTACCATAGGCTGTTTTTGCCACCTGATAATAGACCGCTCATGCTACCCACTTCTAAAACTGAAAACCGCCCTACCGCTTTTGCTAAATTAGCGCCTTTTCCTAAGCAACCATATACGCTCAATAAGCCTGCTCACTACCTAGCATCGCTGACCTTATTTGCGAGTGTTTTGCTAACGCCGCTATGTGCCCAAGCGGTTTTACCAGAAGCGATTCAGACAGCGCTCACGCGCGCAAACTTAAATGCGACCGATATTAGTATTGTCATCACCCCAGTCGGTGATAAAAATGTGAGCCGCTTGCCTGCGCCCATTCAGGTAATTGATAGCACTAAACTTGCTAATCAGCCAGAATCTTTAAGTACTAACGATGGCACTGCTGAACCTGAAAGCATCAAAAAACAAACGACTCAGAATGTTAATGCTAAAGAAGTAACCGTTCATCAAAGCGCCTTAGTGACGATTGAAAAACAGACGATTAAGCAACATGCAAGACAGCTGCATGCTTATACCGATGACCCTTATACCTATCAAAGTATAGAAAGCGTGCCACCGCTACTGCCAGATGACGCCTTAAAACTCGCTAAAAGTAGTAATGAAAATGAAAGCAGCAAAAGCAATAACGACAAATCGACTGCTCGTAATCCCGCTATC
>NZ_DAINDI010000099.1:0-1908 GCF_036731945.1 Psychrobacter sp.
GCACAGCAAGCAAGAAAAATTGATATCAGCAGTGCGTAATGTATCGATATTACTTCTCACTCGCTATATATATCTAAATAACAAAGAGCACTAAGCTTTGGGGAAGAGTAAATACGGGGTTTTGGTACTACCAAGCAGTTTTTTGGTTTCACTACCTTTTAGCAGCTCAAGCAAACGCGGTTGCCCAAAGGCGCCGGTCATCAGCAACCCAATATCATTTTTGCTTTGATAGTAATTTAAGGCAGCGGTCACATCACGGCAGTCGAGTAAGGCTTTTTTACATTTGATGCCCGCTTGTTTAAGGCGCGCATAGGCTTCCCGCAGTGCATCGCAGTTTTCTGAGTTTTCTTTAGCAACCATGACGATATGTACGGTCAACGCCCGAATAAGCGGCGTTTTACACAGCCAATTGAGCAGCTTATGCGAAGTTGGACTGTTATCAAAAGCAAATAACGCCGTCGTTGGGGGCAAAAATGGTGCATGGGTCACCAAAATGGGGCAGTGGCTCAAACGTATCAGCTGACTCAAGGTTGATTTGCAAGTCACATGATGACCGATGACCATTAATTGTGCCTTGTCATCGACGTAATCAATACTGTCACTCAGGCTTTCATGGCGATGCAGAGTATAGGTTTTTAGCTTATGATGTTGCTGCTCGCAGTATGTGCTGGCTTGATGCAGCAGCAATTTACCTTGGGCTTTTAGCTCGCTATTGCTCAAATGCTCTTTTGCGGTGAATTGGTCTAACAAGACATTTTCATCGTCAACATTGAGACAGCCGGAATAATCAACGGCAGCTTTTTGTTGCAAACTTGGTACAGAATGCAGCAGACCAATGGGTGCTTGCAGACGAATAGAGGCCCACATACTAGCATCCAATACCGCTTGCACATGATTGGGACAGTCCAAGCAAGCAATCACACTATCTGGCTTCAAATTACTCATAAGGGCACCACATATCTCAATAATAAAATCAGGCTCACGGTTTAAAGGAGTGCCTTTAAGCCGCGAGCCTGATTTTATATACCAATATAATTGCTGAACAATAAAGACACTATTGCGCTCAGCTTGATAACAGCAATACCGTTTTGTTTAATCTAACAGTCCAATATCTCGGCGATCGTGAATCGAAAAGCGATCGATAAGGGTACGGCTGGCGCTGTTGAGTCCAACCACTTTGACATCAATACCTTCGCGCTGCAAACGCATGACCAGTTTGTCCAAGGTATCGACGGCACTCACGTCCCAAAAGTGGGCGTGGCTAACATCGATTTGTACGCTGTCCAACGCTTCTTTGGTATCAAAGCTTTGCAGAAACTGCGTCGTTGACGCAAAGAAAACCTGTCCTTGCACATAGTAATAACGAGTGTTGCTACTGTCGTCATACTCACTAAAGACCGTTAAGAATTGCCCGATCTTATTGGCAAACGCCAACGCTGAGAGCAGCACGCCGACGCCGACGCCGTACGCGAGGTTATGGGTAAACACAGTGGTTATAACGGTCGCCAGCATCACGATATTAAAGGACAGCGGGTGGGTTTTAAACTCTCGAATAGATTGCCAATTAAAGGTACCGATAGAAACCATAATCATCACCGCTACCAATGCCGCCATCGGAATTTGGCTGACCCACTCACTTAAAAATACCACCAAGATGAGTAGCACCACGCCAGCAATAAGTGTTGATAAACGCGTACGGCCGCCAGATTTGACGTTAATCATTGATTGACCAATCATCGCGCAGCCTGCCATACCGCCAAAGAAGCCTGATACGACGTTGGCCATGCCTTGACCACGGCACTCACGGTTTTTATCACTTGGCGTATCAGTCAATTCATCGACGATGGTCGCGGTCATCATAGATTCTAATAAACCTACGATGGCAAGCGCGATAGAATAAGGCGTGAT
>NZ_DAINDI010000099.1:1988-7117 GCF_036731945.1 Psychrobacter sp.
CGCCGTCATGATATAAACCGTCATGCCGACGCGCTCAGTCATCGGGTTCAGCTCAGGCAACTGGGCGGCAAAGATTAAAATCGCCAGCGCATTGACAAAACCGATGACCACCGAGCGCGACACAAAGCGCATCAAGTTACCAAGTTTTAAAATACCCATGATGATTTGAATGACGCCGCAAAGTAGCGTAGCGGCAAGCAAGTACTGCAGCCCGTGCTCGGCGACCAAATCAACCATCACCAGTGCCATTGCGCCAGTCGCCGCCGAAATCATTCCTGGACGTCCACCGACAAAACTAATGACCACGGCGATGCAAAATGAAGCATATAAACCGACTTTTGGGTCGACACCAGCGATAATAGAAAAGGCAATCGCTTCTGGAATCAAGGCTAGTGCGACCACTAAACCTGATAACGTATCACCGCGAATATTGGAAAACCACTCTTCACGCAAACTGCCAAAAAAAGATGTCATAAGTAAACTGTATAGTAGGGTTAGAGGCAAAAAAAACAACCATTTATGATCGAGCAATAAAGCGTCACCCTAAAATGATTGTATCGAGACTAACGGTTATCGACCTTTATAGCGGTATCGCACAAACCGTTACCCTTAATCAGTAGGATAACAGCTCTTAAAAACATGAATAAGTGTTTACCGTGAAATACGGTGGAAGAAGATACGTCTCTTGTCAGACAAAACGCCAAAATATGGGGCAGCGGTTGCCTGTCATATCCACCTCAGCATAAAAAACATAACTGCAGGACGATGACAATGGCGCGATAAAGGTGACAACATGCTAAACTAAAATGCTAAATTAGAGATTTGGTTAAAGAGCGCTTACTATCGTAGCGGTTCTTATTAAGGCGGCTATTATAGCATTAGCGGCGCAATATAAAAACAGGCGCATAATAACACAAAGCCTCAAAAAACCAGTACCGAAATTGCGGAAATGGCTTTATGATGCTCATCAGCCAAAGTGGCTTATTGACACAGGTTCAGACAGATTTAGGCAGACTTGCTCAAACTGGCTTAGAATGCTTGTAGCCCTGACGTTTAGCGTAAAGCTCACTATAAAAAGCCATTATCAATACTATTGATAAAGCCAAGATACTTGATACAATTTTGTTCGTCCAATAGATAAAGGGAATAGATATGACCACTAACACCGCAACAGAAGCCTTACTCCATAAGGGCAGTGGTTTACAAGTCGTGGTCGGTTTGGGGCAGTCGGGACTGTCGGTTGCGCAGTATTTGACCAAGCAAGGTTACCAAGTCGCTGTCACCGACAATCAAGTCAATCCCATTTTAGCAGAGCAATTACCTGCTGCTGTTGAGATTCGCCAGTTTGGCGCGATAGATGCCGATTTATTGCAGCGAGCGGCTCGTATTATCATCAGTCCAGGTATCTTTAAAAACCCCAGCGGTTGCTGCGGCGCGAGAGGCGAATATTGCCGTTGTCAGTGACATTCAGCTATTTTGTGAAGCGTGCCGCGTACCGATTGTTGCGATTACAGGCTCTAACGCTAAAAGTACCGTCACCACCTTGGTTGGACAAATGGCCGCCGATGCTGGGGTCAATGTTGGCGTAGGCGGCAATATTGGCGTGCCAGCACTGACGTTATTGTCCAATACCGAGATGGAATTGGCAGTTCTCGAGCTATCAAGTTTCCAGTTAGAGACCGTAACCAATTTAGGCGCACAAGTGGCAACGGTACTGAACATGTCGCCTGACCACCTAGACCGCCATGGCGATATGCTCGGCTACCATCAAGCCAAGCATCGTATTTTTCAAGGCGCCAAGTCTGTAGTGATAAATCGCGAAGATGCCTTGACGCGGCCGCTAGTGGCGGATAATTTGCCACGCTTAAGCACGGGCATTCACGCCCCTGACAAAGGTCAATATGGACTGATTACCGACTCAGAAGGGCAGACGTATTTGGCCCGCGGGACCGAGCGTTTGCTGTCGGCAGACAAACTGCGTATCAAAGGTCGGCATAATTTACTCAATGCGCAAGCAGCTTTGGCTTTGGGTGAGCTTGCAGGCTTACCGCTTGATAGTATGCTCGCCACCTTGCAGAATTTTACAGGACTTGAGCATCGCTGCGAATATGTGGCTACGGTCGATGGCATTGATTATTTTAATGATTCTAAGGGTACTAATATTGGCTCAACCATGGCGGCAGTCGAGGGCTTAGGAGCGGTATATGCGCCTAAAGATGGTAAGCTACTATTAATTTTAGGTGGGCAGGGTAAAGGTCAGCAATTTGGCGAATTAACGCCATTTATCAATCAATACGTCAGCCAAGTGCTGTTTATTGGCGAAGATAGCCAGCAAATTGAGCAACATTTACGCGCCGCTGGTATCAACGACGATGACGTCTATATGCATCAATGTCAAACGCTAGAGGGCGCTTTTGCGACGATACAGCAAGTCACAAAAAGCAGCCTATCGCAGGTACAAGCGGTGCTCTTGTCGCCAGCTTGTGCCAGTTTCGATCAGTTTAGTGGCTTTGCGGAACGCGGCAAGTACTTTAGTCAGCTGGTTAACCAGTTAGACAAAGCTTCATAAGGTATCTTGTTACCTGATAAGACTTCTTGATTTGAGGTAGTATGAGCATTAGGTTTTAAGCGGTTTGGCTTAGCGTTATAAAATGGCAGGCGTTTTTTGATAAATGATTGTTTTGCTTATAAATTGCTGCTACTGTCAACTAGGTAATAAAGCGGACGACAAACGATTTGCAAACCATCGTTGCTATTCATGTTGCTAACCACTGTACTATTAATACTGACAAGCTAAACGATTAACAATCGGGGTTTGTCACCGCTTTGCTGTCTGCTATTATCTATTGGATAAAATCAACTTCATTTTTTTAAACGGTGGCGTTTTATAACGCCGTGTTTTCTCGTTTGCTAGTGTATATAAAATTATGGCGCTCTCTTCTTTTTTTCGATCAAACTCTCAATCGCCGCGAGCTACTGGCTCAGATGGCGTTCTCTCCATGCCCTCAGCACGCGCCATTTTATTAGCAAGCGTTGGCTGTATGTTGGTGCTCAGCTTGCTGATGGTAGCTTCTGCTTCTATCCCGTTTGCCCTTAGTCGCGGCATGAGCGAGCTGCATTTCTTTTATAATCAGCTTTTATACATGGCGATTGGGCTAGTTATCGCTGGTATTTCTTATAAAGCAGTAACGCTAAAAAGGCTTTATAAAACCGAAACCCAGTTTATGCTCTTGGCCATCACAGGGTTATTGTTATTTGCCACTTTATTTAGTACGCCTATTAATGGCTCAAAGCGTTGGCTCACGCTCGGCGGTTTTAATTTTCAGGTCGCAGAGCTTGCCAAATTGGTGATGATTATCTTTGTCTCAGACTTTGTTGTACGGCGCTCATTTGAGGTACGTAACGGTTGGGATGGGTTTTTACGCATAGCCATCGTGGTTGGATTAATCACCGTTCTGTTGCTCGCGCAGCCAGATTTTGGCTCGTTTGTGGTTATTATTGGTACGGTCTTTGCCATCTTTTATATTGCTGGTGCGCCTTATAAACAATTTATCGCGCTCGGCGCTGTGGCCGTTGGCGGTGCTGTATTAATGGTGGCGACCGTACAATACCGCCTCGTACGGGTAATGTCGTTTTTGGACCCTTTTGACGATGTGCAAGATACCGATTATCAGCTAGCACGCAGTTTAATTGCCTTTGGTCGCGGACAGTTTACTGGCGTCGGCTATGGCGAAAGCGTGCAAAAACTGTCGCATTTACCAGAGGCGCATACCGATTTTCTACTAGCCATTACTGGTGAGGAGTTAGGCTTCGTTGGGGTGACCATGATTCTCATCTTTGAGGCGCTGATTATCGGAAGTGCGATGCGCATCAGCTATAACGCTCTAAAACGTCGGCAAATGCGCATGAGCTATACCGCTTTTGGTATCGCAGTGGTGTTTATCGCGCAGACGATTATTAATGCGGCGATGAATATGGGCGCGATTCCAACCAAAGGTTTGACCATGCCGTTTTTCAGTTATGGCGGCTCATCGATGCTGATTAGCTTGGTGATGGTCGCGGTACTGCTAAAGATTTATAAAGAAAGCCCTGAGATTGAAAAAAGCCAGTGCCGTTATTACTAAGTCATTTAATGATTAGAGTGTTTACGGCACTTCAATGATCAATGATAAAAAAGCGTCGCTCATAGCGGCGTTTTTTCTATTAAGGCTTAGCAAGATGTTATTAAATATCAGGCATATTTAAAGACTGCCTATTTTGCAGGGGTAAATTATCCCACTGTGCAACTGCTTGCTTTAGCATGTTTGTCGGCGTATCTCTATCAACGGCAGGCTGCTGTAATAGCTGCAAAGCATGGGCAATTAGACGACTTGGGTCACGGGTATCAATTGGCTGAGCAAGGTTTTGTTTAGAGAGCTTTTGACCGTCAGGACTGCATATCAATGGCAAATGATACCAATGATCGATAGCGGGTAAGCTTGCTGCACGCATGATGCTAATTTGCGCTGTCGTCATCGGCAAAATATCCAAGCCGCGCATAATATGGTTGACGCCTTGCAGGCCATCATCGAGACTGGCGGCTAAGATATAGTTAATCATCCCATCTTGGCGACGTACCACCATATCTCCCAAGGTTCGCTGCGGATTGCTCCATTGCACACCTTGAATACCATCTTTAAAGCCGATACGGTAATCTGGTAGCTGTATACGCAGTTTGTTTTTTTCTTTATCAAGATTGGCATTTAGACAACAGCGCGGATAGCGTTGCCTGTTCAGTAGTTTTTCCTGTGCCTGCTCTGCGTCCATGCTTTCTCCCATCGCTTTTTGCTGCCAATAACGCTCAAGACTTTTACGCGAGCATTGACAGCCGTAAGTCAGCGGATATAGGCTTGAAGATAAATAATCATTATAAATATCAAGGCGCTCAGATTGGTAGATAACATCGCCATCCCAGTGCAGCCCAAGCACTTCTAAATCAATCAAAATCTGCTCGGTAAACTGTCGATCACAGCGCTCGGTATCGGTGTCTTCGATACGTAGTAGCCATTTGCCCCCAAGAGATTTGATATGACAAAAGCTGGCAAGCGCGGTGGTTAAGGAACCAAGATGCAGCTCACCGGTAGGCGACG
>NZ_DAINDI010000100.1:0-4052 GCF_036731945.1 Psychrobacter sp.
GCCAAAAAACTGGACGAGGCTTTGCAGTAACGCTGATAGCGTATCGGCAACCAGCCATAGAATGACAGGGACAAAAACTAGCGCTTGGTTACCAGCGCGGCGGGCTAGAATAATACCGCCGAGCAAAATAATCATTGGCCAAATTAAATAGCTGACCAACCCTTGCTCATTAAAGACGCTACCATTTGCGGCTGCTAACCACGAGAATAGGACATTACTACCCAATGCCAATATGGCGAATAGCGCAAACTGGATAAAGGTGGGTTTTACCCATGAAAACGCCCGCGTCGATCCGACCAGCATCCATAAGGTTGCAATGATATTGGCCGCGAAATTGAGCGAGAAGCGCTGAAGCGATACGGTTTTTAATGACGCAAGTGACAAAGACTTAGACCTCTAGCCAGTCGAGAGAAATAACGCCAATTCATTATTATTTGACGATAAAATAGGATTGAAAAGCGAGAAATTTAACTTAATATTTTAGCTCGCTAATCTATCGCGATTGTAACGGATTGTCGCTCAAGAGGATAAGGCTGATTTGTAAAAACTACCGAAAAATTACTCTAAACGTTGATTGACAATCCATTAAAAAAGGAGGCCTTAAAATCAAGACCTCCTTTTTGTCAAACAGCAAATATTATCGCATCAATAGCTCATTGACGCGTTTTAGATAAGCGGCTGGATCTTCTAGTTGACCGCCATCGGCAAGTAACGCTTGGTCAAAAATTACCTGCGCCAGCTTGTCAAAATGGTCGTCAGACTGCTCGCTACTCTCTAACTTTTTAATCAGTGGATGGTCAGGGTTGACCTCAAGCGTTGGTTTGCTCTCTGGTACATCTTGACCCATTTGCTTCAGCATCTGAATCATTTGCGGTGACAGCTCACCTTCACCAACGACTAGACATGCTGGACTATCAACCAAACGCGTTGAGACTTTAACGTCTTTTGCGCGCGCGCCAAGTGCCGTTTTTAGCTTATCAACGACTGGCTTCATCGCCTCTACCGCCTTTTCAGCTTCAACTTTTTCAGCTTCGTCCTGCAAGTCGCCCAAATCTACTGCACCTTTGGAGATATTTTGCAGCGGCGTCTCATCAAATGAGGTCAAGAAGTTCATCGCCCATTCATCGACACGGCTGGTCATCAAGATAACCTCAATGCCTTTTTTCTTAAACAGCTCAAGCTGCGGGCTATTTTTTGCCGCCGCTAAATTATCTGCCGTCAGATAGTAGATGGCTTTTTGACCGTCAATCATACGACCTTTATAGTCTTCAAAGCTGGTCTCAACCTTATCATTGGTGCTGGTGGCATAACGCAGCAATTTGGCGATGCGCTCTTGGTTGCCCATATCCTCGCCAAGGCCTTCTTTAATCACATCGCCAAATTCGCTATAGAACTGGGCAAATTTTTCTTGTTTATCGCTGTCTTCACTATTGGCAAGGCTTGCTAGCAAGGTCAAAATACGGCGCGCGTTACCATCACGGATAGATTTTACATCGCGTGATTCTTGCAAGATTTCGCGGCTAACGTTTAATGGCAGATCGGCTGAATCAATGACCCCTTTCACAAAACGCAAATACATCGGCAGCAATTGCTCAGCATCGTCCATAATAAAGACGCGCTTCACATAAAGCTTTAAGCCATGCTGCTGCTCACGCGTGTATAAATCCATCGGCGCTTTTTTCGGAATATATAAAAGCTGGGTATACTGAACGCGACCTTCAACGCGGTTGTGTGTCCATGTTAGCGGCGCATCCATGTCATAAGTGATGTTTTTATAAAAATCGATATATTCATCATCTTCAACCTCAGATGCTGAGCGGGTCCAAAGCGCACTGGCTTTGTTAATGGTCTCCCACTCATCGGTCAAGACCATCTGACCGCCTACTGGCGCGTCACTATCGTCGCCCTCTTCTTTCACATCTTCTTGCCAGACTTCTTTACGCATCTGAATCGGCAAGCTAATATGGTCGGAATACTTATTGACCAAACGCTTGATTTTGCCGCGGTCTAAATAATTATCTTCGCCTTCGCTGTACTCTTTTTTTAGATGCAAAGTAATGCTGGTACCGCGCGTCTCTTTGGTAATTGGCTCAACGGTAAAGCTACCGGTACCGTCTGAAACCCAACGTACGCCTTTGTCAGTAGGCTCGCCCGCTTTGCGTGACTCAACGCTGATGGTATCAGCAACGATAAATCCAGAGTAAAAACCAACCCCAAACTGACCAATTAATTGACCATCTTGCTTTTGCGATTCAGACAATTTATCTAAGAAAGCTTTGGTGCCAGACTTGGCAATCGTTCCTAAGTTTTCGATGGCGTCGGCTTCATTCATACCAATACCGTTATCAATAAAGGTAATGGTTTTGGCATCTTTATCGACAGCGATACGAATCTTTAACTCGCCATCATCTTCATAAAGGCTGTCATCATTGGTCGCTTCAAAGCGCAATTTGTCGCAAGCGTCCGAGGCGTTCGAGACTAATTCACGCACAAAAATATCGGCATTAGAATAAAGCGAATGCGTCACCAAATGCAGCAGCTGCGCCACTTCTGCTTCAAAACTGTGTTTTTTTAATTCAGGGCTGTCTTTATTAACATTGATGTCATTAGCGTTTTTATTATCCGCTTGGGTCTGTTCACTCATAAAAACTCCTATTATTGATACCAAAGATGCTGTTGCCAGCACGCATAAATCACAAATTTTCAAATACTAGCAGCTGTGCCAATCTGCTTGCTAAGAAGGCGCTATAAATACTGCTAGGCTGCTTAATCAGATAGGGGCACAGGCAAAAATTTCAAGCTAAAATGCGCCAAAAACAGTCAGTAACCATAAAAAAACCGCCCCAGTTTCCTAAAGCGGTGTTTTTAGATAAATATAGACAATTTTTATCGTTTCAGTTTTCTACAGACATTATAAACAGCTGGGTAAATGACGAGCAGGATCACTATCACGAGCTGCCATAGCGTCTTCAACGCTCATGCCAAGGGCTTTGGCAACGCCTGTACCGTAAGCTGGATCACACCAGTTACAGTTGCGAATATGACGATATTTAATAAAATCAAGCGCATTACCCATCGCGCGGGCGGTATTATCAAACAATACTTGCTTTTGCTCATCGTTCATTAGGTTAAACAGTGCGCGCGGCTGGCTAAAATAATCACTATCGTCTTCACGGAAATCGTAGTGCTCCGCGTAACCATCAATCTTTAAAGCTGGCTCAGCGTACTGCGGCTGGTCTTGCCATTGCTCAAAGCTGTTTGGCGTATAGTGTGGACGGCCACCGTAGTTATCATCGACACGCATTTGACCGTCGCGGTGGTTACTGGTCACCGGACAACGAGGTTTGTTGACTGGGATCTGCTTGTGATTGACACCAACGCGATAACGCTGAGCATCGGCGTAGCTAAAGAGACGCGCTTGTAGCATACGGTCTGGTGAGGCACTGATGCCAGTCACGAGATTGTTCGGCGCAAAAGCCGCCTGCTCGACGTCTAAGAAATAATTGTCTGAGTTTTTATTCAGCTCAATCTCGCCAACTTCAATCAGCGGATAATCCCCTTTTGGCCATACCTTGGTCAAATCAAACGGATGGTAAGGTACTTTATCGGCATCGGTTTCTGGCATGATTTGCACGTACATTTTCCACTTCGGAAAATCTCCATTGTCGATGGCATTGAGCAAATCTTCTTGATGGCTTTCACGATTCGAGGCGATAATTTCAGCGGCTTCGGCATCGGTTAGGTTTTTGATACCTTGCTGAGTACGGAAATGAAACTTGACCCAAAAACGCTTATTATCGCTATTGATAAAGCTATAAGTATGCGAGCCAAAGCCATGCATATGTCTATAAGAGGCTGGGATACCGCGGTCGCTCATGGTAATGGTGACTTGGTGCAAAGATTCTGGCAATAACGTCCAAAAGTCCCAGTTATTGGTTGCCGAACGCATATTGGTACGTGGGTCACGCTTGACCGCTTTATTTAAATCTGGAAATTTGCGCGGGTCACGAACGAAAAATACTGGCGTATTATTGCCGACCAAATCCCAGATA
>NZ_DAINDI010000100.1:4062-6531 GCF_036731945.1 Psychrobacter sp.
AATTTTAGGGCAAAACCGCGAATATCACGCTCAGCATCAGCAGCGCCGCGCTCACCTGCGACTGTACTAAAACGCGCAAACATCTCCGTCTGCTTACCCACTTCGCTAAAAATATCAGCACGCGTATATTGAGTAATGTCATTGGTGACAGTGAAAGTACCAAACGCGCCCGAACCTTTAGCGTGCATACGGCGCTCTGGAATAACCTCTCGGTTTAGATCAGCGAGCTTTTCGTTAAGCCATAAGTCCTCTGCGAGTAGAGGACCGCGTTTACCAGCGGTTTTGCTATTTTCATTATCAATCACTGGCGCACCATTACTCATGGTCAACGGCGTCATATCGTAAGGGCATTTTTTATCGTTCATGTCGTTCATGGCCATATTCCTTTAGTTATCGTTGTTGCAAGGATAAAGTGAAAGGTAACCTTCACTATCAAAACCCATCATAACAGTTTTGAATCACCTTGCCTCGTTGTGGTATTCCATTACAACCGATTTTCAATTATTTGTATAATAAATTAATCACATACTTTTGATTTATTTTATATAACTATTAACCATTTTCTCATCAACTAAATGCTAACTTAGGACGATAATTTGCTGAAGCAATCCTGTTCAGTTTACTTTTGTGACTATCCAATACATAAAGCTATCGCGCTTTAACGCGGCATCGGGCGGATAGTCAAGATTTGCTCACTACGACCAAACGGCCCGTGTACATCATGCAGCACAGCGCTGGTCAGCCCAATACCGTCATCGCCATATTGTTGCACCGCTTCGATGCCAAGCCAGCGCCCTTTTGGCGCGCGATGCATATGGATTTGCAAATCCGTATTGGGAAACATCCATTGCAATGCTGATAAGCCGAGCCCCAAGCGTGGCACGACGCCATTGGCGGTATCGACCATCCCCATTAGATGTACCAAATCGTCAGTCGTTTCGCCTTCTACCATCTCGACATCATTGGTAATCCATACCATACCACGACCAGCACGGCGGTCGGGCTCGGCAACCAAGCGGACGCTTTCGATAAAACCGCCCGGCCAGCCTTTCATACCATCCCAAACAGGCAAATCCTCAGGCTGATGCAGGGCTTTTTGGTCTTCAAGTCCGGCAATCTCACTAGTATCTTGGGTCAGCAGTCGCCAAGCGCGCGCGATAATAGCATCACGGCCACGACTGCTCATGACCGCTTCGATTAGCTCAATCGTTCTACCCGGACGGATACAACGCGTGGTAACGGTAAACTCATCAAGCGGTATCAAGCCTAAAATATCCAGACTGATACGAGCGATACGCATATTTGCTTGCGGCGCATAACCTTCAAGCTCAGCGGTCAGCAGTCCAGTCGCTGGTGCCATATGCTGCTCGTGTTCATTCCAAGCGCCTTGTGCATGTTTGGTTGGCTGATAATGGGCAACGCTAACGCCACCTTCTAGCTGCTCGCGTTTGATAAACTGATAATAAGCTGGCATGAACATCCTTAATCTAATCTTCTTTATTAATGCTGTATTCTCGACCACTTTAATAGGTTGGTCGTTTTATAATAACGGTTATATTTAATTTACCTTTAGCATTTACTTGGTAAGCTGTTGTTTTCTCATCATGAGCATGGTGCGACTTTTGGCCATTATAAATAGAAAAAACGCCATGACAGCGATAAGCGCACCATATAAGACACTATAATCTTTCATAAATTGCGCAGTGTTCAGCACTAGCATGACAATCAGCACAACGATGGTAAACAGATTAATTTTTAATTGCTTATTAATCTCAGCAAGCGTCGCTTCTGCTAACACAAAGCCTTTTTTCTGCTTATTCATGCTATTTACCTACTTGCGTAACCGGAATGCGCAGCGCTTTTGGCAGACTAAACGTCACGTTTTCTTCGATACCCGATAGCTCACTTGGTAAATCTCCGCCCCAATCTTGCAATTGTTGTAGCACTTCTTGGATTAATATCTCAGGCGCAGACGCGCCAGCAGTAACGCCAACACTTTGAATGCCATCAAACCAGTTTCTATCCATCTCAGTAGCGTTATCAATCAAATAGGCGCGGCAATTCATACGCTCAGCCAACTCACGCAAGCGATTAGAGTTTGACGAGTTTGGCGAACCAACCACCAACACCACTTCACAACGACCGGCTAAATCTTTGACCGCATCTTGGCGGTTTTGAGTGGCGTAGCAGATATCGTCTTTGCGCGGGCCTTGAATACTGGGGAATTTTTCACGCAGTGCATCAATAACGCGCGCGGTATCGTCCATCGAAAGAGTCGTTTGGGTTACAAAGGCCAAATGCTCAGCGTTTTGCACATTTAAAGCCTCAACATCGCTTTCATTTTCGACCAAATGAATTTGCCCGCCGTGGCGACGATTGAAACGCCCCATCGTACCCTCAACCTCAGGGTGCCCTGCGTGACCAATCAATACCGCATCCATACCGTCTTGGGCAAATCGAGCCACCTCG
>NZ_DAINDI010000101.1:0-1001 GCF_036731945.1 Psychrobacter sp.
CGCGAATACCTTTATCCTGACTCATTAAATTATTGGCTAAAGCACGGGTGAAAGATAAAATCGCGCCCTTAGTGGCGGCATAATCAATCAAATGGTCACTGCCGCGATAAGCGGTGATAGAGGTGGTATTGATAACCGAGCTACCCGCTGGCATGTGTGGTAAGGCAAATTTACTCAACCAAAAGTGCGGATAAAAATTGGTATGAATGGTTTTATCAAATTGCGCACTACTGATATCGGTGAGCGATTCTTGCTCAACCTGCATCCCAGCGTTGTTGACTAAAATATCAATTTTGCCGAACTCAGCGATGGCGGTATCGATTAGCTTTTGACAGTTAGCTTCTTCCGATAAATCTGACGCTATCAGCAGGCAGCGCTGCTGGTAAGACTCTACGTGCCTTTTGGTCATCTTAGCATCGTCATCTTCACATAAGTAGCTGACCACTACGTCCGCGCCTTCTTTGGCAAATAATATTGCTACTGCTTGCCCAATCCCGCTATCAGCGCCAGTGATAATAGCAACCTTTCCAGCAAGCTTGCCATTTGGATACTCTTTTGGCAGCACCTCAGGGCTTGGGTGCTGCTCTTGCTGCGAGCCTGGTAGCGACTGTTCTTGTTTCGGAAATTCTTTAGCAGATGATTTATCGTTACTCATAATATCCTCTTTTCATTACCGATTTATATAATAGGTTCAATGTAAAACCATTTCTGTGCAACTGGGATGAGTGTTTCGTCACCTCTACTGTAATGGCAGCAAGCAAGGAAAATTTAACCCAGTCGCACGTAGTCATTGATGTATCGCTTTCGATGTATCGTTTTTATTAATGCTACTTAAATGGATGTTGATGTAGATATCTTTAAATCATAAGCATTCTGGGATAAAAATCGAATGAACTTAGGTGACAATCTGTAGACAGCCTGTAATCTTGTCCTAACACTATCTATCTCTAAATATCTGCCTATAAAAAATAGACAAAAAAACGCCCCATCAATCAAAGCCG
>NZ_DAINDI010000101.1:1011-5174 GCF_036731945.1 Psychrobacter sp.
GATGGGGCGTTCTTAAGTCATCATTTAATAGCGTTTTCTTTTAAAAACGAAAACTTACTATTAAATTTTATACTTATCTTTTTGCTAGTCTAAATAGTAAGTTATCTAAGTATATGCTTAGATTTTACCAACTAGATCTAAGCTTGGTTTAAGGGTTTCTTGACCTTGTTCCCAAGCTGCTGGGCAAACTTCGCCGTCGTTATCACGAACGTACTGTGCCGCTTTTACTTTACGTAGCATGTCTTTTGCACTACGGCCAATACCACCTGCATGGATTTCAGCGACTTGGATTTTACCGTCTGGGTCTACTAAGAAAGTACCACGCTCTGCCAAACCTGCTTCTTCGATCATGACATTAAAGCCACGAGTGATACGGCCAGTTGGGTCACCGATCATTGGATAAGTGACTTTGCCGATAGCGTCTGAAGAATCATGCCATGCTTTGTGAGTGAAATGTGTGTCAGTTGATACTGAGTACACTTCTACGCCTAGGCCTTTAAGCTCTTCGTAATGGGCTGCCATGTCTTCAAGTTCAGTTGGGCAAACAAAGGTAAAGTCAGCTGGGTAAAATAGAAAGATGGCCCAACTGCCTTTTACGTCTTCTGAAGTGATGGTTTTGAAATCACCGTTTACAAACGCTTCTGCTGAAAACTCTGGAATTTCTTGATTGATAATTGACGCCATGATTGGCTCCTTTTTTTGATTGATTGTTGTTAAGTTAATTGTGTTTATGGCTGCAGGTTTTAATTAACCCACTCATTAACTGGGTTACAAGACAAACTATACGCGAATTCTATGGTTAATCCAGTTAAAAGTTTTTAATGTGATGTTTTGTTTTATTAAACTTGTTAAACTATTCTAACGGCTTTTTTTATACGAACATCGGCATTAAATTGCTATAGTACACAAGATAAACGCCCAAAACAAATGGCGTTCAAAACCCATTAATAGAGAGGTTTTATGATTACTTTACGCCAACTTGAGTTTGCCTTAGCGGTTGCCAAACATCGTCATTTTAAACGGGCGGCAGAAGACTGTAATATTTCACAATCAGCGCTGAGTTTGGGTATCGCCGAGTTAGAAAAACAACTAGATACGCAGATTTTTGAGCGCAATAATAAGCAAGTTTTGATTACGCCTATCGGTGAGGACATCTTAACGCGAGCGCAGCGTATATTTTCTGAAGTCAATGATTTGACTACGCGAGCACACAGCCATCAATCGCCGCTTGCGTACCCGATGACGGTTGGTATCATTCCGACGATTGCACCTTATCTGCTGCCAAAAGTACTGCCTGCTCTGCGCAAACACTACCCTGAATTTCGGATGACCGTTATCGAGCAGCAAACCGAGCGTTTGCTTGAGCAAGTGCGCTATGGTCATATTGATACGGCCATTATTGCACTGCCTTATGCGGTCGATGGTTTGCATACGTTTGAGTTTTGGGCGGAAGATTTCTTTGCTGTCTTTCCACAGGATGACGTCCATGCCAAGCTTGAAAAAATTAATGCCGATGAGCTAGCAACAGCCAATCTGATGTTACTTGGCGAAGGACATTGTCTGACCGATCAAACCTTAACCGTCTGTCATTTCGATCGCGCACAAATGAAATCGAGCTTTTCTGATGCCAGCTTAAACACCCTAATACAAATGGCGCTTGCTAATATGGGCACGACCTTGGTGCCAGAGATGGCACTCGATCAGCTGCATTTGCAAAACCAAAATGCAGTCGCAGTACCATTAGCAGAAAAAGGGCCACATCGTCATATCGCTTTTGTCACCCGCTTAAACTATGCTCGCGTTGATGATGTTAATTTATTAGGTAAACTCTTTAAACAAGCATTTGAAGATGCGGCTAGTAAGAAGTAAGCATTTGCCAATAGATTGCAGTCATTAAATAAAGGCTAAATATGGACGGGTTGTCACAACTAGAAACTGAGCTTGGGACGATTTTCGAGTGGCATTTAACGGCTATTGATAACGCTATCGAGCCAGCAATATTAAAAACACTTTGGCAAAATATCGCTGTGCGCTATAACGAAAGCCAGCGCGCTTATCATAGCTTGCAGCATATTTGGCAATTATTTGCGCAGTTTGAACAGATTAAGCATCATTTAAATGAGCTGCATATTATCGCATTGGCACTGTTTTATCATGACGTGATATATGATCCGATGCGCTCAGATAATGAGCTGAAAAGTGCAGAATATGCCGTAGAGGCTCTACGCCCTTATTTATCGGCAGCGCAGTGCCAACATATTTACGCGCTCATTATGATGACGGCTAATCATGAGCTTGCTGAGTGCTCAAACGCTCAAAAGAACTTTGATGCCGCTTATTTACTAGATATGGACTTAAGTATTTTAGGGGCATGTTGGCTTGAGTATGAGCAGTATGCACAAGCAGTTCGGCAAGAGTACGCGCATGTCTCAAACGCAGATTACCGCAACGGGCGTATGGCAGTATTAAAAGGATTATTAGCGCACCCAACGCTTTATCTGACGGATTATTATTATGACAGGTTAGAAAAGCAGGCTCGGCAAAACATCAAGCGTGAGATTAAGATTTTACACGCATCTTAATAAACAGCTCACTGCCCTGCCGCGCCGGATGCGAGTTATAGCTTGTCTCCATAATCTCAATCTCAAAATAAGGCTCAAAACGCTGCTGATATTCAGCTTTTGTGCCGCCAAACGGGGGTTCCTCTCGCCCGAAATCCTTATCAAATAGCAGCCCAACCAGCTTGCCATTCGGTTTCAATAATGCGGCCATCTGCGCCACATATTCATCACGGCGCGCAGGATTTATGGCACAAAAAAACGTCTGCTCAAGCACCCAATCAAACTGATATTGCGCTGGCGATAACGCAAAAAAATCAGCACAGACCAAATGCGCTACTGGAAAGTTAGGATAGCGCTCTGCGAAAGCCTCAATTGGCGCAGGGGCAAAATCAACCAAGGTGACATTGGTAAACCCTTGCTCATGCAGATAACCGACCTCATAAGCATTGCCCGCGCCCGGTACTAAAATCGCTTGCTCTTTAGCAGATTCAGGCAACTGGTCAATATAAGCTTTGAGCGGTGGTGACACTTGTCCCATATCCCAGCCGATACTGTCCTCTTCATAACGCTGCTGCCAAAACTGGGCTTGATTGACGTTTTCCATAGCACATCCTTGTTTCGATAAAAAACCTTATCTTAGCAGATTAAGGCATGACATCTGGTTATTTAGCAGTAGCTCCTACCTTAGTCTAGCTGCCCTGTTTTACCTGCCAACATATTATGCCAATGCTTGTAATCGGGCATTGCCGTCGCCACCGTTTGCCAAAAAGCACGGCTATGATTGGCATGATGCAAATGGCAAAGCTCATGGACGATGACGTATTCAGTGCATTCGATAGGATAGGCTGGCAGATAGACGGACAACCAAATTCGCCGGGCGCGAGTATTGCAACTGCCCCAGCGCGTATGCATTTTCTTTAGACGTATTTCATTAGCGTAAGCGCCGACAATCGGTTGCCATTTATTAAATAATGCAGGCATTACTTCAGAGAGATTTTGCCGATAGTAGGCAATTTTTTTATCGTGGTTTAAGGTGAATGATTGCTCTACGCCCCACAATAGCAGTGTGCTATCGACAGTTGAAGACTCTTTTATAGATTGCTGTGATGGGGTTTGCTGACGTTTATAACGTTCTAATACGTGCGCATGATTGGCGATTGCCCAAGGCACGCGTTTCTCTATCGCCTGAGCAGTTTGCGCTGAGCTAAGAGAGATTGGTATAGAGACCATTAATTTATGCGGTTTTAAGCGAAAATTGATATTTTTAACGCGCTTTTTGCTGATGTGTAGCTCAATATCCGCTTGCGCCAAACAACGTTTAGCGCTATTTAATAAGGGCAAATCATACTGTGACGGCACATTCATGCTCACAGCGCTTGCAAGTGATTGTCAAACGACATCAGATGATATTTACTGTTGATAAAAATACGCTCAACATTATCTACTCTAGCAAGTTCAGCAGTTGCTAAATGATTAACAGTTAACGCGGTTAACTGACCTTGTCCATCACTAACAATAAAACATGAGTGCGCCTTAGCATTAGCCTTAACATTGGCATTGTTATCGCCAGCTTTGTCGGTATTCTGATTTGGCAACACTGCT
>NZ_DAINDI010000101.1:5184-6420 GCF_036731945.1 Psychrobacter sp.
CCCCAGCACAATCTGGCAGGCTAACATCATCAATCAATGTACGAGTATTTAAGTCATAAATCGCCGCACAGCCGCCTATTGGTGTGGTCACACATAATAGGTTACGCTCACTATCAACCGCCACACTGGCGATATATTGGTGGAAACGTTGCCATTGATTATTAGGCATAATAAGAGGTTTAAAATCAGGCTCACCGCGTTGATGGGTCAATACTAACGGCACATTGATATGCTTTTCGCCTTGAAACTGAATACCTATCATCACCGTACCATCGTCATGCATGGCGAGGTGACGCACGCTCATCTGATTGTGCTCAGGCATAATCTGCTCAAGCAAATCGCCAGTATGGCGATTGAGATAAACCAATGAAGGTCGCATCGTATCTAAATTAAGCTCTTCACGCGACGCTTGCTCGGTTTTGATCCCGCCATTGGCAATCACCAACGTTTCGCCATCAGGATGCATAATCAGCTCATGCGGGCCGATACCATGCGAGTCATACTCTGCTAGTTTTTTATAATGATCACAAGCATTATAAATGCCGATTTTACCGTCTAAGCTTAGGGTGTCATTTTCGGTTACGTAGAGCAGTTTACCATCTAGGCTATAACAAGCATGTCCATAAAAATGACGATGCGTAGACGCTTTAATAGCAAACTTTACTTGCCCAGTTGTCGTATCTAGTACCCAAAACTTTTCGCTCGGGCGCCGACCCATCACCACCACATCGCGTGCTTGGTTATTCTTAGCAGAAAATTTTTGCTTATCAGAAATAGGTTGAACGACAATATCATGCACGCGTTCTGGCATGGTCGTTTGCCAAACGATTTGTCTATCGGCGTCGATACCAACCACGCCGAAGTCGTGCTCATTATGACTGGCATCAGCGCTATCATTATTTGCTAAGGCGATGTTTTTCGGCATAGACGCCACGCCGCTTACCCAACAAACAGGTCGCGGTAGCATTGTGGTCGTATGGGCTGCGCTAAAGTCGCTTACGCTATAAGACTTGGTGTTTTGCTCGTCATCTCTCTGTGAACGATAAGCCTGCTGCCATGCAACTGCCGCTTGCTGACAAGCGTGGCGAAATTGCACGAGCTCGCGTTTTGGTGTTGAGTTTATCAACTGCAACTGCGAGCGCATACCTGCTACATAATCCCATAAGCTGGCATCTGGTTGCTGCTGCTTGCGATAACGATGATGGATACCGACCAGCGCCGCTGTACCCATGGCAG
>NZ_DAINDI010000102.1:0-6275 GCF_036731945.1 Psychrobacter sp.
ACCTTATTGGTAACTAAACGTCACCTTATTGGTAACTAAACGTCACCTTATTGGTCTTACATCCCTTATACCGCAAGGCCTGTAGCGAGCTTAAAAGCATTTAAAAGCATTTAAAAGCATTAAAAGCATTTTTGGTTGTGGATAAGCTTAAAAAACAAAGGGCTATTTTTAATGGTTGATTTAGGAAGTAAGTTACTTAAATTTGCATAGCTTTGATTGGCTATAGAACGAACTCTTCTCATCTTCAAAACAGTCTTTGGGATCAATCCTCGCATAGTGACCATCTTGTCCACTTATTTTGACAATGTTATGAGCCACACCAGCCTTTTCCAGATATTGATAATCATCTTGACGTTTTGCTATCTCGCTTTTGCTAGGAATAAACAGCCAAGCTGCTCCAGAGGCTAATGCTAATACCACAACAACCATAACGACCAAAGTTAGTATTAATTGACGGCCAAACTCTCGCTTAACGTTATCCAGCATCTGCTTGGAGGCATCTACATTTAGCTCAGCTATCTTGTCTTTAGTATCGTCAAGGTTACTAGCAACACTGGTAACAGAGGTCTGTATTTTCCCTAAGTCTTTATTAAGCAGCTTTGTTGTTTTTAAGAACGTATCACTCGCATCAGTGATGTGCTTAGTGAAGCCTTCATCAATACGCTTGTGATAGTTGTCTTCATTGGTTTTAAAGACGCTAGCGATCTCTTTGTTAATGGCTTCAACAAATTCAGTTTGCAGTAAGGTTTCTTTGTTTTGATAGGTTTTTAACAGTGAAGTCAGTGCCTTTGCCCAATTAGCAATATCTTGCGCTTGTTTGTAGTGCGCATGATGTAAGTTTGAGCTGTCAATCAGCTGCTTATCTATTTTTTTGGTGTAGGTCTCAAGTGCAAGCAATAGGTCTTCTAGTTGGATAGAGAGGTCGTTTTCTGGCATGGATCGTTCCTAGTCGCTAGTTATGATGCTATTTGGCCTCTAAATGGCGCTGTGGGCGTTTTTAGGGTGGTTTATACGTTATTGGTACCCTAGCATCAAAATGGCGCTGTGGGATGCCTGAGAAGCCTCTGAGGTTATTCTATGCGACCGTCAGTGTCGTTTAGTATTGCTTGTGAGCTTAAAAGCCAAGACTCATGCCTCGGCTGCGGTTGATATCACGGCTATAACCGGTGATTTCAGTGGATACCGTTCGCATTTGGCGCTGGTGTTCGGGGCTGAGGGCGCTTTGTTGTCGATCTTTGATGTTATCAAAGACGCGCTCTAAGGCTTTGGTGTGTGCTTTTCTTGTCGATAGGTCGCTTATAGACTTGATGTGATCAAGCAGCTGCTGGCTGTGGCCGATAATGTGGCTGCCAATTTCATGTTGTTCACGGCCTGCAAGCTGTTTTTGGTGGTCAGTGGTACTCGGCTCACTGCGGTAGCGCTGCCATGCGCTCATTTGCTGATCAAGATGCAGGAGGGTCATGAGGTGTTGGCCAAAGTCGCTTTTTTGGTCGATGATTTTTAGAAGTCTGTGCTGATCCGATAGTCCTTGATGCGAGATATAATCGTGTTGCGCCTTAAAGCCGGCTTCTTCTTCTGCTCTTTTGGCGCGTTGCTGCTCACGCTTTGCTTGACGCGCTTCTTCTTGCGCTAATAGGCGCTCACGCTCCTTTTGGTCGGCCATGTCACGCTGCTGCTGAGCAATACGCTCTTTTTCAAGCGCCTCAGCGGCATCGATTGCAATCTGGCGCTGAATACGTACCTGTTTGACGCGCTCAACCACTGATTCAGCTTGCTCTAGCTCGTCATTGCTCACGTTACTGGGTTTATATTCAGGCGTAGGCGCTGCTGGGACGATAAATAACTTACTTTCACGCAGATCGGCAAGTTCGCGTGTCCGTACTAGACGGTTGCGCTCATTGATCATCAGGTTAATCTTACCTCTGATTGTGGCCGGTGTTTCGTCTATCTCGTAAACCTCACCTTTCTTGTTTGCTTGTTCTGCTTTTTCTCGCTCACTCTCGTATTTGTCACGCTCTAGCTTGGTTGCAACGCTACCCATCTTGATTTGCGGCTCAATATCTTTGCCTTGATCGGCATAGCTGCGCGAATCAATCAGCTCATGGTCATATTCGGCCAGTTTCTCATTAGCGATCTGCTCCCACAGTTGCCGTACTTCTTTGATTTCAACATTGACGCGCTCCATGCCAAGCTCACGCCGCTTATTATCGGACAGCTCAATGGTCGCCTTATCGGTCAATACAATCTCGTTATTATCGTTAAGCTCAGCGGTACGCGTGGTAAACATGATATGGGCGTGGAAGTTGCGAGGGTCTGCCCCTCGATCAATCTCTTTTTGAGTAGGCTTGTGAATGGCGCAATCGGCAATCGTACCGTAACGATCCGCAAGCGTTTGGGCGAACTGGTGCGCGATGGATTTTCGGTCTTCTGCGCTTAATTCATGCGGCAGATTAACCAGCCATTCGCGAGCCACACGCGCATCTTTACGCTTCTCGGCAGCCTCTGCCTTATTCCATAAATCGCTGCGTGAAATATCAGTATAAGCAGAAGCCAATGCTGTCGGTAAAATGATATCGGCACTCATAACGCCTGATCGTTTAGAGTAATCATGGGTTTTACCGTATCGCTTATCGTCAAGCTCAACACCAGCGCGATAGCTCGCAGAAGCAACGGCACTTTGTCCACTGCCGCGTGATATTGATTTGGTCGATGCGATAAAAATAGCCATTTCTACAAGCTCTGTTTTCAGGTTTTTAACATTGCATCTTTTTGCAATGTTGGGGGTGTGGGGGCTTGCCCCTGCCGATGTTTTGATTTTATAAATGTGTGACCGATAGGGATAAACATTTGTAAAGTCGAAAACTCGCACTTAGTCAGTGGGACTCAACCATCCGTCAATTAACTATATCATAAACTGTTGTTAGGTACTGGCGAAGTTGCTATAGTCAGATAGATAGTTAATTTGATAGTTTAGGAGGAAGGTATGAGCTTACTTGGTGGTAATGATTTAAAAGAACAGCAAAAAATTAATGATCTTGAGCTTAAGATAAATAGAGAAAAACAGAAGTTAGATAAGAAGCTAACACGGCAAAAAATACTACTGGGTGCTTTCCTTGTAGATGCTTTAGAGAATGATTCTGTAGCTGGATTAAAAGAGTATACAGCTGACAACCTATTGGATTTTTTGACCAGACAAGCAGATAAAGATTTAATGTTAGACTTGGTAGAAAACTTAAGAACTGTACCAGTGAGTAATTACTATAATTCTGATGATTAAAAAAACTATAAATTTGAAACTCTAATGAAAATCATACCTGGTATAGGCTTTATAAATGAATTTTAATAGTTGGGACTGGGGATCTCTTTCGCCCCTCGGCACAGGGTTGATTGCTTTATTTATATTCTACCAATGGAGAAACCAAAAACGTAGTGAAATAATGTCGAATGAGGCCGCAAAAATATTAGTTCTTCTAGAAGAATATAGGGAAAACCTTGTTCATCTAGATAGCGAGATGATGGAACCATTTGAAAGCGATAACACAGCTAAGTTGGAAGAACTTAGATTGGTTGCTCGTCAACTTTGCAACAGTGCTATATCATTTGGTGGGTTAGCCAGTAACGAAAAAATTTTAGCGACAGAAATTAAGAATATTGCTGCTACTTTCTATAATAAAGCTAAGAGTTTAGATGAAAAAACCTTCCAAGAGATTAGGGTAAATCCAAAAAGCCCTATATTAGTCTCGGAATTTGATGACGCGATTAAAAAGCCAAAAACTATTATAATTTATTACTTCAAATATCAAGGGGTTAGACTGTTTTTGAGAAGGTTGGTTAGCATAATTACTACTAACTACTTAAAATTAAAAAAATAATATCTACGAGGTTGATTTGAATCAAAAGCAGTATATTCGGTTATCTTTAGTCTTAGCTATTCCAGCTTTGGTGGTTAGTTTTTGGCTAGCTCAGCAGGACTTTGTTTTTAATAGAGGGCAAATCGTAACATGTAGTATAAGTAGTGATTACTGCTACCATCAGCAAATGCCTCTTGATAAAGTCAGGACATACGCTAAAGACTATAATATTCAGGCTATAGAATACGATAAGTATTCTTCAGAAAAATACTTGGGGATATATAACTTTGACTTTCAAATTAAGGTTTATCTTAGGAATCAATATGGCGGTGATGAGATAGATGCAACAAACTTAGTTAGCGCTAGAATGTTAGAAGCAAATTCATGCTCTCTATCAGCCACACATACTCTTATATGTGATGAACCTCTTTTTTCTTGGGCTTCAAGTTATGGTCGAATAGAATTCATAAATGAAGATGAATATCAGCAATTCCTTGATAGGATCACAAAAGCTCAATCATATTTTGAAGACTATTTTCTAATTCAGATAGCTATAGGCTTCGGATTATTTTTATCGATTGTGGCCTCATATCTAACTCTTTCATGGTTAGTACACTTCGTTATCTATGGAGCTAAAATAGGTAAACCGAAAAAAAGCCCCTATCAATAGACTTTACATATTTTTCACTTACAAAGCCCTTGCCATAAATGATAGCTGGTTCATAATGTAATTTCGGCCGATGACTCCATATCTTTTACCTTCTATAACGACATCAAAAGATATAGCTGAGTTATCAATCTGTTTGAGCTCCATGATTATAGAAGGATTTTCGTTAACAAATTCTAATAGCTCCGCATAAGAAACATCGTCAATGGTTATAGCCAATTCTGTTGGGTTTTTAGCTAAGAAGTTTGCTGTATAGACAATAATGTTGAAAAACTTATATTTCTTTTTGCGAAAATTATTAAACTTATACCGAAAAAAAATAAATATAAGTGCAAAAATGGCAACAGCCCCTAATAATTCCATAAACAAACCTTATTATTTTAAATTTAGTACTTCATTATACTTAAAATTAACTTTGGGATACTTTCCGTCTATCGAATTACATCTCTTAACTAGGATGATTTCTTTTAGGTATACCCTAGCGGAACCGACGTAAAAGCCACAAAAACCTATTAACAGACTGCCTAAAACAGACCACTATAAGAGAACCGCTTATAACAGACTGTTCTAGGTGGTCAGTTTCTCTCGCTATTTTGAGAAATCGTATTCCTCTTCATTCCCATCTAAATACTCACGTATAGGGCGTTTTTTACTGAATTTAGAAGCGTCCTTCTTGATCTCACCGACTATAAAGTCGCTGTATGCTGACCAGCTCTTACCAGCGTCGCCTTTAGCAAGACCGCTATATGTACTTATAAACTCTTTATGCCGACTGATACGCCACAGCTGCTTATCAGACAACCCATCAATAGTGAACATATCACCGTTGTCAACATCGCGAGCTTCAGCTACCTGTCCAGTTTTGGGTTTTTTCTTCTCATGAACTACAAATTTAAAGCCTGTAATACTGCGGCCTTTCTTTACGTTATCATATTTTACTTTCAGATCGGACTTCTCATTAATTTCATTAATGGCCAAGTCCAACACTCGCTTCTTAAAGTCATTCATTCTTTTATATTCATTCACACCTAGCCCCATTTGTTGTCGAAAGACCCCTAATTCAAAACAAGGCGTTTTTTTGGCGGCGCGCCATTGGGTAAGTAACTCATAGAGGCGCACTGAATAAACACTATCAAATTGTGTAGTTTGCTCTAACAAATAGGAAGTGAAAAACTGCTCCAGCCCATCAATACGGCTAATCCCTTCTACTACGGCAAGCGTAAAAACTAGATCTATTGCGCCCTCACCATCATGGTATTGAACTTGCTGTAACCAGCGGCTTTTGATTGGCTTACCATTAATATCCTGATAGGTAAAACGTCTATTAAACAAGGTTTCTTCTGCTTCCTTCATTCGAGCATAGGCATTCTGTCGTGAAGTGCCAAAGGCTTCTGCGTAACGAGAGGCATCGATACGTAAAGGTTTATCAGTGCTTAATCCCGTAGCAGTTTCTCTAGCATCGACTATAGCTAGTTGAATAATTCGAACCTCAGATAACGATAATGTTTGTAATGCTTGATTTAACTGATTAGTCTTTACTACTAAGTCTTGCTTCTTATTCATTGGCTTTATCCTAGTATGTTTAAACCCTACCTTATATTAAGTGACTTATTATTACAAGTCACTTTAGTGACAAATATACAAGAGTCTCATAATGGTAAGTAAACGTCGTTTAAAAGACAAAGAAAAACTTGTCTCATAATGGTAACTAAACGTCACCTTATTGGTAACTAAACGTCACCTTATTGGTAACTAAA
>NZ_DAINDI010000103.1:0-4345 GCF_036731945.1 Psychrobacter sp.
ATGATATGTCTAACTACGTTCGTGGATTGGTGCTCGATCAACCGATAGCTGCGCCCGAACCCAAGCACAAGAAAATTGTCCATAGTGCCGATCCCGAATTGGTGCGAGCGATTAATCGCATTGGCATCAACATCAACCAAATAGCCAAGCAGACCAACACAGGGCAAGAAGTCGGTAATGCTGTATTAATCGCCTTGCTTGATTTGCAAACCACGCTAGACAAAGCACTAGCGTCGAGCGTGCCCGATGATCGTTAAATTTTTCACTAATGGAACAGGTGGCAGCAAAGGCGTATTCGACTACCTGCTTAAAGACAAAGAGCAGCCAGACGGCAAACGCCTTGGTGCCGAGGTATTAAGGGGCGACATAGACAATCAAGCCTTGCTCATTGATAGCCTCGACTTCAAGCAAAAATATACCAGTGGCTGCTTATCGTTTACCGAGACCGCCAACCAAGTCAGTGCAGAACAAAAAAACGCCCTGATGGACGGCTTTGAGCAAACCATTCGAGCAGGGCTAGACGTTGATAGAGTCAGCGTAAGCTGGATTGAGCATCGAGACAAAGGCAGATTAGAGCTGAACTTTGTCTTTGCCAATGTCGATTTAGAGCATGGGCGTGTGTTTCAGCCCTATGTTCATAACGTAGATAAACGCCGTGTCAACGCATGGAAGGACATGCAGAACATCGAGCATGGATTTACCGACCCCAATGATCCCGCCAAAAAGCGACTCATGGCGCAGCGTGACAACTTACCAAGGGATATTAAAGACGCAAGACAAGCCATTACTGACGGTCTAAAGGCATTAGTGGTTGAAGGCGTTATAACCAATCGTGACGACGTTATTCAAGCCCTAAAAGATGGTGGCTTTGAGATTGCAAGACAGACCGACAAAGCAATCAGTATCAAAAACCCAGATCCCACAGCAAAACGAAATATTAGGCTAACAGGTGGATTATATGAACGAGGCTTTAACTTTAGCAGAGAAGTTCAAAGTGAAATCACAGCAGCAAGCGAAGACTATCGAGCAAGAAGTACAGAACGCTACGATGCAGCTAAACAGCTTTATGACAGCGAAATTAAAAGAAAGCGAGACTATCATCAAACAAGGCATGGAAAGCCTCGACTTGAGCAACGAGCAGCTGCTCGCGATGTTAGCCAAGCATCAAACCGATATGAGTACCGCCCTACAAACCTATATGAGCAACGTCCAAGCCCATTTAACCCAAGATTTAAACCAACTCGCAGAACAGACAGAGACGATGATAGAGAGCTACACACAGCATATCGCCCAGCTGATAGAGCAGCGAGAGGACAGGATCGCGCAGGTCATCAGATCAGAAATGAAGAAATGGGCAATCGTAGCCAGTTTGGTCGCACTTACGTTACTGGTGCTAGGCATCATCATAGGGGCAGTATCAGTCAACAAGTTCTCAAAACCGACCTACATCATTCAAAAACCGCAGACACAGATACAGCAGCCGATCAACTATGGGCAGAGGTAAATTATGGACAAGAGACTACTAGAGCAAGTGCAGCAAGCGATGCAAGCGCAACAAGATACGATCATACGCCAAGAGAAGATGCTAGACGGCCAACAGCGATACATGGAGCAGCAGCTGCGCAAGAAAGACCAGGATATAGCAGAATTGACCGCCTCATTGAACAAATTGGCACAAGCGAAGACGAAAGAGATAGAACGCTTGCCGTCGTTGTTCAAGCAGTTGCAAACTTCAATGACAGAACAAACGAACGTGTTCAATGGCTGGGTCGCATATCGGAAAGAGCACGTAACAACGCAAGCATCATTGATAAGCGAGTTATTAGCTTTAGGAAACGTACAGATTCAACTTGTAGAGCAGTTAAAGACGTATCAGAGTACGATAGCGCAGCCCGACTATCTCAACAGCGATACGACGCAATTAGAGAGCGATACCGTGAAGTTGGAGGACGGATTGAGCGAATTAGTGAACGCACAGATCAAAATAGAGCAATCACAAGCGAAAATAACCGGATCGCAGACGGCAATAGAAGCAGAATTGAAGGAATTAAACACCTTGCTGAACAAGTCAGAGAGGTAATAAAAGCTAAAGAGCAAGAACTTGAGCGTGCTAGAGCGCCCACAAGGTCACGATCTCCGAGTATGGGTCGCTAGCAGACTAAGGCTAGGAAAAAGGGAAACTATGTTTCAAGACTTTAATAAGGTAGGGTGGTTTATCTGGTCAACAGGGCGAATAAAGTTGCAAGTATAGCTTGACCTACGAACTGTACTATAGCCCAAACCGCTAAAAATATTAATACTCCAATAAAGCTATGTGGCTCAACGATATTGAAGGCAATTGTTCCAGTAATAAAAAAGAAAGCAATATATATTACGAAAAGTCCGCAACCCATTAGACCGCTATCTTCCATACAAATACGCCTTTAATATTTAGTAATATTCTATGTGTTATTATTTACATTATAGTTACATTTTCGCAAAGTATCAAAAGAGATGATGAATATATGGTTTTTACTAAACACAGATTAGTAGTGATGATTTTTCCTATTATTTTTTCCTCTCTTGTTCTTACGAGCTGTCAGAAAAAACAAGATCAAGATGTAGGTATTCAGAAGACTTCTGAAGCGCAAATATCTTCTGATGAAATAGAGAGTAAATATACAGACTTTCGGGTATTAGCTGAGCAGGGAGATGCAGAAGCTCAATATCAACTTGGTAAGATGTATTATCAAGGAAAAGCTGTAAATAAGGATTATGATAAAGCAGTTGAGTGGACTCAAAAATCAGCAGATCAAGGTAATGCAGAGGCTCAGTATTATCTGGGTAAAATGTATTATCAAGGCAAAGCTGTGATTAAGGATTATGATAAAGCAATTGAGTGGACTCAAAAATCGGCAGATCAAGGTAATGCAGAGGCTCAATTCCAACTTGGAGCTATGCACTTCCAAGGCCGTGGAGTGCCCCAAGATTATGATCAAGCACTTAAATGGTACGAGAAATCGGCAGATCAAGGTAATGTTAATGCGCAGGTTTTTGTTGGAGGTATGTACGACAATGCCTATGGCGTAAATCAAGACTACGATAAAGCAAGGTATTGGTATGAAAAAGCAGCAAGCCAAAATTTTGCAATGGCTCAAGTTCTTATTGGGGTTCTGTACTACCACGGTAACGGAGTAGCTCAAAATTATGATCAAGCACTTAAATGGTATGAGAAAGCGGCAGAACAAGAACCTTCTGTCGACAAAGCAAGTGCTTTGGCACAATACGGTATTGGCTTAATGTATTACGAGGGAAAGGGAGTACGCCAAAATATGGATACTGCAAAATCGTGGTTTGGTAAATCTTGTGATAATGGCTATCAAGATAGCTGCGATAACTATCGACAATTAAACTAAAGATGGAGTGCTAAGTATTGGACAGTTTTTATTGTTATATCAGCGTTTATGAAAAATAATACCCTAAGCAGTTTGGTGTAAATCCAAGTAAGTAATGTGAAGTAGGTACAACTTTTGAGAGCGATGTAAGCCTTAAATAGCGAGACTTTGAGAGGATATTGGTAATTGACGAAACAAGAATGAGAGCGTAAACTCAAGTGCTAGAAACGAGTAACCCTCAGTGACGCCAATCACTGAGGGTTAGATGAATTTTAATCTGTGTCAGCAGATATAAAACCCACCATATTCGAACGGTCATTTTATATCAGCAGGCGCACCAACACAAGTGTGCGTGATGTTAATACTACCGGAAATATACGAAACACTCCCCCATAAGCCCTATTGCACCGATGATTTAGGTAATCTTGTCATTCGTCCTAGGCAAACTGCCGTCAAAATGCGGTACATCCAGCACAACCCCCCTTGCATGACCCACTTCATTTGCTTAGACATTGACCATAAGCATGGCGCAATGCGCTGGGCAGAAGAATACCTACCACCGCCACGGTGGACAAGTCAAAATCCTGAAAACGGACACGCTCATATTGTCTATGAGCTAAAAACGCCTGTTTGCACCAGTGAGCATGGCAGTCGTAAAGCCTTAGACTATCTCGCTAAGATACAAGCAGGGCTTGTCAGAGAGACACGAGCAGACGTCGGCTATACCAACTTCATCACCAAAAACCCGATGCACGAGCATTGGCGTACCGAGGTCTGGACTAAAGAAGCCTATGAGCTAAATTATCTTGCGGATTTCGTTGATCTCAGACCTTTAACGAACACAGAGAAAGAATACGGACTTGGTAGGAACTGCACCTTGTTCGATACCGTTCGTCATTGGGCGTATTCTGCGATTAGAGAGCATCGAGGCAGGACTTGGGAGCAATGGTATAACTCAGTCCTTAAACAGG
>NZ_DAINDI010000103.1:4355-6150 GCF_036731945.1 Psychrobacter sp.
AAGCGTAAATATGATGTTTTTAGACCCATTACCGCACTCAGAAATCAAAGCAACTGCCAAAAGTATTGCTAAATACTGTTGGAAGCATGATGCATACCATTACAACGAGTTTATCTATCGTCAGGCAGTAAAGGGAAGTAAAGGTGGTAAAGCTAGTAACTCACCAAATGGAGGTATGGCAAGATCAGCAAAGTATAATGATAAGAGAGCTGAAGCAACTAAGCTTAGAGATTTAAGCCTTACTACGAGAGAAATAGCGTTAAAGCTATGTGTATCAGATCGAACAATACGGAACTGGCTAAAAAAACCAAGTATTTAATGCGGAAAGTGCAAGCCTAAATCAGATAACAGCCTTTTTAGGCTGTTATCTGGATTATGGAGGTGGCTTCAGAGTCTCTATCCTTCTGACGGAACCACCTAGAAAAGTTTTGTATTCTCTGCTTAGGCTATTATCTATGCTTGCTTCTGTAACATATCTTCCATTTGTCTCATTTTCTCTTTCAGTCTTTCGTTTTCTGAGATTGCTTGGTTTAGTTCCTTTCTGTTTTCTGCTGCCACAAATCTCTTCATCACTTCTCTGATTAGTGTTTGGTACCCTAAGCCTTCTTTCTTGCCAATCTCTTTTAAGTCTTGTATCAATGGTTCTGGTAGTCTTATAGATATCAGTTGCATCTTACTACTTAGTTTTTCTTCGTCGTTACCATTAATCAATTCTACGTATTGCTTATCCAAGACTGCGCGTTCTACGTACTCTTCATCCGCGCCATATTCTCGGCTATCCCATTTTTCAATTTCTTTCTCATCAAAGATTGCTTCTATAATAGGGTCAGATTTATACATTTTCTATTTACCTTTTAAATTAAATGTCTTTTTATGCTTTAAATTAAATTTTCACTTATCTTTAAGTTATATATTTCTAATTTGTTCAGTATCTATTCATTTTGAAGTTTCTATAAAATTCGGGTGCAGTCAACTACTATGCCTAGCGTTTATATAGTTTTTATGGGCACAGCTGTGTTCGAACATTTAGTTTTTTAATCGATAATTATTACTTTAGATTAAAAGTAATAATTATCCTTATGCTTATTTAAGAATATTTGTTAAATATTCTTATTTCTTCTTCGTTTGCTTCATACGCTGTTCGAATATAGAACAGGCCGTTATATTCGATAAAGCACACTTTGATCAATCTACCTGCATCTGTTTCACTTACGAACCATTTTGTAGGTGGTGTTGAAGCATGCTTGCTTCTTGTATCAATCAGAAAAGTATCGTTGTTATTACCGAAGCACTGAGCTATTTCTGTTTTACTAACTTGATGCCCTGGTTTCAGTTTTATTTTGTCTGTAATCTTTTCAGATATTACCAGTTTTTTTGTAATTGGATGCTCATCTATCACTCCTTCCTCCAATATGAATTTATTTACTATTTTTAGATTATACTTTTAATTCAAAGCCTCAAAACAGATCGTATATACGATCTGTATATACGTATAGTATATATACTTCGTTTGCTTGTCAACTAGTCCCCACTCAATTAAAATTAGGCCAATTACATTTTTTTAGAAATAGCCTATTAAGCCAGCATATACCGTGGGTACAATATCTACTTCGTTACTATTGACCCAAGGCATACTGGTAAGGGGAAACCCCTTAACCCCAACCCCTCACAAAAAGCCGTGAGGGGCAAAAAACAACCGCTAGACCGAGGTTAAAATGGCAAGGACAAAGTGGCTAAAAATCAGAGTGTCTGATGATGAGCTTCTAGACATTAAAAAGCGTGCAGGCAGACATGA
>NZ_DAINDI010000104.1:0-380 GCF_036731945.1 Psychrobacter sp.
AAGCACGGCGCGTACCGTTGTTATTCTAGACACTGTCATTGCTTTAGCGGCTGGTTTGGCTATTTTCCCAATTATCTTTAACAACGGTCTTGATCCTGCTTCAGGTCCTGGTCTTATCTTTGTCAGTTTGCCTATTGCTTTTGGTAGTATGGGCGCCGGTGCCATCATTGGTACTTTATTCTTCTTATTGATAACTTTTGCCGCTGTGACTTCTTCAATCTCATTACTTGAGCCAACGGTTGAGCTGTTAGAAGAGCGTACGCCAATGAGCCGTACGGTATCGACCATCGTCGCTAGTATCGCGGTTTGGTTATTAGGTATCGCAGCTTTGTTGTCATTCAATCTATGGAGGGACTTTACCATCATGGGTAATGGTATTT
>NZ_DAINDI010000104.1:390-3860 GCF_036731945.1 Psychrobacter sp.
AAATTCATGTTACCTTTAACCGGTCTTGCCGCGATTATCTTTGTCGGTTGGAAAATGGATCAGCGTAGCATTCAGCAAGAGCTTGGATTGTCTAATGGTACCTGGCAATTATGGCAAATCATTGCTAAATTCGTCGCGCCGATTGCTGTACTGATTGTTTTTGTGACCACTTTGATGAGCTAATAGATTAACTATGATTAATACGAGCTTTTATTCTAGGCAGTATTGATTATTAGCTAGTAAAAAGGGCTTAAGATTAATCTTAAGCCCTTTTGCATTTTAACGCCTTTCGCTTAAAGCAGCTTACGCAGATAAAATAACTCTAAAAATGGTTAACGTAAATTGAGTTCAGGAACGCTTTGTCCGCGTTTACTATAAAACTCATTTACAAACTCATCAAATTTATCTTGCTCGATAGCGTCTCTGATACCTTGCATCAAACGCTGATAGTAACGTAGGTTATGAATGGTCGCCAATTGCGCTCCTAGCATCTCTTTACATTTATTCAGATGTGATAAGTAAGCACGACTAAAGTTTTGGCAGGTATAGCAGTCACATTCAGGGTCTAATGGCCCTTCATCGGTGCGATATTGGCTATTACGTATGCGTATGATGCCGGCGTTCTCAGCGTCACCAGTGACAAAGTAATGACCATTACGGGCGTTGCGAGTCGGCATCACGCAATCGAACATATCGACGCCGCGGCGTACGCCTTCAACAAGGTCTTCAGGCTTACCAACGCCCATTAAATAGCGCGGCTTGTTAGCTGGCATATCATCAGCAATATAATCTAGGACGTCTATCATCTCTTCTTTTGGTTCGCCAACCGACAAACCGCCGATGGCATAACCATCAAAGCCAATCTCAAGCAGGCCTTCGAGCGATTGCTGACGCAAATCGGCATACATACTGCCTTGGATAATGCCAAATAAAGCATTGGTACTGCCAAGCTTCTTATGCTCATCGACACAGCGCTGGCCCCAGCGTAATGATAATTCTAAAGATTTTTTGGCTTCTTCATGAGTGGCAGGATAGGGCGTGCACTCATCGAACTGCATCACGATGTCTGAGTTTAAGCTATATTGAATTTGCATTGATTTTTCTGGCGATAAAAATACTTTTGCGCCATCAATAGGCGACTTAAAAGTCACGCCTTCTTCGGTGATTTTACGCATTGCTCCAAGGCTGAATACTTGGAAACCACCCGAATCGGTAAGAATTGGCTTATCCCAATGCATGAATTTATGCAGACCACCAAATTTATCAATGATATCAGTGCCCGGACGCAGCCATAAATGGAAGGTATTGCCCAAGATAATATCGGCGCCAATCGCTTCGATATCACGTGGCAGCATGCCTTTTACGGTACCATAAGTACCCACTGGCATAAAAGCAGGCGTTTGCACATCGCCATGATTGAGATGAACCGTACCACGGCGTGCGCGCGTGATACCGCTGGCCGTTTTGTGTAAGACAAATTGCATAAGATAACCGCTATTTAAGCTATGAAAATGGCGCTAATTATAACATTGTTAAGCATTTTTTTGGACATCGATATTTAAGCGACTGACAATTCATTTAGAGAAGTAGAGCGTTTATAAAATAGCCTAAGCATGCTAATAATTGAACGGGTCATTAATCGTTTATTAATTGGCATGCTATAACCAAAAAACACAGACATTCTTGCCAAGTCATTGCTAAAGTAGAAGAGTGGCTACTATAAATTAAATAAATGTTAAGTGCTAAATTTATATAGTGGAGAGATAATATGGCCAAAACACGCTATTTGTCATCGATTCGCTTACTATTGAATAACCACCTATCAAATAAAGCCCTATCAAATGGACTGTTATTAACGAGCGCATTATTACTATCAGGAGCAGCTATGGCAACCGAAGAGCCAAAATATACTGTACTAAAACAGGATAAAGACTTTGAGCTGCGTCGTTACGATGAGCAATTAATAGCACAGACTTGGGTAACGGGCGACCAAGATGCCGCCAGCCGTGCAGGATTTAAGGTCTTAGCAGATTATATCTTTGGCAATAATAGCGCCGCAAATGGCGAGAGTCGTAAAATTAGCATGACTGCGCCAGTAACAATGCAACCTGAAACTAAAAAAGGGAGTGGTAAGTCACAAAAAATTGCCATGACTGCGCCAGTCAGCATTCAACAAACTGAAGATAAATGGCGCGTGCAATTTACCATGCCAAGCCAATATACGCTGCAAACGCTGCCAAAACCTAATAATCCGAACATCGAAATTGTAGAAGTTCCAGCGCAAACTTATGGCGTTATTAAATTTTCAGGCTTGGCGGGTACTGAAAAGGTCGCGGCAAAAACTAAAGAGCTACAATCTTGGATGCAAGCGCAAAATTTAACCATCACAGGTAAGCCTGAGCTGGCGCGTTATAATCCACCTTGGACGCTGCCGTTTCTGCGCCGCAATGAAATAATGATTGCTTATAAGCCTAAATGATTCATTTTTGAAAAAATAACGCCAAAAATGATGCCAAAAATAGACAGCAAGCGCTGTCTTTTTTATTGGCGATTAAATAAGATTAGCTATTTTGCTCACGGATGATATTCAGCATACGGCGTAATGGCTCTGCTGCGCCCCATAATAGCTGGTCGCCAACAGTGAACGCACCCAAATATTCAGGGCCCATATTGAGCTTGCGTAGGCGTCCTAGCGCCACTGTTAAAGTACCAGTTACTGCTACCGGTGTTAAGCGATTTATAGCAGCTTCTTTGGTATCTTCAACCACATCTAACCACTGATTACCGCTGTTTTTCAATGCTGCTTCGATTTCTTCTAGCGGGATGTCTTTTTTAAGTTTAATCGTTAAGCCTTGAGCGTGACAACGCATAGCGCCAACGCGGACACACATACCGTCAATGGCAATTTTATCGGCTTCAGAATTGCCAAGGATTTTATTGGTTTCAACGCCACCTTTCCATTCTTCGCGCGATTGTTTGTTTTCAAGCTGCGAATCGATATAAGGAATCAAACTGCCTGCTAGTGGCACGCCAAAGTATTGCTTAGGAAAGTCGTCTGAGCGCTGCGTCTGGGCGATTTTTTTATCAATCTCAAGAATAGCGCTGGCAGGGTCGGCAAGCTCATCTTTGACAGCGTCACGGAGTACGCCCATGCCTTCGATTAACTCGCGCATGTTGTTGGCGCCAGAGCCACTTGCTGCTTGATAAGTCATGGCGCTGACCCATTCAACCCAGCCTTTATTAAACAGCTCACCGATTGCCATCAGCATCAGTGACACGGTACAGTTACCACCGATGAAGTCTTTTTTGCCATTTGCCAGTGCCTTATCAATCACATTGCGGTTAACAGGATCAAGAATGATGATGCTGTCGTCTTCCATACGTAAGGTGCTTGCTGCATCAATCCAGTAACCAGTCCAACCGCTATCACGTAGGGGCTGATGTACCTTTGAGGTATAATCGCCGCCTTG
>NZ_DAINDI010000104.1:3990-6098 GCF_036731945.1 Psychrobacter sp.
GAAAAAAACACTGGTGTGATACCATCGAAGTCTTTTTCTTCACGCATACGCTCTATCAATACTGACCCGACCATACCGCGCCAGCCTACCAAGCCTACTGTTAAATTACTCATAAAACTCAATCCTTTTTACCATAAATTGTTGCACTGCCAACCGATAACAATGCCGTGAATAGCAGAAAAAAGCAAGGTTTTTTAGAGAATGTACCGTGTTTTTCAGATATGATTTATTCACTTTTGTACTTATCAATGCTACTAGCCATAAAGTCTGCTATTTATTAAGCTTGCTGATTATTTATCGTGTCAACTTCCCCTAAATTCAAGCCCCTCTAAATAAGGCTTAAATTGTAATTTTTTATAGCCGCTAACGTCTAATGAATGTTCAATAGTAGGCGCAGGCGTGATGAGGTGCTAAAGTAAGCAGGCTATTTATTTTGTTACAAAGGTTTAGAGTTTAACCGCTCAATCATGTTTTAGCTTAAACAATTATTAGATTAAAAATTCTATTTATCATTATTGGCTTTGCCATTCATTTAATAAACGGTCGACACACATTATGGATCTCTCCCTCTTATATTATGGCGCTCAGTGGTTGGCAGGATTCATCGCCTTTGTCACTATTTGGGGCTTGTTGCCTCTTGATAATTGGTGGGTGCGAGGTGTTGAGTTTCCCCGTATTCAAATTATGTTCCTCGGGGTCGCCGCTTGGCTTGGCATGGTTATATTTTGGTCGGACTGGCAGCTTGGTCAGTGGCTGTTATTTATCGTTTTAAGTAGCGCGCTCGCCTTTCAATTGCGTATGGTGTTGCCCTATACCATACTTTGGAAAAAAGAAGTGCTCACTGCCAAGGATATGCCAGATGGGCATGCGCACCAGCTTAAAATCATGGTTTCAAACGTATTGACGCCCAATGATGAGACCCAAAAACTGGTTGAACTGGTAAAAGATAAGCGTCCCGATATTTTAATTACTTTAGAGACTGATAAAAAATGGGAGAAAGCCCTTAATCAAATAGAAGCAAATTATCCTTATACTGTCAAAGTGCCTTTGGATAATCTATACGGTATGCATCTGTATTCTAAGCTTGAGCTCATAGACCCTAAAGTTAAGTATTTGATGATTGATGATATTCCATCTATCCATACGCAGCTACGTTTGCAGGGCGGCCAAGTGATTTGGCTCTACTGTTTGCACCCAATGCCGCCCAGTCCGACAGAGGCAGATAAGTCTACGACCCGCGATGCTGAGCTGCTGATGGTTGGAAAACATATCAAAGAAAATAAGCAAACGGCAATATTGGCAGGAGATTTAAACGATGTCGCTTGGTCAAAGACCACGCGCCGCTTTCAACGTATCTCGGGCTTGCTAGATCCTCGTATCGGGCGCCATTTTATCAATACCTTTCATGTTAAATATCCGTTTTTACGTTGGGCGCTGGATCATATTTTCCATAGTGCTTGCTTCACCTTGGTCGATATTCAGCGCATGCCGTCTATCGGCTCCGACCATTTTCCGGTGCTGACAACGCTACAATACGAGCCCGAAAAGGTCAGTACCCAAGAAACCAATGCGCCAACTGAGAAGGCAGAAGATGTCAAAGAGGCAAAAAATACCATTGAAGCGGGTAAGGAAGAGGGCTGTAAAGTATCAAAAGAACATGCAGAGGCTGAAAAGGAAAGTAATTGCTAAACAGTTTTTATTATCTGTATAAAACTCTGGCCACAAACAATGGCGACGTAAGCAAATGCTTACGCTAAATAAGGTCTTTAGCCTCTAGTCGTTCCGCGTCAATTCACCTAGAATACAACCATCAACACAAGGATACGCAAGGATGCAGTGTTGAGGCAGTAACAATAAAAGCACAGGTCAGCCCGCTGTCTTATAGGTTACTGTTTATGACTTAGGATGAGTCAACACGGAAGAGATAATAACAACAATATGAAACGCCATAGCCCTGAACCCATCGCCCTAGGTTCGGGGCTTTTCTTTGTTTATCATTTCTATTTGAAAGATATTTTCTGTTGTTAATAAAGGCGTTAATGAATGTATAGTTAAAATATCCTAAAAACGCGACGGTATTGCTGATATCAATTTTTTGTAGCCTCTGT
>NZ_DAINDI010000105.1:0-2170 GCF_036731945.1 Psychrobacter sp.
CGCACGTGGTTAAGTCTTGGCGTAATAACTGGGAGGGCTTAACGGTGTTCTTTGGCTACCCTAAAGACATTAGAAAAGTCATATATACCACCAATGCTATTGAGTCGCTAAACAGTGTGATTCGGACAGCGGTGAATAAGCGTAAGGTGTTCCCGTCTGATCAAGCAGCATTCAAGGTAGTATATCTGGCAACCCAGCAGGCATCGTCAAGGTGGTCGATGCCGATTCGTAACTGGACGTCTGCTCTGAATCGTTTTATGATTATGTTTGATGATCGTATCAGTAAGCATTTAATCTAAAGGGCAGTTACACAGAATTCGGGATGGTCTCGATATATTTTAGAAAATACTACCCTTCGTGACCACTAATCCTTATTTAAAATGGACCCTTAGATATTTAGGCTAGTAGCACCAATGGTTTGAGTGGATAAGGTAGTTTTAATGTACTTAGCGAACATTCAACTTTCTAGTTAGGACTCGAATATTTGGCTGTAAGCTAAAGATGTTAATTGTTTAATTTTATGAAATATTACGCAATGTGCTTTGTAATGTACTTACTATGCATTTTCTATTCGTGTTTAGTACGCCACATAGGCATCGATACTCGTACTCAGCATTGTTCTCTTGATTAATTTTGATAACCGCATTAGATTAGGAATTGCTATCCTCAATAATTTTTATTACCTAGGATAGCTTCATCTATTTTCTCGTTATTCTTTAAACTGCCAATAGTAAATATCAACAGTATTTATTGCTACATCATCAATATGCATCTTTAAAAATTAATACGATATCTTCTTTTGTTCCCTTGCGTGGATTACTAAAGGCATTACCATCTTTTAATGCATTATCTGCCATGAGTTCGAAGTCTTGCTCTTTGACTCCTAATTCGCTGAGATGGCCAGGGATGGCGACATCGGCAGAAAGTCTAAACAAGGCATTAATGGCTTTTTCAGCCGCTTCTATCGCTGAACAACCTACTGTATTTTCTCCGAGAAATTCTGCGATATCAGCAAATTTTTGTACATTGGCGATCAAATTATAACGGCATACATGCGGTAATAATATTGCATTGGCAACACCATGTGGCATGTCATATAAACCACCGAGTTGATGTGCCATAGCATGCACATAACCTAAGTTACCATTATTAAAGGCCATACCCGCCAATAGCGAAGCATAAGCCATATTTTCACGGGCTTTAAGATCACTACCATTGGCGACTGCAGTGCGTAGGTTGTTAGCAATCAGTTTGATAGCTTGAATGGCAGCTGCATCGGTAACTGGATTAGCATCTACTGAAACATAGGCTTCAATGGCATGGGTTAGGGCATCCATACCAGTCGCAGCCGTCAAAGCACGTGGTTTACCAATCATCAACAATGGATCATTGATCGAGACCATAGGCAAGTTACGCCAACTGACGATGACGTATTTCAATTGGGTTTTGGTGTCAGTAATCACGCAGTGGCGTGTGACTTCACTGGCAGTACCCGCCGTGGTATTTACTGAGACGATTGGAGGAAGTGGATGGCTCAGAGTATCGATACCTGCATAATCGCCAATCTTGCCTGAATGTGTGGCCATAATACCAATAGCCTTACCGCAATCATGTGGAGAACCCCCACCTACGGTAACGATCATGTCGCATTGATTATCTTGGTAGCATGCTAGTCCGGATGTTACATCGGAATCTTTAGGGTTTGCCTGAACGCCAGAAAACACGCTGCTACTGATACCGACTGCATCGAGGTAGGCAATAGTCTTTTCAACAGCACCATCTTTGAGTGTAGCCAAAAATGGGTCGGTGACAATCAAGGCGTGTTTTCCACCTAATATCTGACAACGTTGTCCTACAACTTCTAAACAGCCTGGACCAAAGAAATTGACGTTAGGTACTAAATAATCATAAAAACGCATAAGTAAATATCCTTTTTAAATATGAATCAGTTTGATGGTTACTACATGGAGAAACTAGAAGAGTCCCATTGAATTGTCGTCATAACTGACTAAGAGATTTTTGGTTTGTTGGTAATGGTCTAGCATCATCTTGTGGGTTTCACGTCCGATACCTGAATTTTTATAACCACCAAAGGCTGCATGCGCAGGGTGTAGACCATAGCAGTTGGTCCAGACTCGCCCAGCCTTTATAGCGCGACCCATGCGATAGG
>NZ_DAINDI010000105.1:2180-6037 GCF_036731945.1 Psychrobacter sp.
ACTAATATCTCGGGTCCATACCCCTGCAGCAAGACCATATTCAGTGTCATTGGCAATAGCGATGGCTTCATCTTCATCTTTAAAAGTGGTGACTGCGACCACAGGACCAAATATTTCTTCTTGGAAGATGCGCATCTTGTTATGGCCCTTGAGCAGGGTGGGTTGTAAATAGTAGCCTTCTTTTAGTGTATCTGATGGCACCTGGCTTTCACCACCAATTAAGACTTCCGCACCTTCATTTTTACCAATTTCGATATAGTCCAAAACCTTCTTAAACTGTTGCGCTGAGGCCTGGGCACCCAGCATAGTTTCAGTGTCGAGAGGATTACCCTGACGAATATTGCGGACTTTTTCTAAGACTTTTGCCATAAAAGGCTCGTAGATAGATTCATGGATCAAAGCACGCGATGGGCAAGTACAGACTTCACCTTGGTTAAAGAATCCCATCACCAAGCCTTCGACGGCTTTGTCAATGAATTTTGGATTGGCCTGCATAATATCAGCAAAGAAAATATTGGGAGATTTACCGCCAAGTTCCATGGTACTTGGAATTAGATTGACTGCTGCATGTTTCATGATATGCATGCCAGTTGGGGTTGAGCCGGTAAAAGCGATTTTTGCAATACGACGACTTGAGGCAAGCGCCTCACCGGCTTCGTTGCCGAAACCATGTACCAAGTTGAGCACACCTGCTGGTAGGAGATCGCCAATCAACTCTAACAGTACGGTCATCGACAATGGGGTTTGCTCGGCAGGTTTAAGCACGATGGTATTACCCGCGGCAAGTGCAGGTGCTAATTTCCATGCGGCCATCAAGAGTGGAAAGTTCCATGGAATAATCTGTGCTACCACGCCGAGTGGTTCATGAAAGTGGTAAGCTGCCATAGTTTCGTTGATTTCAGATGCACCACCTTCTTGAGCGCGAATACAGCCAGCAAAATAGCGGAAGTGGTCTGCTGAAAGTGGTACGTCAACGTCGAGAGTTTCACGAATCGGTTTACCATTGTCCCAAGTTTCAGTTACAGCTAGATATTCAAGATTGGCTTCGATTCGATCAGCTATTTTTAATAAGACCAATGAACGGTCTTGGACGGAGGTTTTACCCCATGCTTCTGCTGCGGCATGGGCCGCATCAAGGGCCAAGTCCACATCAGCTTGTTGAGAACGTGGAAATTCACCACAGGGTTCATTGTTTATTGGAGTATTGTTAATGAAATATTCGCCTCCTATAGGTTCGACGAATTTGCCACCGATGTAGTTGCCGTAGCGTGGCTTAATACTAAGTAAGCTATTTGCGTGTCCTGGTGCTGCATAAATCATGCTCGTTCCCTCTTGTTTTTGTCCCAGTATCCATACTGTTTACAGCAATATTTTCTACATTGCTTATTAAAGGACGTAGATAAAAAAGTATACATAACGATAAGATGATTATCGTTATGTATACTTTTAACGTAGTAATTTTGATTTGTCAATTCTTATTAGTGTAATGGCACCATAAGCAAATTATTAAATGAGAATTCTTCAGATATGTTTATGCAGGTATGTTTTTAAGAGTATATTTAAAAGAATACTAGTAATAAGCAATCAAGCCTGATATCAGATTAGCAGTGGGTACTGTAACAGCACAATCTGTAAAGATTTTAGTCTTGCATATTTTTCAACTTGAAAACCACCGTCTCAATTAAAGAGCGGTGGTTGATTAGAATATTATCTAGAGGCTTAAGCGCTTGTACTTTATATTTCGCCCATGTAAGAGGTCCTGTTTCTATTTAAACTTGTATTAGTGGACTTTCGAACTGAGATTAATATAGACGAGCTTTATGTTGGCATAGAAAACTGCTTCTCTTCTCGTATTGCTGCACTAGGCCAACGCTGAGTAACAGTTTTTCGGCGAGTAAAAAATCTTACACCGTCTGGACCATACATAAATAGATCTCCGAACAATGAGCGCTTCCAACCTCCAAAGCTTTGTGATGCTACTGGCACTGGTAATGGGATATTTACCCCAACCATGCCGACTTGGATATTATCAACGAAATAGCGAGCCGCTTCTCCATCTCTGGTATAAATACACGTTCCATTACCATACTCATGTTCATTTATAAGCTCTATAGCTTCTTCCATTGTCTGAACACGCATAATTTGAAGTACTGGACCAAAAATTTCTGCATCATAACTGTCCATCTCTTTTGTCACATTGTCTATCAGAGTAGGACCAACGAAAAACCCTTTCTCATGACCTGCTGGTGCCGCATTAGAACCATCAATGATTACTTTTGCTCCTTGGTTTGCAGCACTTTTGATATGCTCCAAAATTTTAGTTTTATGAGCCTGAGTAATGACAGGGCCAAAATCATTTTCTTTGTCCGAATAAGCACCTAGTTTTAGTTGCTGTATTGCCGGCTGCAATGCTTCAACCATTTTATCAGCAATATCATCACCTACTGCTACCGCAACAGATAAAGCCATACAACGTTCGCCTGACGAGCCAAATGCAGCCCCTAATAGAGAAGTGACCACATTATCTAGGTCCGCATCAGGCATGACGATTGCATGATTTTTTGCCCCGCCTAGAGCTTGACATCTTTTACCTTGGGCTGTTGCTGTAGTGTAGATATACTCAGCAATTGGAGTAGATCCTACAAAACTTATAGCTTCAATATCTGAATGATGTAATAGAGCATCAACCGCCTCTTTACCTCCGTTAACGACGTTAAGAACACCATCAGGTAAGCCCGCCTCTTTTAAAAGTTTTGCGATAAACAACGATGCACTTGGATCACGTTCAGATGGCTTTAGAATAAAGGTGTTTCCACAGACGATAGCCATAGGAAACATCCAAAGAGGAACCATAACAGGAAAATTAAATGGGGTGATGCCAGCCACTACTCCTAGTGGATGAAACTCACTCCAAGAATCAATATCTGGACCCGCATTACGACTATGTTCGCCTTTTAATAACTCTGGTGCACCACAAGCATATTCAACGTTTTCGATACCGCGTTGTAATTCACCGGCGGCATCATGCGAAATTTTTCCATGCTCTTCGCCAATTAGCCTGCAAATTTCATCAGCATTTTTTTCTAATAGCTCTTTGAATTTGAACATGACTCTAGCGCGTTTCATAGGTGGCGTTTTACGCCATGCTGGAAAGGCCGCTTTTGCAGCGATAACCGCTTCATCAATAGTTTTAGAACTACCTAAAGCAACCTGTTTACTTACTTCACCAGTAGAAGGGTTATAAATAGGTTGTGTTTGGCTCGCTTCATTAATTTCCTGACCATTAATAAAATGTCCGATAGTTTGCATAATATATATTCCTTTTATAGCATTTAGTTTATACGTAGATTAAAAGTAAGCTTTAGTTTTATTAGCTTGTCGAAACATCATCTGAGCTACTTTCTGCCCATAACAATGTATAAAGTTGAACCATTTCTTCCAAACTCGGTATTCGGGGGTTGTTGTTAGGTGAACCAGAGGAAAATGCTTGTTCACACATGGTATTTATTAGCGCATCAAAATCAGTTTTTTGAACTCCAAATTGTTCCAATGTAGGCACTTTGAGCTCGATATTGAGGTTTTTCAGATACGTAATAAAATTTATATTCGCTTGATTATCAGTATCATTAAAGCTCGCCACTCCTAATGCTCGTGCACAATCTGCATATCGTTCTGGAGTGCCTGATATGCCAAATTCAGTAATAGTTGGCAATAGCATCGCATTTGATAAACCATGCGGTACGTGAAAAAAAGCGCCAATCGGTCTGCTCATTCCATGCACCAAAGCCACCGATGAATTACAGAATGCAATACCAGCTAACGTAGAACCTAACATCATGGCTTCACGAGCATCCTCA
>NZ_DAINDI010000106.1:0-5972 GCF_036731945.1 Psychrobacter sp.
CTGTTTGCTGGTATCATTAATTCCGAGCTTGAACTATGACTTTTGCAAGAGGTCTATTAAAGTTGGTGTCAATACAATCATCTGCGTACAAAATAACTTCCTCCTTTTTATACATATCTTGTGCTTTTAATAGTGCTTCTTGCTCGTTCTCTGCGCTAATCTCTATGATGTTACTTAGCATCTCGACAACCTCTATCTGAAATGTTTTCTCTGCTTTCATATCTATTTTTATCATCACTATTCTCAATACATACTTATCAAAATTTCTTTAGGATTTATATCCGCTAGGTTAGCAAAGGTGATTAAAAGAAGTGATCGTCTTTTGTGACAAAGACTTGTGCAATACAGCAAATCGATCAATGATATTTTCTCAATCATAAAGGTTAAATGATGCCTTTTAAAAGGAGAGATATCGATGCGTCCAATTTATGAAGAAACTAGAATTCCAATACAAATTCGTCGCTTGATGGTTTTTGATGAAATTTGCAAATTAGCAAAAAAACAACCTGATGAAATTGTGCATTTATCGCCTTATACTCAATTATCGCTCGGCGTTATGTATTTAAAAGACTTTAAGAAATTTATTGCCTTTGGCGGTGTGTTCGAATATGCAGAAACACCAGAAGAAGTTATCGAGCAACGTATTAAAGTCTTTCCTAACGACGAACCAGTAAGGTGTGCGCTAACGGTCAATTTAAAGCAGTTTACTAAGCCTGCTCGCACATCATTGCAGCTAGTATGGCATTGGAATAACTATGTTAAGAATAGAATACACGCTTATATCGATTATCGAGAAGAGCACTTTTTTAAAATAAATGATGAAATTGATTGGGAGTATCCAGCGCATAAGTTTCATGATCGTTTAGTTGCAACGGCACGTTTACCGCTTTGGGACGATAGAGATGAGCTGATAGCTGATATTTATCGCGACAATAAAGGACAACCAAGAGCTGAGCGTTATAACGAAAAGCGCTTAATATAATTTGCGATAGTGCCCACGACCAGTAAATTCAATAATGCCTTTATCGCGTAACACTTGTAGCTGCTGACGGATTTTATCTTTAATATGATTGTTTTCAGGATGTTTGAGTTTTAATAAGTCGGCAAACGCATAAACTTGATTGAGAGAAAAGCTGTCTTCTAGCCTATCGATACATTGCCAAACGTCTAGTGTCCAACCACGTGAAGCGATAGTTTGCTTACGTAAAAACAAGGTTTTTTGAAATTGCTCGGTGACATTATCGCGTGGTATGACTTGCTGGTCTTTGACCAAAAATACTTTCCCCGATTCGGGCACTTTACGCAAATCAATATTGCAGCCGACCCAGCCGGCACGTTTGGCAGTGATGGATAAAGGCTTGCGTTTTATAATCATGTCCGGTTTAAAGAATTGCTTGGGAATGATTAAAAAGTTATTCACGCTCAATGCTTGGGAATACGTTAAAAAGAAAAAGTTTGGATTGTTGTCGCTGTTGATACGTTCAATCATGGTGTCATAAGCGCCATCATTAATGATGTTGCTTAATTTTGCTTTCTTACTTTTTAATTCATATTCTTCATCGCAGTTTGAGCAATAAAAATCAGCGACAGGTTGGTTATTAGTAAATTCAGCCAATGGCTGAGCATCGCAATTGGGACAATAGCTTTGCTTAGCGACCCAATCTTCACTAAGCACACGAATTTTTTGCGATTCAGATGTATAGTTGTTGGCAAGACTTTGATTGAAATTAAGGTTCATAGCCGATTTTCTTATTAAAGGAAAAATTCAAAGTGATAAATAAGCAATATGAGTATTAAGCCATATAATTTACTCTAACCACCAAGTTAATCGATAAGCTAAGCAAATACCATTGAAAATCGCCCAGTTCAGTGCTAAATTCTAGCAAACTTCTGCCTCGCGAGTTGCCATGAGCAAGCCAACACCTGAAATACCCCCTAAACGCCCTGATGAGTCGCCAAAAAATGACCATGACGACGCGCTGGAGCAGCCTGTCGAGACGACAGCGCTGGACAAAAAACCTATCATTGACGACGTTAGCGCAGAGGAAGTACCGGCGACGGATATCTCACTCATTAGCGGTGGCACTAAACCGCGCCACTATAAAGCTGATAATCCATCGTTTTTTATGCAGCGTGGTTATCAGGTGTTATTGGTGCTTGGGCTGATTGCCGCGTTTTTTTTGGTGATGGTGTATCAGACGCTGTTTGGCCGTATTGAGCAGCCGCAGCAGATGGTGACGATTGAGTCGGGTCAGACGTATTATGGGCTATTGCCGCAGTGGCAGCAGCAAATACCGTTGTTTTCTGCCACGATTGCCAAGCTTTATATGAAAACGCAAATCGATGGCCCATTGCATGCCGGTATTTATCAATTACCAGAAAACCCCACCTTTGCTGAAGCGCTAGAAGTACTGGGACAATGCGTAAAAGCGGCGATGGTCAAGGTACAGATTATCGAAGGCAAAACCTCAAAAGATTTATATCAGGCGCTGCGAGATAATAAAGGCATCAAAAAAGAAGTACTGACGGCGGATAGCACGAATGCCAGCATCGCGCAGGCATTGGATTTGGTTGGCATTTTGCCAGATTCGGTAGTGAATAGTAATGACCCTATTGTCAATCACAATCTTGAAGGCTGGTTTGCGCCTGATACGTATTATTATGGCGAAGGCAGCACCGATAAGCAGGTATTGACCGATTTGTATAAGCGTCAGCAGCAAGCATTGACCAAAGCGTGGGAAAATCGCGACCCTGATCTGCCTTATGACAGTCCGTATGAAGCGTTGGTAATGGCATCGATTATCGAAAAAGAAACCAGCGTGGCAGAAGAGCGTCCTTTAGTCTCGGCGGTATTTAGCAATCGTTTGAATAAAAATATGCGCTTGCAAACCGATCCGACCATTATTTATGGGATGGGTAGCCGTTATGAAGGCAATATTCGCCGTCAAGACATCGATGAAAAGACCGCTTATAACACCTATCAAATCGATGGTTTGCCGCCAACGCCAATCGCGCTGCCATCTGCGGCCTCGATTGAAGCGACTTTGCATCCCGCCGATAGCGAAGCGTTATATTTTGTGGCAACCGGTAACGGCGGCCACAAATTTACCAATAGCTTAAATGAGCATAACCAAGCGGTCAAAGAATATCTCAGCGTCATGCGTCAGAAAAAAGCACAAACACCGCCGCCGTAATTTAATCCTCTATATTTCTAAAAACCTATCGTGTACGAGCGTTATGTCTTTATATAGCTATCTATATAAAGACATAATGTTCATCAATGACATAAGGTCATATCATGTCAGCATCACTACCAGAAAAATCAGCGCAAGAAAAAACAGCGCAAATAAATTCGCCTAAGCATTCTACTAATACCGCATCTTTTAGTACAGCGTCCAATCAAGGGCGCTTTATCAGTTTTGAAGGGACCGAAGGCGTTGGCAAGACCACCGCTATTGAGCAGCTTTGCGACCATTTGCAAGCAAAAGGCATCGACTATCTGCGTACCCGGGAGCCGGGTGGCAGTCCGTTTGCCGAGCAGTTGCGTACTATTTTATTAGACCCTGATACCAAAATTAACGATGATACCGAGCTGCTACTGATGTTTGCCGCGCGCTGTGACCATTTGCAGCAAGTAATTTTGCCTGCCCTACAACGTGGAACGTGGGTGATATGTGACCGCTTTACTGATTCGACCGTTGCCTACCAAGGTTTTGGACGCGCGCATGGCGATAGTACAGTACGCGCTAAAATCGCTATGCTTATCGAGCAATTTGTTGAACAGTTACCAGAGCTGACCTTGTGGCTAGATTTGCCAGTATTAGAAGGCATGGCGCGCGCCAATAAACGCAGCGCTGCTGACCGTTTTGAGCAGCAAGCGACGGAGTTTTTTACTAGAGTCCATCAAGGGTTTAGTGTCCTTGCCAGCGAGCAGCCGGAGCGTATCCAACGTATTGATGCTCAAGGTAGCGCTGAAGAAGTCAGTGAACGTATTTGGCAAGCGGTGCAGGAAAAGTTTGCGCTAAGCTAGGACGTGTCCTCAATTCAATCGATGGACATCTAAATGGTCTAAAAATGGCTAAATTTTGCCAAACTTCGTCAAATAGCTTGGTAATATCCCGATATTAACTGCACTATTTTCCTTGTTTGGCTACAATTTAACTCATTTTTATCACCATTTTTAAAATGAGGACACGCCCTAAGGTTTTTTAACGTTGTCATTTCTACCTTATATTATCCAAAAAAAAGCCCCAACTGCTGAGTTGGGGCTTTTATCGTTTATGGAAAATTTTAAAAAGATAACTCTAGTCTTTATCTATATCCATGCTGTCAACGTTATCAAGGCTACCACCGCTAGAATCTGGTAAACGATTGGGGTCAAGCGTGCCTTTTTTAGTTTTTGGTGCGCTGCCATTACCGTTGGTACTGCTAGAGGTTTTGGTTTTTGAAGTTGCGGTCGAATTATCCGACATGACACCTTTATTTATAGCATTGGTAGAACTATTAGGAGCAGTAGCATCAGACTCTGTTGTTTGCACGTTATCTTTCTTAACCGTCGTGCTTGATGCCTGTATTTTATTAGGCGTATCTGTAACGCTATCGGCTTGTTTGTCTTGTGCCTTTTCTGACTCGGAGACTTCTGCTGCATTGGTTTCTTTCGCAGTGGTTAATGCTGCCTCTGGCATAGCAGTGTCATTACTATCATCGGTAAGCTCTATTTCTTTACGCTTTTCAGGCGCTTTCGAGCTGGATTCAAAGCTGGCATCTGCCGCCGCGCGTGCCTGTTCTTGTTTTGCTGTCACATCGACCGGTTTTGGCTGCACTTCATCGTCAACGACCAATGAAATCAGCTTACGATCACGCGGTACGGTGCCATCGAAATTATCGGTAATCACGTGCAGCTTACCTTCTTTATCGACGGTATAAAGCGGCACAAATTGCTTATTATCGGCTTTGTATTGCTCAAAGCTATAGCTGTCGGTGATGTTAGTAATTTTGATACGCGCTTTTTTCGACAGCATACTGGCAAGCTTGGCATAAGTCACATCTTTACCAAACAACCACTGCGAATGGAAGTTGCCCTGCTTGTCATCGCGCTCGCTTTTGACCTTTTCATCACTGAATTTAAGGCGATAGATTTTACGCTCGCCAAACTCATGACGGTAATGAATCTCAGACAAGGTATTCATTTCTCTATCGGTACTCATGGCAAACAGTCGCCCAATACCGATAAGGTCTAAATGATGGTCGGCATGATCAGAGATAGGATTGCCAAAGTAAGTACGCAGACCGCTCATACGAGCTTTAGCGATATTGGTATAGTTATTATGGGCGACGATGACATCAAAGCCTTGGTCTTTTAAAGACGTCGCTACCAATAACGCGATAGGGTTGGAGCCAACGACCAAGATACCGTTGGTTTCAGGCTCACGGACGCCCAAGAAATTACCAACCATTTTTGCGCCCAAGCCCTGAATCATCACCGTGCCAATAATGACAAGGAAAACCAAAGGTACAAGTAGCTCAACGCCTTGAATATCATATTCTTGCAAGCGAATGGCAAAAAGCGACGAGATTGCAGCGGCAACGATACCGCGCGGCCCAATCCAACTAATCATCAGCTTTTCATTGGTTTTTAGATTGGAGCCGATAGACGAAGCCCATACCGATAAAGGACGCGCGACAAACATCACAATCGCGAGCAACACCAAGCCTGCAAAACCAACGCTAAGTAAGCTTTCAAGCTCAACGCGAGCCGCAAGAATGATAAATAATACCGATACCAATAAGATGGTCAGCGATTCATTAAACTCTAAAATCGTCTCACGCGGGAATTTTGGCCAGTTAGCCAGCGCCACGCCAAGGACGGTGACCGTTAATAAGCCGGACTCGTGCTCTAAATGGTTGGAGATAGAAAACAGCAGCAGTACAAAAGCTAAGGTAAAGACATTGCGTAAAAACTCAGGAATCAT
>NZ_DAINDI010000107.1:0-3226 GCF_036731945.1 Psychrobacter sp.
CGATTATCAGTTGTGGTAGATAGCTATCCTTGTAATTTTTATTAAATTTTAAGCATAAAAAAAGCCCCAAACATAATGTTTGGGGCTTTTTGGAATGCTTAAACGAATGGTGGCTCGAGGCAGGTTCGAACTGCCGACACACGGATTTTCAATCCGTTGCTCTACCGACTGAGCTATCGAGCCGTCTTCGTTGAGGCGCTATTAAACTAAATATAGGCGTTACTGTCAAGTGGTTTTTGCATAATAAGTGAGAAAAGCCTATAAATAATCGAATATAAGCCAAAACTAAGCTTTTAACCTCGTATTTAATCCTTAACGCGCAGGAGCTCATACTCGCTCATAATACGGTGAATATCGGCATCGACTGGCACGAACTCGCGCACGCCTTTTTTCACTTCGGCATCATAGACCAGTTTGATAAATTTCGCATCGATAGCGCGCCCACGATTTTGGCTATGAACAGTAAGATATTGCAAGCGCTTGGCATCGGTTTGCCCATCATCAAAGCAAGCAACCGCGGCGATAGGCTTATCATTAAACATGCCGACATACAAAGTCTGACCACGCTTAAAGCCTTGCTCAATAATATTTAGTACCTCGAGACCACTTGGCTGATTGTCATCGCTGTCATATAAGGCATGCAGACGCTCTGATAACTCGTTCTCGCGGGCAGGGTTTTTAATCAGGGGCGCATCTAAGCTATTGATGGCGATCGCTTCTAAAGGCATAATCGGTTCCTATAAGTGTTTAGCGCGTCGTAGCATCGAATGTAGCGTTGAAGGGTCAGCGCGGGTGATGATTGATAATACTGAACGCACTATTTTAGCAGAATAGGGCGATTTTGTGCGTGGATTACTGCTTGGTCGTGGCAGTAAATGCTAGGGTTTGCTATGATGAAGATAGACAAGGGTTTATACGCCAAAAACCTAATATTTATACCTTTCTGAATAAGTTTTTTAAGCAAATATTGAACCTATTTTTAGCTTAATCTTCTATGTTTTTATTCATTGTTTTAAACGCTAGTAAGAATGCTTTGGGCGCTTTTTCGCCCTATTTTATTGACCGCTTTTCATTTATAGAGAGTAGCCATGACAGCCAATTCTACCGAACAAAATCAAAATTCTGCTCAAAATCTTTTTGGTCATGCCGCACGTACGGCGACCGTTACGCGTAATACTGCTGAAACCCAAGTCACTTGTACGGTAAACCTTGATGGTACCGGTCAAGGCACTGTCGATACTGGCGTGCCGTTTCTAGACCATATGATTGACCAAATTAAGCGTCATGGTTTGTTTGATTTAGATATCAAATGTACCGGCGACACCTTTATCGATGATCACCACAGTGTTGAAGATACGGGCATCACGCTTGGACAAGCGTTCAATAAAGCATTGGGTGATAAAAAAGGCATCCGTCGCTATGGGCATTTTTATGCGCCACTCGATGAGTCACTAACGCGCGCGGTGGTTGATTTGTCTGGTCGTCCAGGACTTCATATGGACATTCCTTTTACCCGCTCGCATGTTGGTAACTTCGATGTCGATTTGTTTAGTGAATTTTTCTACGGCTTCGTCAATCACTCATGGATGACGGTGCATTTGGATAATCTTAAAGGTAAAAACAGCCATCACCAAATAGAATCTACCTTTAAAGCGTTTGCTCGTGCGCTACGTATGGCTTGCGAATATGATGAGCGTGCGCTGAATACTTTGCCATCGACCAAAGAGGCTTTTTAGATGAGTCGAACCACAAAGATTGCACTATTAGATTATGGCATGGGTAATTTGCACTCGGCCAGCAAGGCGTTAGCAGCGGTCGGCGCAGAGGTTTCTATTACCAATGACCCAAAAGTGGTCGCGGCGGCTGATAAAATTTTCTTCCCAGGTGTCGGTGCAATGCGCGATTGTATCGCTGGCATGCATGAGGCAGGGATTGATGAGGTCATACGTCAAGCAGTATTTAATAAGCCTGTTATGGCCATCTGTGTTGGCATGCAGGCGTTGTTCGAGCAGTCCGCTGAGAATGGTGGTACAACATGCTTGGGCATCCTAGATGGCAGCGTGGAAGCGTTTGACCCGACGTGGAAAGATGAGCAAGGGGTAACCATTAAAGTGCCGCACATGGGCTGGAATACCATCAGTGGCATGGATTTTGACCATCCATTGTGGAATGGTATCGAAGACAATGCGCACTTTTACTTTGTACATAGTTATTACTGCGCGCCAGCAGATAAATCGCAAGTGGCGGCCGTTTGTGATTATAGTCAGCCGTTTTGTGCCAGTATTCTGCAAGACAATTTATTTGCGACCCAGTTTCATCCAGAAAAAAGCCACACCGCGGGCTTACAGCTGTTAAAGAACTTCGTCGATTGGGATATTTAACAACTATACTTTAAATATTTCTTCAATAATAAGGTAGATTAGCAAATGCTTAATCTACCTTTTTTATTCTCAATGTATAATTGGCTGTTTTTCATTTATACTCAGTTACTTTTTACCTCTTTTACGCGGAATAAAATCGTGGACTTTTATCTCTTTAAAAACGGTGTCGTTGATGCTACTGGCTTAGACAAAGACGCCTTACATATGTATGTGGGCATGGGCGTCTACCTATTAAGTTTACTTTTGCTGCGTCCAATTTTTAAAAAATACAGCGTTAGAGCCTTTGTCGCTTTGATTTTGGTGACCGCTATTGCTCTATTGGGTGAATATTTGGACAATCGCCAGACGCTTACCGAACTTGGTCTGGCAGGGTTAAAAGCGGCAGAAATCAAAGCCAGTATCCATGATATTATTAATACCTGTCTGCTTTCTTACATAATCTACGGCCTTACCGTATGGACAAAGACATTTCAGTCAATCAATACTGTCAAACCTATGATTAAACGACAGAAAAAAACGGACTATCGCTAAGTCCGTTTTTTATTGTTTATAAGGTCATTGCTTTGCGCTTTTTACTCTGATACTTTTTTAAAACGCCAAATTTAAGCAACTCATCGTTTACAAAGCTTACGAAAGTCAAAAAACTCTGGTCTATTTAATGCGTTATGAGTTTGCTACCTTACAATCAGAAAGGTAGCGACAGGCAATTATTCTATCTTTTCTAACTATCAATCCAATATAAGCAATAATAAAATAGGAAAAGTTATGAATATCTCAGACCTTAATATTGACGACATAGTAGACAAGGCCAAAGACACCTTAGGATTAGAGCCGCAAGAAGCCGA
>NZ_DAINDI010000107.1:3236-5965 GCF_036731945.1 Psychrobacter sp.
GCTTATACCCCTTCTAAAGCTTCGCTTAAATTGGCGGCACCAAACAAAACCAACTACGATCATTCCGAGTACGAAGCACCATATACGGGCAACAAAAAAATCCTGATGGTCTGCACCGAGCAGCAGTACATGACCATGGCAAATGATAAGAGGTTCAAGACTGGCAATCATCCGGTTGAGATGATGGTACCATTGCTGCATTTTAAAAAGGCAGGGTTTGAAGTGGATATTTTTACCCCAACCGGGGAGTCTGTCAAAGTCGAGCAGTGGGCAATGCCAGAAGACGATGATGACGTCAAACAAATCTACGCTGAATATCAATCAAAGCTGAATAATCCAAAAAGTATCGCCGATTTTGTCAAAAACGATATGGCAAATAGCGATGACTATGCAGCGATTTTTATTCCCGGCGGGCATGGCGCCATGCTAGGCTTACCTGACGATAAGAACCTTGGCGAATTGCTACGTTGGGGTTATGATAAGGATTTATTTACCTTAGTCATTTGTCATGGTCCAGCGGCTTTATTGGCGGCCAATTTAGCAAGTCATGATAGCGCTGACAATACTAATAGCGCTGACAATACTAATAACGCCGATAAAGACGATAACGCCAATCGCGACTTCATTTTCAAAGGTTATGAGATGGTAGCGTTCCCGACTGCTATGGACAAGCAAATGCCAAAAATTGGTTATTTACCCGGTACGATGCCGTGGTACTTTGGCGAAAAATTAGAAGATTTGGGCGTTACGATTACTAATAAACTGGCGACAGGACATACCCATCAAGATAGAAAGCTTATCTCAGGCGATGGACCCTTGGCGGCCAATGACTTTGGTAAAATGAGTGCTGAAGCTTTGTTAAAAGCGCTTAGCTAAATCGCTTTTACATGGTCATAGCACAAAAAAACGGACTATTTATAAGTCCGTTTTTTATTTTTGTGATTTAATGTTTTTAATAAAAGGTTTAGTCGTTCTGACTATTAGCCTTATCATAAAGCTCACGCACTACTTCACCAATCACTCGAATACCATCAATCAGCGTTTGTTCATCAGCAGCGATACTCATACGTATACATTCATGCGCATGTTTATAATCGCTGACATCGACACCCGGGAAGAAATACTCACTCGGTACGATAATCGTGCCTTTGTCTTTAAGACGCTCATACAGCTCAGTGGTGCTAATCGGCAAATCTTTAAACCACAGCCATAAAAATATCGCGCCCTCAGGTTTATGAATCATCAACGGATAGTTACCTAACGCTTCTTTTAACAGCTTGACCGCTAATGTCGCTTGCTGTTGATAAAAGGGTTTAATCTCATTATCCGCTAACTGTTTGATACGGTCATCGTTCACCAATGGTGTCGCAATCGCTGCGCCAAAACGTGTCGGAGCCAGATTGACCACTGCATTCATCGCGCTGACCGCTTCGATGACTTTCGCATCAGCAACGATAATGCCGGTACGCATACCGGGCAAGCCAATTTTAGACAGGCTGAAGCATAAAATCGTATTATTATCCCAGTTCAAATGCGCGTCAGAGTAGATGATATTCGGGAAGGGCATACCGTAGGCGTTATCGATGATTAGCGGTATCTCATAACGTTTGGCAAGCTCGGATAAATGCGCCATTTCCTCATCGGTCAACACATTACCCGTTGGATTGGTCGGACGCGAACAACAAATCGCACCAATGCGACCTTCCTTCAATGCTGACAAGTTTTCTAACGCGTCAAAATCTACCCGATATTTAAAGAAACCTTCCTCGCCATCATGCGTCACTTCATCGATATGCGGTAATACGGCGGCGAAATGCTGACCTTCAACATGCACATCACTATATCCAATATACTCAGGGGTTAATGGCAGTAGAATGGATTTATCTACCGATTGATTTTCGCCATCATTAAATGCGCCGCCAAATAAATTAAACAAATAGAAAAAAGCATTCTGCGAACCATTGGTCAAAGCGATATTTTCTGCGCTCAAATTCCAATCATAATGACGATTAAAGAAGCCGACCAAGGCATCGATAAAGGCAGCATCCCCTTGCGGATTAGAGTAATTTGCCATGCTAATAATCGCGCTACTATTCGCCTCACCGGTATTGTTATCATTACCAAGCGCCTTATAAGTCTCTAAAAATAGCTCATTGACGGCATCAATCTTGGCAGGGTTGCCGCCGCCTAGCATATTGATAGGCTGATCGCTTTTTAGCGCATCGCCCAAGTCATCCATGAGCTGTGAGATGCCAGTTGGCTGGGTAAATTTCTGACCGAACTTTGAGAATTTCATAAGGCTACCATGCTGTTTTTGAGAGTTTATAAAGTGTTATTTAATCCATAAAGTGGGGCTAGTATAGCAAATGGTTGCGATAAAATAAGCAAAGCGCGGGGCTGATATTGGTTTATATGCCGATACGCAATATGAAGTAAAAAACGCCCTCTAAATGAATAGAAGGCGTTTTGGTTTGAGGCTTTAGAGAAGTGCTAAAGTGCTATGCTCTGTAGACGGTAATTATAAAAGTCGATATGATAATACTTTATTTATTTTGGCGCTTTAAGTTCAACATGCAATACTTATGTATTTGCTATTTACAAACAAGTGGCTAAGCCTAAGACCCACTAAATCGGCAAACTTATATGTATCAAGCGGGCGTCATATTCTTTCGTTGAGCCTTTCCTAAAAACTGTGTAACTGCTTATAATCCAATAACAGGAGAATAAGC
>NZ_DAINDI010000108.1:0-5948 GCF_036731945.1 Psychrobacter sp.
AAGTAGAGTTCAATAATATACGTTGTGTCTTACAACTACTTTTGCAAGAGGTCTATCATCTCAAAAATACAGCTAATTTTTCTAACAAGTTTTAGCAAATTATAATCGCATTTTATCTAATAAGTTTTAGTACTAATATTAGATAAGACCTAATTTTAGTCCAGTTATTATTCGGCTTTTTAATTCGTAAAATGTTTCTACCAAAGTTTTTATAAGATAATGTTAGCAGAAAATAATTAGAGTGTACGACTGTAAACGTGACTTGCGGTAACAAACAACGCGCTTTTATAAACACTAGACTATAGATACTTATGCACTTTCCATACATAGATGTGACAAAATATTACACACAAATAGACGGTAATTGCAATAATAATAGTAAGTGTGAATAAACAAATAAACAGGTTTGTTGACGCATATTCGTGACAAGCAATATCTATAAAAACACCGTTTATTTATCGATACCCTATATTGATAGCCCATTTTTTCAACTTAAGAGGACATATTATGCGTAATACATTAGTGGTTGCAGCATTGGCATCAGGCTTAGCATTGAGTGGCTGTACAACTGATCCAAACACTGGACAGCAACGTCTAAACAAAGCCGCAATCGGTACACTAGCTGGCGCAGCTGGCGGCGCTGCTATCTCAAAAGCAACCGGTGGTGATAAGACTGGTCGTGATGCGGCTATCGGTGCTGCATTGGGTGCAGGCGTAGGCTACTACATGGAGCGTCAAGCGAAGCAGCTAGAGCAGCAAATGGCGGGTACTGGCGTTACGGTTACCCCAAACCCAAACGGTAACATTGATCTGGTTATGCCAGGTAACATTACTTTTGCCTTTGACAGTGCTTCGTTGAACCCATCGTTTAGACCAACGCTTGATAAGCTTGCGGCAACGATGAATGAATATAACCAAAACACAGTTACGATTGCTGGTCATACTGACAGCGTAGGTAACCCATCTTATAACATGAACTTGTCACGTGATCGTGCTAATTCTGTGAGAAATTATTTGGTTAATCGCGGTGTAGCTAGTAACCGTATCAACGTGGTTGCTTATGGTCAGACTCGTCCAATCGCTGATAACAATAGCGATTATGGTCGTCAGCAGAACCGCCGCGTTGAGCTAACGGTAAATGCGCCAAGCAGCGTTCGTTAATCGCTACTGATATTTAAAATATAATATAAATTAAAAAAGACCAACGAAAAGTTGGTCTTTTTTTGCTTGAAATTCGTCTAATATTCAAAAAATTATATTTGATAATAGTTATCAATAACATTATAATTTGCAGGGGTTAAATTTTGTCAGCCTTTAACGGGCGTTTAAATTTAACTAGGGTTTAAATGGATTTTATCTTATTGAAATTATAAGTCTTTAAGCTTTCCTTTTATCACTTTATCTTTTGTCATTTTATCTAATGTATCTCATCGAGGACGTGTATGAATATCAGCCCAGCGACAAGCCGTAAAATTTTACCGACTACTTTAGCTGCTGCATTGGTAGGGATACTGCTAGTATCAGGATGTACCAAACAGTCTGATGAGACCACAGCGTCAGAGGCGCAAACCGACGTCCAAGCAACCCAAAACAGCGACAATAAAACGTCTTCGGCTGCTGATCAGGCACATATCGATCGTTTGTTAATTAGCTATGCTGATATGGCACATGCTGCCTATAAAGATTCTTTAGAAACTGCCAAACTTTTACAAACAGCAGTGAATACTTATGTAGACACGCCGACCCAAGCCAATCTTGACGCTGCAAAGACTGCCTATAAAGCCGCGCGTCAGCCATATTCACAGACTGAAGTGTTTCGCTTCGACGAAGGCTTTGTGACCGCTGATGATAAACGCGCGCTTGGTAGCGTTGATGGCTGGGAAGGACAGGTAAATGCTTGGCCGCTAGATGAAGCCTTGATTGACTATGTCAGTGACAGTTATGAGGGTGAATATAACAGTCAGGATAATATTATCAATAGTAAGAGCATCACGGTTGGTAGTATCAAGCAAGATACCAGCACCATTACGCCTGACTTATTGGCTGAGATGAACGAGATTGGCGGTAGTGAGGCCAATGTCACCACCGGTTATCATGCGATTGAGTTTCTGCTGTGGGGACAAGATACCAATGGCGTTGGTGAAGGTGCAGGTAATCGTCCGGTGAGCGACTATATAACGACCGAGGGCGAATGTACCAGCGGCGATACGACAAACCCAGATGCGAGTATTTGCGAGCGCCGTGGACAGTATCTAAAAGCGGTTACCCAGTTATTGATCGATGATTTGACCGCGATGGAAGCCCAGTGGCAACCTGATAGCGAAAACACCTTACGTAGCGATATGATGGCTCGTAAAGACAAAAACGGTCTGCGTCAAATCATGTATCAAATGGGCAGCTTAGCGCTTGGCGAGCTAGCTTCTGAGCGTATACAGGTGGCGTTCGTCACTGGCTCTACCGAAGATGAGCATGAATGCTTTAGTGATTTGACCCATTTGAGCTATGCCAATAATGCTCGCGGTATTCAAAATATCTTTAATGGCGGCTATAAAACCGTCGCTGGCAAGACAGTAGGCGGCTATGGACTAAAGAATTATCTTGTCGATACGGGCAATAAAGAAGCGGCTGATAAACTTGCGACTGATTTTGCTAACGTCGAAGCAGCGTTTAAAGTCATCGTTGAAAAAGCCGAGAAAGAAGGCATCAAGGTCGATCAGATGATTGCAACCGTAGGTCAAGCCAGCAAGCATGGTATTTCTGCTGAAGAGCAAAACAAACGCCGCGGTTGGATTGAAAGTAGCATCACAAGCTTACAACAGCTAACCGATGGTATTGAAAATGCAGCAAAAGCCGTTGGCATTGATAATTTAGACGCTGATGCAGGTTCACAGTTTTAAGAGAGCGCTTATTTAAAAGGGCAGTTATTTAAAATGGAGCTTTTGGTTCCAATTTAAGAAACCTTAATAGCCTGTATTTATGTGCCTGATGAGTCGTTATCAGTGAATGAGAATTATTTTTATAGAAAAATAATTTGGGTATAATATACACGTTGTCGACCGCTGTTGGCAGCGTGTTTTTTTATAGCGCAGCAATGATTTATCGAATTGAAATATTTTTTGATTAAAAATGCTTATCAAATAAAAGTGAAAAAATTACAGCACGCGTTTTTTATGGTTCTATACCAGAACTAAGGTTCCCTATGAGTAGCAATAATGTCTTAACCGCCAAACAATCGACCGCGTTTTATTCTCCTTTAATATTTAAAAATTTGCTATTAAAGCTATCGCTAGGAGTGGCATGCGTGCTCTCATTAAGCGCCTGCCAGCCATCTCCAACGGACGACACCGCCAATAATAACGACAATAAAGCCCAAGACAATAGCCATTTGCAAAATATAACGCCTGAGCGTGCTCAAACGATTGAAGCGCTAGCGGGCGTCCCTATGCAGCAGCTTGCCAGCTTTGATGCGCAAGAAATCAAACAAGGTGGCGATACAGGCATTAGTATCACCACGAGCGAAAGCTACTCTAAACCTTCCTCAAATATCACCGCCTCGCGTAAAGGGTCTTTCTTTATCGGCAATGCGTTTTTTAGGCAACCTTGGGTGGTCGCGCCGGCGAGTACCGATAGCCGTGATGGGCTTGGTGCCTTATTTAACGTCGCTGCCTGTCAATCCTGTCATATCAAAGACGGTCGCGGTCATGCACCGATGAGCGCTGATGACGATGCCGACAGCTTGCTGATTCGCCTTGCGATGCCGGCGACTACCGATGTGCAGCGGCAAAAACTGAAAGATTCCTTGATTGAAAAAGTCGTCCATCCTATGTATGGCGGTCAGCTGCAAGATCGCGGTGTGCAAGGCGTCCCTGCTGAAGCTCGAATTGTAGTACAGTGGACTGATAAACCCGTTACTTTTGCTGATGGTTATGTCGAGACCTTGCGCGCGCCAACCTTCAATCTGACCAAACCCGGTTATGGTCCATTTGATGCTGAGCTGATGGTGTCGCCGCGTGTTGCCTTGCCAATGATTGGGCTTGGGCTACTCGAGCAGATTCCCGATGACGACATTAAAAAGCAAGCAAGCAAGGCAAATGAGGCTAATAGCGATATTAGCGGTAAATTTAATATGGTCATGGATCCGCAAACGGGTAAAGTGGCATTAGGACGCTTTGGCTGGAAAGCGGGTCAAACCAAGCTGATTACTCAAAACCAAAGTGCGTTTAATGAGGATATGGGGCTGACCTCAAATATCCGTCCCCATGAATCGTGTATGCCAGCGCAGACCGCTTGTGTGAATGCAGTGACAGGTGCTGATGAGCAAGGTAATGGTAAGCCGCCTGTCGAAGTCAATGATGAAGTGGCAAAGTTCGTCGAATTTTATACCCGTAATCTAGCGGTGCCACATCGCCGTAATGCCGAAGACAAGCTGGTATTGGCAGGCAAAAAACGCTTTTATGATATGGGCTGTCAAAGCTGTCATACGCCACGTTATCAGTTGCCAAAGACCGACGATGACCATCTTGAGCAGCACGGACAAGTGATTTATCCTTATACCGATTTATTGTTGCATGACATGGGCGATGGCTTAGCTGATCGCACCATTGCGGGTAAGCTACCATCGAAAGATTTACAGGTTGAGTTTTTAGCCAACTCTTATGAGTGGCGCACGCCTGCTTTGTGGGGCATTGGTCTTGCGCAAACCGTCGATCCACAAGCGACTTTTTTACATGATGGGCGCGCGCGTACTTTGATGGAAGCGGTACTTTGGCATGGCGGCGAAGCGGAAAAGCAGAAGCAAAAAGTACTTAAGCTTGATAAACAAGGACGCAGTGAGTTGAATGCGTTCTTAAAGTCATTATAAAAATAAGCGTATGAGCGTTAAAAGCGATGGTCATTCAACGTAAGAAGTACAAAGTTAAATAATTACTCATATCAATATTCATCCAAATACTGAGAAATCTATGAAAATAAACCCTGCTTTAGCAATGGCATTATCAGCGCTAAGTGCTGGTATTCTAATTAGCTGTGTCAAACCTGCGGAAGAAAATAAAGTACCAGAGGTAGATAGCCAAGTCGCGCAAGAGGGTGCTACTTCTAAGGCTGCTGCTGAAAAAGACAATAGTGCAGATAAGATTAGCGCTGTTGATATTAGTCCTGATACCGAAAAAACCTATCTGACCCACGTGGCAAATGACATTGTCATTCCAGCCTATGCAGATGCCGCAAAGCAGAGTGATTTATTGCATGATTTGGCAAAGAAATCTTGTCAGCAAGCGCCCGTGAGCGGTGATGCGCTAAAAGAATTGCGCGACCAATGGTTGGTGCTCGCACAAGCTTGGGCAAGCGCTGAGATGGTTAACTTTGGACCAGCGACGGCGAGCATGAGTAACTTATATATCAATTACTATCCTGATGAGCGCGGACTGGTACATAGCGGGGTCGCTGATTTGATTGCTGCCAATCCCAAGCTTACCGCCGAGCAGTTGGCGAATGAGAGCGCCATCGTGCAAGGCGTGCCAGGCTTAGAAGAAGTGCTTTATGCCAATGATAGTTTGGATGCTGGGCAGTGCGCATATGTGATGAGCGCGAGCAGTGCTTTAGGCGCACGTCTAAAAGATATCGAGAAAAACTGGCAGCAAAATGCCACTGATTTACTAGCAATTGATAAAACCGCTGAGAGTGATCAAGGTTTAAACCAATGGTTTAACTCGTTACTATCATTGGTTGAGACGATGAAATCTAACGCTATCGACCAGCCATTGGGTTTAACTGCTAAAGCAAAAGGCCATCTGCCAGCCGCGACCGCTGGACAAAGCCGTGCGATTATCACTGCGAAATTGGCAACCTTAAATCAAGCAATGACTGACCCTGTTTTGACCGCTATTCTTGGTGGCAATAATGAAAATGCAGTGGCGGATAATCTATCGACCACGCTTGCCGATACCACG
>NZ_DAINDI010000109.1:0-5344 GCF_036731945.1 Psychrobacter sp.
GCGCCCCCGATAAAAAAACTGGCGCTTGCGAGCGCGCTAACTTTAAAATGGTATTTTTTAACGGGTGCATGACATCTGAGTCGCCAATCAGACGGCTATCGAGAATTTGCTGCTCAGGTGAGCGCTCAGGCGTTGACTTTGCAGCGTTATCTTGATGAATAACCTTAAGCGCATTTTCAACCAATTGACGCAAGCGCGGCAGCTCAAGCGGCTTATTAACAAAGTCAAAAGCGCCCAGCTTCAGTGCTTCAATCGCCAAATCCATACTGCCATGCGCGGTAATCACGGCAATGGGCGTACTTGAGCTGCTGCTAATATGCTTAACCAACTCTAAGCCTGAACCATCAGGGAGTTTTAAATCGGTTAAACAAAAATCATAGTCGTTTGCTTGCCAATAGGCTTTGGCTTGCGACAAGGTATAAGCCACATCGCTTTTGATGCCCATTTTGGTTAAGGTAATTTGCATCAAGCGGCATAAATCTACTTCGTCATCAACGACTAGCGCGGTTGTGGTCATACATCATCTCATTGTCTTAAAATACTACAAGGCGTTAAAAATACGTTTTATTTAAACTATCAATTTTTCCATTATTAATCGTTTAATTATCAATGGCTGCGTTGTCAATAGCAGGCGCAATCAAACGAAAACAAGTTTTTTTGTGTTCTGGAATATAAAGTAGGCGCGCATGGTTGGCCTCACAAAATGCTTGCGATAAATACAAGCCTAAACCCGTACCCGCCTTATCAGTGGTAAAAAATGGATTGAACAAGTGGTTTAAATCCGCCGTGCTTACACCTGTTCCATCGTCCAATACATCAATTATAACATCGTTATCGGCACAATAAATCTCGATTTCCACAACGGCATGAGGGTGAGCATAACTGCTATGACGTAAGCCATTGTTAATCAAATTGATAAAAATTTGTTCTAACTGATGCGAATCAAACGAGATGGTCGGCTGCGCATGATTGTGTAAAAAAACATCGTGACCTTGAAAATAGTTTGCCAAAAATTCTGGCATCCAGTCGGCAAGGGCAATCAACTGCTGATTGGCGGTCTGCTGACGAGAGAGCTTTAAAACGTCTTCAATAATACGATTAACGCGCTTTGTTTGCGTGAATATCATTTTATAAAGCTCATGATTGCCAGCCAACGCATCATTTGCGCTTGCACTCTCTATGGCCTGACTTTCTTCAATATCTTCTATCAGTAGTTGACTGGCTTGCGAGATAGCGGCTAAAGGGTTTCTTATTTCATGAGCAATACTGGCGGTCAGCTGCCCCAAAGAGGCCAGTTTTAATTGTTGGGCGCTGGCTTGTTCGCGGCGTAAATCTTCTAAAATGATCAGCTTACTGTCATCTTTTAGCGGGATAATTTCAACGCGAAGCTTACCAAAGACAGAGGCATTGGCAGTAGCTGGCAACTCATAAATAAAACTGCGAGATTGTCCCGTCTCTATCGATAAGCAAGCTTCAAAAAGCTGCAAATGTTGCGCACGAAGCTGCTGCTGAAAGTCGGCGAGTGGTTTGTTTGCAATATGATTTTTAATATTATTTGAAGAGCTGTTTGCATGGCTGTTTAAAGAATTGTTTAACAAGCTGTTTGGCGAGCTACTGAGCGCAGCATTTGTCTCAACATACTCTGCCTCCATTGCCGTAGTATTTGGAATACTGAGTAATTGATAAGCCGCAAGGTTGGCTAAAACCACTTGTTCACAATCGATGACGATGACACCGTTGGCCATTTGGGTGATGACTTCTTGATTGATAACGTTTAAGCGTTCGACTTCTTTGGCGTGGCGGGCCGCTACTTTCTCAACTTGTACCAAGCGCTGCGAGATTGACCAACTCAAACCGCCGACTGCCAAAAAGCTGGCTGACATCAGGAGCGCATCACCCAAATTTGCCAAACTCATGCTATTGGCAATCGCATAAAAAAACTGCTGATAGATAACGAAAATAATCGCCAGTAAGGTAATAATCAGCGCTTGCGAGCTATGAAGTAGCATAAAGCTTGCGGCCACCACCACCATATACAGCATGGTCAACTGCAAATCAGGCGCGCCAGCGGTATAGAGCAGTAAGCTTAAAATAATAACGTCTACTGCCAAACCAAACGCCAGCTGTTGCCGTGGATGCTTGGTCACCACATAAAATAAACCCAATAAAATTAAGCTTAGAAGGACATAAAAACTGAGCGCGGTTTGCTGCAAAAAACTTGGTAATGATGAGCCATCGCTAGCGCGCGCTGTGATATACACCATCAGCATAGAAAATAGGCTGACGACAAAGCGATAGCTGCTATAAATCAAACCCAACCTGCGCAGCTGCGGCAACGGCAAGGTGTCATCGCGCTGAAAATAATCAATAACAGTCGCGACGACGCTACTAATAGAGTTCACAGATTTCGACGGCGCAGACTTTAGAGATTTCATAGGCGTTAAGGGTTTCAGTATTTCTATTGGCTTTATAAATTAACCGTCATAAAAGAAAAGACACCTAAAGTGCATGCGCATAGCGACTTACGGTTGGATAAGCCCATGGCGAATGGCCAAATGGGTCAACTTTACATCGCTATCGACACCGACTTTTTCATAAATGCGGTAACGATAAGTATTGATGGTTTTGACGCTGACAAATAACTGGTCGGCGATTTGCTGCGGGCTTTGGCAATTCACCACCATCATGGCGACCTGTTTTTCTCGGTCACTTAATAAGTCAAAAGGTGAGCTGGCATTATCAGATAACAAAACATCCGCCAATTGCTCGGCAACGTCTTGGCTAAAGTAACGCCCGCCCTGATAGACTTTTTTCACTGCGCGTATCATCTCATCAAGCGGCGTTCCTTTGGTGATATAACCATTGACACCCGCTTTAATAAGCATCGACGGATAAGGCTGCGCTGACATGCTACTCACGGCCAAAATCTTAAAGCCCATATCAAGCTGAATAAGACGTTTGGTGGCTTCAAGCCCGCCAATATTGGGCATATTGACATCGAGCAATATCACATCCGGACGCAGCTGTTTTGCCAATTTAATCGCCATATCGCCGCTATCTGCTTCGCCGACGACTTCGATATCGGCACTATCTGCCAACATGCGGCTAATGCCCATTCGCACCAAATCATGATCATCTACTACTAGTACTCGAATCATAGTTATACTCTTTTCTATTGGTCAGAATAAAGGGTGCACTGTTAAACTTAAACTATCTAAATGATTTTACTGTCTTATTATAAATGTTAGCTGCTATAAATTTATTGACTAAAATATGTAAACTCACAAATTCCCTTATATTAAGCAGCATACTTTTATATGAACTTTGCAATTGTACCCTTATAAGCTTAAATGTAATGCTATATTGCGCCATTGTTAATTAATATTGCTGTAATATAAAGTAAATGTAGTAAAATTTGAATGTGGTCAAAAAGTGACATCTAATTGATTTAGTAGATTAAACTTAAATGCAAACCATGATACACTAAAAATACAAAAACTCTATGCGAGTATCTATAAACACAACCACAAACGCTACGTACGTTGTTGGTGTTAGTTAGTATGTAACTGATTTTCTAACTAATGGCAGCGCGGCTGCAGGAGGCATAATGAAGCAACTACCATTAACCAAACAGCAATTAATCGCTGCTCTGATTTCATTGAGTTTGGGCAGTGTTGCACAAGCGGCACTTACCATTAATGGTAGTTCTGGCTCTGAGTCTAGTGCTCGTGTGAGCTGGGGCGGTGCCGACAGCTTATCTGAAGCGCGTAAAATCATGTATAACAGCAGTAATAGCTCGGCGATTAAAAAAGTAGACAATGGCTACGGCGCCACCAATATTACTAATGCACACAGTTTTGGAAGTACCAATAATAATAGCTTTAACAATACCAATAGCTATAACACCGCCTATCGTGGTGGTTTTAACAGCGGTAGTATGATTCCAATCAGTACCGATTCGCGCAGTGTTGCGGTCATCGATGCTGAAACCGGCGAATCTATCTACGAAAAGGCTGCTGATATTGCCCGTCCGATGGCAAGTATTACTAAGATTATGACTGCAATGGTGGTGTTAGACGCCGGTCTTGACATGCGTGAAGAGATTACCCTTGATCCAGAAGATTTCGTCGGTCCAAAACGCGCCAGCTCAAACCTTAAGTCAGGCGACCGTTTGAACCGTGCTGAGATGCTACTTATGGCATTGATGAAATCAGAAAACCCAGCTGCAAAAAGCCTAGCGCGTAATTATCCAGGTGGTTATAGTGCCTTTATGCGCGCTATGAACCGTAAAGCCCAAGATTTGGGCATGACCACCGCTTTCTTCGGTGACCCAACCGGTCTTGATAAGCGTAACGTCGCTTCATCAAATGATCTCGTTAAAATGGTACGTGCAGCGGGTAACTACGATGTCATTCGTCGTTTTTCGACCACCAAAAGCTATGACTTTTATGTCTCTAACTACTCAAGCGGCAACCGCACGTATAAAGCCAACAACACCAGCAGCTTAGTGCGTGATGGTAGCTATCCAATCGGTATCTCAAAAACTGGCTTTATCAATGAAGCAGGGCGCTGCGTGGTGATGGAAACCCGTGTCAATAACCGTCCGGCGATTATCGTGATTTTGGGCGCAAACAGCTCAGCGACGCGCTGGGGTGATGCGAAAAATATCTTAAACAGTTTGGCGACTCGCCGTACCGTATAAGCGTGCTATTTTAATATTGATAAAAAGGCTGTTATGTAATATAACGGCCTTTTTATTGGGTCAAATTTGAGCCCATTTGAGGAAAAATGATATGTTCCAAGCATCGGCTATGACGCCCGCACCCAAACTATATTTACTCACCAATGATGATGAATTTTCAGTGTTATATGCAAAACTAGAAGTAGCATTAGCAACAGGGCTGGTAGCATTATTGCAAATTCGCCGTAAAAAAACCTTACAATCGGCAAATGGCAAAGCAAAGCTGTATAAGGAAGCGCGGCAGATCGTCAGCTTAGCAAAGTTTTATAACGTCGATATTGTGATGAACGATGACACTGCACTTGCCAAAAAACTTGGCATCGGGGTACATTTAGGTCAACAAGATGGTGAGATAAATAACGCCAAAATTGTTCTAGCAACAAGTGAAATTATCGGACGAACTTGTCACGGTGATGTAGCGTTGGTCAAACAAGCAAAAGAAGACGGCGCAAGCTATGCGGCGATGGGCGCGGTTTTTGCTTCAAATACCAAACCTAATGCCCATGTAATATCTCGCCAGCAACTTATTGAAGGTTGTCAGCAAGGGATTGATATCTGCGTAATAGGGGGATTGACGGCGGAAAATATAACCGAGCTGGCAGG
>NZ_DAINDI010000110.1:0-1835 GCF_036731945.1 Psychrobacter sp.
ATAGCGCCACAATGACAATGGTAATAAGGACACCGACTGACACCAGCATCTGTACCACAGAGCCGTGCTGCTTAATCTCATCGAACTCTAAAGTCAGCGAGCCTTCAAATAAAATAATCGCTACGCCCAATGAGATAAACGGGAACATCAGCTCGCCGAGCACCAAGTCTGGGTCAAAAGCGCCCAATATCGGGCCAACAATAATACCAATCAGTAATAAAAACAAAATGGACGGTTGCTTTAAATACCAAGCCAACCATTGGGCGGCAATACCAAGCCCAACCACGCCGGATAACAATAAGGCGGTATCCATAAATTAATCCTTTTATAATCTTGTCATATTTTATATCTATTCAGGCGCACTACCAGCGCTGCTAGCGTAAGCCGCAGCAAACGTCGTCTAAATATAGTGTTGCAATATCTGACACCGCTGAGCGCTAAATCTAGCGCTTGTTAATAAAAGCATCAACCACACTATAAACAAAGCACAAGTAATCAAAGCACAAGTGAGGTTGGCTATCAGTACGATATCGTCGTAAAGACAAAAGCTTTTTAGATCCCTAAGCAGAATCTAAAAAGCAAAAGATGAAAAATAAGCTGATGATTGCCGATTTGCTAAAATAACGACCTACAAAAATTAACTTTTGTTTGTCATATAAATTATTGGGCTTGTTATCATAACATGGTTTTATTTGACGTATTCTAGAGCAATCTTTGCGCCACTTGATTCTTGGTTGAAAAAGCTTATTAAAGGTAGTATGTCTAGCATGTTAGCAATAAGGTTATCTTTATGATAGAAAAGATAAAGTTTTATACCATAAGTCGAAAATGGACGGTAAACTAACAAGCATTCTTCTTTGCAAGTTTGCATTTTCCAAAGTTTATGATAAACGCAGATAACAAAAGCAAGCGATAAAATCTCTAAGTCAGCAACATAAAGACCAGTTTTTAAATGTTAGCTTTAGAGGTTAGCGAATAAGTAAACTGAGCTATTATCAGCATAATATATAAATAAGACGCCTAAATTATTATTCATAACGGTCCTATTCAAACCGTTTATAACAATTATAAAGACCCATTATATGGAGGGTAACATGCCTAACAATATGTCTAAAACGTCGAATACAGCCAATTTGAGCCGTTGGTTACAGCAGAGCGCGTTGGCCATAGCGGTAGCTACCAGTATGGCGGCAGGTATCAATATCGCGACTATGCCAACTGCCCAAGCGGCCGTTACCACCGCAGATTTTTCGGGCTTGGTACAGCAAGTTACGCCAGCGGTCGCGCGAGTAAACGTCACCAAAACTGTCAGCGAGGCGGAGCTTGCTAAAGCCCAAACTGCTGAGCTATTGCGTAAGTTTTTTGGCGATCGCTTACATATTCCTGACCAAGCAGCGACGCCCGCGATAGAGCATGCCTATGGCACCGCATTTTTTGTCACCCGTGATGGTTATATGCTGACTAATCATCATGTGGTGGCAGGTGCGGACAAAATTACTGTGACGCTTAATGACAGAACCGAGCTTGATGCCAAATTGGTTGGCAGTGATGAGCGCTCAGACGTGGCGGTACTCAAGGTCACGGGGCGTCAATTCCCTGCCTTGCCAATCGGCGATTCTAATGCGCTAAAAGTAGGGGAGCCGGTATTGGCGATTGGCTCGCCCTTTGGTTTTGATTATTCAGCATCGGCGGGCATTGTTAGCGCCAAGTCGCGTAATTTTTCCCGTGAAACCAGCGTACCCTTTATCCAAACTGACGTGGCATTAAACCCGGGTAACTCTGGCGGTCCACTATTTAATCAGCGCGGTGAAGTAATTGGTATCAACTCGCGTATT
>NZ_DAINDI010000110.1:1845-5036 GCF_036731945.1 Psychrobacter sp.
GGGTCTGTCATTCTCTATCCCGATTGATGCGGCGATGGATATTTATGAGCAGTTAAAAGATAACGGTGAAGTTGCGCGCGCCTATCTGGGTATTTTTCCGCAAGATATCGACCGTAATTTAGCCGAAGCTTATAATTTAGCGCGTCCGCAAGGGGCATTATTGACTCGCGTTTCACCAGACTCACCGGCGCAAAAAGCGGGGCTAAAGCCAGGCGATATTATTTTAAAATACAATGATGTTCTAATTATGGAAGCCTCCGATTTATTAAACCTGATTAATCGGGCGCGCCCTGACGATATTTTTCGCGTTCAGATTCAGCGCGACGGTAAACAAGCTATCATAACCGGCAAGCTTAGTAATGCTTCCAATGCTATGCAATCGCAAACCGGCGCACAGCAGGCCAACGGCATCAGCTTGGGACTGGCGCTACGCAATTTAACGCCGGAGGAGCAAATAGAGCTGGCCGCTGATAATAAGACCGGCGTGCTGGTCACCGCTATTGAGCCGACGGGACTCGCGGCACGCTCGGGTATACTGGCAGGCGACGTTATTACCAATTTGCACCAAAAACCGATTAAAACGGTCAACGATTTTTCTAGTGCCGTGGGGTCATTACCCGAAAAAGGGGTGGTGACGATTGAGATAGTCCGTCAGGGCATCCCAGGTATCATTGGTTTACGCATTGAATAGCAAAGGATAGCGTGATTAGCAGCGCTATGAATCGGCTGTCTTTACTTATAGCAATGCATATCGTCCGACCATTGCTATGTTGACGATTCGTTAAAATACCTAAAAAGGTTTTATCGCTACTATGCGAATACGCTACACTAATTGTTTAGTTTTCACGCACGTTTTTTAAGCCAAATAACATGGTGCTTAGCATTATGATAGATCGCTAATCTTTTGCTTTATAGAAGTATTAAGCATGAATTGTTTGATAGCGATGAAGGCAAAATATGCTACACTAGCAGGCGTTTTTATGGCTCTTGGTCAATCGAGTGGCCGCAGTTAAATAGCGTCAATCACGTTAGCATAATAAATACACAGTATGAACATCACGCAAGGTATTGCCCTGACGTTAGTTTTATCAAACGTTCAGCTCCATAGAGCAGATAGGGGCACTTGCAAACGACTTATCATGTGATAGCTTTAATAAAAGCTAGGATATACAGGCACGGTTATGAGCACAGCATACGACGATATTAAAACCCGACTACAAGGCTCAATGGTAGCCTTGGTAACGCCCATGCATCCTGACGGCACGGTCGATTATAAACGTCTGGCAGACCTCATAGATTGGCAAATTGAGCAGGGTACGCATTGCTTAGTCGCTGTCGGTACTACTGGTGAATCCGCCACTTTGTCAATGCAAGAGCACAGCGATGTGATTCGCTACTTTGTGCAGCATGTCAAAGGTCGCGTGCCTGTGATTGCAGGCACTGGTGCCAACAATACCATGGAAGCCATTAAGCTAACCCAAGATGCCGCCGAAGCCGGTGCTGATTGTGCGTTATTGGTCGCCCCTTATTATAATAAACCGCCACAAGAAGGTTTGTTTCAGCATTATAAGGCCATCGCTGAAGCGGTAAAAATCCCGCAAATGCTTTATAACGTACCGGGACGTACCGTTGTAGATATCGCCCAAGAAACCGTTGAACGCCTCGCTGATATTGACAATATCGTTGCTATTAAAGACGCCACAGGTTCGGCTGTCCGCGGTGAGCAACTGATTAGAGCCGTTGGCGACAGAATGGTGGTGCTATCTGGTGACGATAGTACAGCTCTTGAGCTGATGCAGTTCGGCGGTAAAGGCAATATTTCGGTGACGGCTAACGTGGCACCAAAAGCTATGAGTGAGACTTTTAGCGCTGGCCTGCGTGGTGATTTTGATGCCGCTCATAAAGTTCATGACGTAGTCAAGCATTTACACCGTGATTTATTTATCGAGTCAAGCCCTATTCCCGTCAAGTATGCGCTGCATAAAATGGGCATGATAGACACCGGTATTCGTTTGCCGTTGGTATGGTTGGCTGAAAAGCACCATGCGACCATTGATGAAGCTTTAATCCGTGCAAATTTACTTTAGGTTTTTATAAGTTTAATAAACATACCGCTTATAGTGGCTCTATAGGTTTTGACTATTAAGTAAAAAATTTTAGACATGGTAAAACTATAAGCGCTTTGCCTACATACGCACCAAATAAGCAATAACTGCTAACTCAGAGAGATAATATGATGACAGTATCATCAAACCCTGCAAAAATATTCCCGATGCTAATGACCGTAGTTTTGGGTAGTACGTTAGTGTTGAGCGGCTGCCAAGCGACAAAAGGTCTGTTTGGTAAGCGCGATAATGGTAGTCTTGAGTATCAGCAAAGCAAAAAACTGGCGCCATTAGAATTGCCAGCGGCGCAAGAAACAGCGCCATTTGTGCCGTTATATCCAACCCCAAATGCAGGTGCCAATACCTTAAAGCTAGAGAACGAGTCGGGTAAACAATATCAGCTGCCAAAACCTCAGCGTACAGTTGCCGTGACCCAAGCATCAGAATAAACCCCTTTTTCATCCCTATCTATACCGCTGGTCTTTTATTATGGTTAAGCAGGTTTGTTTTATACCTTAATATAAATGGCTTAGCGGTCACTGCGCGTTTTTACCACATAAGCTTGAACGAACAGGAACTCCCTCATGCAAAAGCAAGAACTGCTCTATAAAGGCAAAGCCAAATCTGTTTATGAAACAGAAGACCATGATTTGCTGATTTTACACTTCCGCGACGATACCTCAGCGCTTGATGGTAAGCGTATCGAACAGCTGGCTCGTAAAGGCGTGGTGAATAACCGCTTTAACGCCTTTATCATGCAAAAACTGGCTGACGCTGGTATCGAAACCCATTTTGAAAAGCAGTTGTCAGACGATGAAGTGTTGGTCAAGCGTTTAGACATGATTCCAGTTGAATGCGTGGTGCGTAATTTTGCCGCGGGCAGTTTGGTACGTCGCCTAGGTTTAGAGGAAGGTCAAGCTTTGACGCCGCCTACCTATGAGCTGTTTTATAAAGACGATGCGCTTGGCGATCCGATGGTCAATGAGTCCATCTCTATCTCGCTTGATTGGGCGAATGAGGCTCAATTGGCAAAAATGAAAGAGCTCAGCCACCAAGTTAATGAAGTGCTAAAAGAGCTGTTTGATG
>NZ_DAINDI010000111.1:0-1894 GCF_036731945.1 Psychrobacter sp.
GCTCAGACTCAACAACAGGCTCAGACTCAACAACAGGCTCAGACTCAACAACAGGCTCAGACTCAACAACAGGTTCAGGCTCAATAACAGGTTCAGGCTCAATAACAGGTTCAGGCTCAATAACAGGTTCAGGCTCAAGGCTAATGTTACTATCTAATAAACCCAATCCTTTATCATTACCGTAGCTATTATATTGGTCAAATTCAGCATCATCATAACTTGTGTTGTATGGCTCGACCTCATTTTGACTTGAGGTCTGATAATCAGCATCGTAGTCTGGTAGTGGCTGTATTGAGTCCGTTGCTGGTTCTAATTGTGGTGCTGGCGGCAATTCTGATAGCGGCGCTTCTACTACTGTTGAGGTTTGCTCTAATGAAGGCGCTATGTTTTCATCTGCATTTAAAAACGTATTGGTATCCGGTGCTTCGATAGTACCTGAATCTAGTGAAGCTGTATTAGTTTCTATAGAGCCTGTAGAAACAGATGATACAGAGCCAGATGCTCTAGGGTCAGAAGATATAGTAGTATCTGGTACGTTTGCTAAAATCTCATCGACGGGTAAAGGTCGAAACGCCAATAGACGTAAAATACACATCTCAAGCGCCTGCATCGGTGTGCTAGCCAGCTTTACGCCTTCACGCGCTTGGACGACGATTTCGTAATATAGCTGTAAAACGTCAGGACTCATGTGCCGCGCAAGCTGATTAATCTGCTGCGCTTGTGCTTCGTTTACGTTAAGCGCAACCTCAGGCAGCAGTTGCGTCAATGCCAATTGATGCAACAACTCAGCCAAGCCGTCAAACATGCTAGTGGCATCGACCATTTGCGCGCGCATTTGCTCGATATGAGTGGCGACTGCTGATTTATCATGATTATAAATATCTGTAATTAAACGCACCAAGTCAGCGGCATCAATTAAGCCAAGCATGGCATTAACTGTTACATCATCGAGCGCGCCTTGTCCAAATGCAATCGCTTGGTCGGTCAATGATAACGCATCACGCACCGAGCCTTTAGCAGCACTAGCCAATTGCCAAAGCGCAGGCTGAGTATAATCCACCTGCTCTTGATTTAAGATATTGGCTAGATGCTCACTAAGCAGACTTTGCGATAAAGGACGCAACACAAACTGCAAACAGCGCGAGATAATCGTGATGGGCAGCTTTTGTGGGTCGGTGGTGGCTAGTAAGAATTTTACATGCTCAGGTGGTTCTTCCAAGGTTTTGAGCAGCGCATTAAAGCTGTGTGTCGACAGCATATGCACCTCATCAATCAGGTACACCTTGTAGCGACCTTGGCTTGGCGCATACGGCACATTATCAAGTAGCTCGCGGGTGTCTTCAACTTTGGTACGCGAGGCCGCATCAATCTCGATTAAATCAATAAACCGTCCTTGATCAATCGCCACGCAGTTATCACAGACACCACATGGCGTGCTAGTGATACCCGTCTCACAGTTTAAACATTTAGACAAAATACGCGCAATAGTGGTCTTACCGACACCGCGCGTACCCGTAAATAAGTAAGCATGGTGCAGACGATTATAATCAATCGCATTAATCAGTGCTTGTGAGACGTGCGATTGCCCAATCAACTCGTGAAAGTTTTTTGGACGATATTTGCGCGCTAAAACTTGATATTGCTGCGTCATAATAAATGCCAATGTGAGTAATGATATAAATAAAGTTACAAATCAGCGATTTAGCTTAAAACTAACTATCAAAGTAGGTATTGAAACTAGACACCGAAACTGGGTTCTAGCATAGCTTATGATTGTGCCCGTAACTCAGCCAATTGCTCATACAAACGTTGGGTATTAGCATCGATAAGCGAGCCTTGCTGATGAAATGCGTCAAGATGCACCTCGGTATTCACGCTGTCTTCACAGGGTCTG
>NZ_DAINDI010000111.1:1904-5012 GCF_036731945.1 Psychrobacter sp.
CGACACCGATTAAAAACAGATCTTGCATGACCGGCTGCTGCATTTGCGCGTTGAGCTCAAATAATAAGTCTTGATGACCGGCACGCACCTTATCAGCACTTAACGAGCTGTTGTCATCTTGCGCATAAAACACCATTAAATAATGACGCCCAAAAACATTATAAGAGTGTTCATGACGCACATAGCCACTCCAGCGTGAGTCTTGGTCAATGGCTCTATGCGCCAATATTTTCTCTACCAAACAAGCATAGGTGTACATGGATTCATCGACCAAAATATCAACCTGCTCTTTTGGCAGTGGCGTACCGGCGTCATAACACTCTTTGACTAAGCTATTAAAAAGCTTGTACCACATGCGCGTGTTCTTTTGAATCTCTGCCATCAACGCTTGAGCAAACTCCGCCTGCTCAGGATCGGCAGCTTTTAGCAATCGTGGCTCAATATGCGCGATCAAATTATGGCTAACCAGTTGTTTTTGAACCCCAATCGCCCTTTGGTGAAAATCTGGCGACTGTAAAAACTGAGCAAGTAAGGTTGATTCGTCTTGAAACGCTTCAAATCCCGCAAGCTTACGGCGATGAAAGTCTAGAAATGCCGTCAAATCACTGGGCGTTACCAATTGCTTGAGTATCTCAGTGAAATTCTGATAGCTAAAGACTTGCAAGACACTTTCTTCATCGTCCAAATCTAGTACACAGTCTTCTGCAAAAAACTGACTGCCATATTCATAGCCAACCGCATATGAAGCGGTTTCTACAGGTTTACTCTGTTGGCTATTACGATAACTATTCTGATAGCGGTTTTGATAAAGGTTTTGAGCATTGTTTTTTGTAGTGTTTTTTTCAGCAATCTCTTGATGCTGAACCGAAAGTGCGGTTAAACCAATAAAATAAATCGCTTTGTCTGCCGCTTGGTCAGATGCAAACTTATTTTTAGATTTGTTTTTAGATTCATCTTTATAGGCAAGCGCCTGATCATTCTTCAGATACAACTGAGCGTGTTGTTTAATCAGCTGATTGACAACGTCTTTTCTCCACGTACGCACCTGAGTACTATCAATATCCTGCCTATCTGCCTGTATCGTTACATCGTTGACAATAAGGTAAACCACTGCATTAGAAAACTCAAAGACAAAATCATACCCCTGAAGATATTCAGGGGCAGTGATTTTGTCTGGAGTTAAATCGTACAAAGATAAAAAGCTTTGCTGAATCATTTGCTGCCAAATCGACGCTGGTACTTGCTGAGTGTCCATAACATCCCTATCCATAAGGTCTCATAAAGCACTTGAGACCATTCCGTTAAAAGTACAAAAAGCTTTCTTATGTTCAGTTTAGTCCCAGCGTCGATTTATGGCAAGTAAAGCCGTCTAGCTTTCGAGCTTGCGGCGCATATGCGGGAATAAAATTACATCGCGAATACTGGCCGAGTCGGTAAATAGCATCACCAAGCGATCAATACCGATGCCCTCGCCTGCTGTCGGCGGCAAGCCATAAGACAAGGCTTCGATATATTCTTCATCAAAATGCATGGCTTCATCATCGCCAGCGTCTTTTTCAGCAACTTGACCATGGAAACGCTCCGCTTGATCGGCAGGGTCATTGAGCTCACTAAAGCCATTGGCCAGTTCACGACCACCGATAAATAGCTCAAAGCGATCGGTAATGTCAGGATTGTCATCGCTACGGCGTGCCAGCGGTGAGGTTTCAGCTGGGTATTCAGTGATAAAAGTCGGCTGACGTAATTGATGCTCAGCAGTTTCTTCAAAGATAATGGTTTGCAACTTACCCACGCCAAAGACGTCTTTGACTTGTTGTTTAAGCGTCGTTGAAGCGTATTCTGCAAGATAATCACGGTCATTGATACGCGATATATCGAAGTTTTCGGCATATTTAGCAATGGCATCAGACATCGACAAGCGGATAAATGGGGCTTTTAGGCTAATCGCCTCACCTTGATAAGTCAGCTCCGTGGTGCCCAAAATATCCATCGCCAGCTCATTAAACAAGCGCTCGGTCAAATCCATTAAGTCATGATAATCGGCATACGCCTGATAAAATTCAATCATGGTAAATTCAGGATTATGACGGGTTGAGACGCCTTCGTTACGGAAACTGCGGTTAATCTCAAATACTTTTTCAAAGCCACCAACCACTAGGCGTTTTAGATACAGCTCAGGCGCGATACGCAGATATAACGGCATATCTAAGGCGTTATGATGGGTCACAAACGGACGCGCAACTGCGCCACCTGGGATAGGATGCATCATCGGCGTTTCAACTTCCATAAAACGCTCATTCAACATAAACTTACGAATACCGCTGATAACCTGACTGCGAATCACAAAGGTATCGCGCGTGGTCTCATTAGTCATCAAATCAAGATGACGATTGCGATAGCGTGCTTCGACATCAGCCAAGCCATGGAACTTATTTGGCATCGGACGTAGGGCTTTGGTCAATAGAGTCAACGCTTCGATATGGACATATAAGTCGCCTTTGCCAGAACGACCAATATAACCCGACACCCCAACAATATCACCCAAATCTAGCGATTTAATCGTCGCAAGCGTCTCTGGGTCTAGCTGTTTGCGGGCTACATATAACTGAATACGACCAGTCATATCTTGAATCACGATAAACGCCCCGCGGTTTAGCATCACGCGACCGGCTACATTTACCTGAGTTTTTTCACCATTGGCAATTTTATCTTCGATTTCTTGCTTTGAGATGCCATCAAAAGCGGTTTGTAAATCCTGAGCATAATCCGTGCGCTTAAAGGTATTAGGATAAGGCTGCTTACCTGACGCCTTGATGTCATCCAGCTTGGTTTGCAATTGAGCAATCAGCTCATTCGCGTCTTCTGGGGCTTGCTCTTGATTCGGATTTTGATTGTTGTGCTTTGACATAATACTCTCAAAATTATTAGATAATTAAAGGAATAAACGAAGTAGAATTAAAATAAAACGTTCAAATAAAACTTATTTTTAATATGAAAAAATAGCAAAATCTTTCTGATTGTTGGCGTCCAGCTTAGGGCGTGTCCTCATTTTGAAAATGGTGATAAAAATGAGATAAATTGCCGTCAAACGAGGAAAATAGCGCAAAT
>NZ_DAINDI010000112.1:0-4902 GCF_036731945.1 Psychrobacter sp.
AACGCCAAGTGGCTGCCAGATACTATAGGTGTCGACGCCTGTTGCGACGTTTTCAACAAAGTCACCAATCTGCAAATTGGCAATGCCCGCTGCATGCTCAACCACTTCTAAACCACGAAATACATCACCGCGCGCATCAGCAATGGTTTTTCCCTGCTCGGCGGTCAAGATTTCTGCCAGCTCATCCATATGCTCGCGAATCAATTCTTGATACTTTAAAAAAATACGCGCACGTGTGGTGATGGGCGTTTTTCGCCATGTCTGAAACGCTTTTTGAGCGGCAGCGACGGCTTGATTGATTTCATCGTCAGTAGTTTGCGGAACTTTGGCAATAACCTCTTGGGTGGCGGGATCAGTGATGTCAATCCATTCGCTGGTATTAGAATCAACAAATTGACCATCGATAAGCTGCTGAACGTGATGCATAAGATATCCTTATCTTGTTTGTCTGCTCACCATTTAATGGTGTGCCAGTATTTATAAAAAAGTATTCATACAAGAATATTGTTAAAAGGGATAAAAAACCATCCATTATTACCCTTTAAATATTATTTTAAAATGATTTATTTCGTATCGTTATTGACTATAGCAATAAATCAATTTTAGGGTCAAGCGCTTTATCAAACTTTTATTTGCGATAGTTGCCATCTATAAAATTTATCAGTCTAAAAACCAAAAAGCCCATGATGGTACATGAGCTTTTTATTACTTTTAAAGTTGTATTTAAAAATGTGATTAAATTTTGATTAGAATTGACAAGGCCATGTCAGTAATTCAATCAATGGCTTTTGATCTTAATAATCTTTCATCGATTTTTTAATCGCATCAATCGCCGTTGGATTGTCAAGCGTTGACATATCGCCCGTTTCATTACCTTCCGCTAAAGCACGGATAGCGCGGCGTAAGATTTTACCAGAGCGCGTTTTGGGTAATGCTTGCGGGAAATAAATCGCCGCTGGTCTTGCGATACCGCCAAGCGATTTGACCACCGCACCGATGACTTGCTGCTCAATACGGAAACGGTTTTCGGTCGTCGCCACTTGCTCATGGTCTTTTAGCACACAAAAAGCAATCGGCAACTCGCCTTTTAATTGATCTTTAATACCTACGACCGCACATTCTGCCATCTCTGGATGCGTACTGATGGCTTCTTCAATCTCTTGCGTGCCAATACGATGACCGGCGACGTTAATCACATCATCCGTTCGTCCTAAGATATAAAAATAGCCATCATCGTCGGTCACTGCATAGTCTGAGGTTGAGTAGTGCTTGCCATCAAACAGACCAAAGTAGCTGCTGATAAAGCGCTCGTCATTACGCCATACAGTCGTGAGACAACCAGGCGGCAGTGGTGCGCGAATAGCGAGTAAGCCCTTTTCACCAGCTTTACAAAGCTCGCCAGTTTCTTCATTTATCACGTGTGCATCATAACCATACATGGGATAACCAGGTGAGCCTTGTTTGTGCGGTTTATGGTTAAATTTGGGCGTATTACTTAGAATTGGCCAGCCAGACTCTGTTTGCCAATAATGATCTAAAATCGGCACCCCTAAGTGCTTGGTCAACCAATTGGCCGTTGATTCATCAAGTGGCTCGCCTGCCAAAAAGAATGACTTAAGGCTAGAGACGTCGTAGCGGGTCATCCACGTTTCATCTTGTTTTTTCAGCATACGCACACCCGTCGGTGCGGTAAATAGAATATTCACCTTGTTTGCTTCGACAATCCGCCACCAAATACCTGGGTTTGGACGATGCGGCAAGCCCTCATACATGACACTGGTCATGCCAGCGAGCAACGGCGCATAAATGGTATAAGAATGTCCAACTGCCCAGCCGATATCGGATATTGCCCAAAAAGTTTCGCCAGCTTTGCCATCGTAGATATAATCTATCGACGTCGTTAGCGCCACTGCATGACCGCCGGTATCGCGCTGCACACCCTTCGGCGTTCCAGTAGTGCCTGAAGTATACAGAAGATACGACGGCGTATTTGACTCTAACCATACTGGCTCAACAATGGCGTTGGCCTCACAACTGATACGGCGCTGGGTTGCATAATCGACATCGATAGATTTTGGCTCGAACGGCAACACGCCACGATTGACCACTAGTACATGCTCGGGCTTGATTGTCGCTTGTTCAACGCCTTGATTAACGAGGCTTTTATAATTAATCACTTTACCGCCGCGTAGACCTGCATCGACAGTGATGACCATTTTTGCCTCGGCATCATCCATACGGATGGCCAAGTTATGGGCAGCAAAACCACCAAATACCACTGAATGTACCGCACCGATACGCGCACAGGCGAGCATGGCATAAGCGGCTTCTAAAATCATCGGCATATAAATGATGACGCGATCGCCCTTCTCGATACCATGACGCTGTAGCACATCGGCGAAGTAATTCACTTCTTTATAAAGGTCGTTATAGGTCAGGCGCCGCTTGGTATAGTCAGTATAAAGCTCAACGTTATTGCCCAAGTCTTTAAAGGCATCGACTACGGCAGGAAAAGTTTCGATTAACTCTTGGTTAATTTCAGAGGATAGCCAAATAAAGGCATCTTGCTCAGCGCGCTCTGCCAGATGGCGATCAACACAGTTATAGCAAAGATTGGTTTCACCGCCAACATACCACTTAGCAAATGGCAAATTGCTGTCATCAAGAATTTGCTCAGGCTCTTTATGCCAATAAATCCGCTTGGCTTGCTCTGCCCAAAATTGCTCTTTATTATCAATAGAGGACTGATAAATATCGGCAAAGCTTTGCGCGCTATCAAATGATGGGGGAGACTCTTGGCTAGAGGATTGATTGAAGCTTTGATTATTATTGTGATTTATAGCTGGCTGGCTAGTTTGTTGAGAATTTTGACGAATGGCTTGCTCGTTCATAATGGCTGTCCTTAGCGTAAACGATGGGTAATGCTGTACGTTTTTATAAAAAACAAGGTTATAATAAGCGATACTATAAAAAGCGCTTTTATAAGAGATGATTTTATAATATGACGCTTTATAAGATACGCTCTTATTCAATACTATCATAATATAAAACTGGCTGTCCCTGCCAGAAATGAAAAACCGATACGTTATGTATCGGTTTAAAATGTAGCAGAGCTAGAGATAAAGGTCAACTACTACACATGTCAGCCATTTGATATTTTGCTTAACGCAAGCGTTTTAAACAGCTGACTATTTAATGAAGTCTTATTTCTGCTCATCGTACATTTCGCGCATGACTTTTTTATCATGTTTACCGACCGAGGTTTTTGGCAGCTCATCGACAAACTTAAACTGACTCGGCACGCCGTATTTAGGAATAATTCCCCGCGCTACCGCCTGTTCAGCAAGCGCTTTGATGTCATCGGCGTTAGTATCTTGACAGGCAGGTTTGAGTACAATCAAAGCTAGCGGACGCTCACCCCACTGTTTATCACGGATACCAATCACCGATACGTCAGCGACTGCGGGATGCAAGGATAAAATCGTTTCAATCTCTAACGATGATATCCACTCGCCGCCTGACTTGATGACGTCTTTTAAACGATCGGTGATTTTAATATAACCATCGGGGCGCATATAGGCGATATCTTGGGTATGCATATAGCCATTTTCCCACAGCTCTTTACCAGCATCGTCATTTTTCAAATAGCTCTGCGTTAGCCAAGGGGCGCGCAGCACCAACTCGCCGGTATTGTCTTTGCCCATACCGACAGGCTCGTTATCAGTATTCCATACTTGAGCGTCCACCATCAGTACTGGCTTACCCGTCATACAGCGGCGAGCAATATCTTCGTCCTCGGACATCTCAGGCTCATTGAGACTAAATTCTGTCAAGCTAATAAGCGGTGCAGTCTCAGACATGCCATAACCGGTATAAACCTCAATGTCTTGCGCCAGTGCGGCTCTCGCTAGGCCTTCAGTCAGTTTCGAACCACCGATAATCATTTTTAACCCATTAAAACTGGCATCGCGCTCTTGTGCTTCTTTGAGTACCATCTGCAAAATCGTTGGTACGCAGTGGGTGATACTGACCTTTTCATTGATAATCAAATCCATTAACACGTCAGGTGCGTAGCGACCTGGATACACTTGTTTTAGACCAACCATCGTGGCAGTAAACGGGAAGCCCCACGCATGAACGTGGAACATCGGCGTCATTGGCATATAAACATCGCCGTAACTGACGCCTTGTTTATTGGGCAGCATACCCAAGGTCGCCGCTTCCGTAAGACTGTGCAAGACCAGTTGGCGGTGGCTAAAAAACACCCCTTTCGGATCGCCTGTTGTACCTGAAGTATAAAAAGTCGTGGCGTTGGTGTTTTCATCAAAATCTGGAAAATCAAACTCGCTACTGGCGGCCTCTAACAATGCTTCATATTCTCCAGTGACGCGATTTTGATTACCGCCAAAGACGCCTTCATGTGACACGCCATTGTCATCAAGCCAAATAATATGCTCAATGCTAGAGTTTTCAAACTGATAGTCTTTCACCAATGGCGCAAATTCAGAATTGAGTAGCAATACTTTTGGCTTAGCATGATTGATGGTATAGAGGATTTTTTCAGGTGACAGGCGGATATTGACGGTTTGCAAAATATATTCTGACATCGGTACGGCAAAATACGATTCTAAGTAGCGATGACTGTCCCAATCCATCACCGCAATCACATCACCGGCAGCAAGGTTTAAGTCTTCTAAGACATTGGCTAAACGATTGATACGCCCAAACAACTCTTTATAAGTGAGGCGTTTTTTATCGGCATAAATAATTTCTTGCTCTAGCGATACTGTTTTGGCACGGTTTAATAGTTGCTTGATGATTAACGGATAATCGTAAGCTGACGGCGCACTATGATAAATATTTGACATAAATTTAACTTCCTTGTGGGTGATTTTAATTATT
>NZ_DAINDI010000113.1:0-4818 GCF_036731945.1 Psychrobacter sp.
CGTCCCTTAATTGACAGGTAAACGTCCCTTAATTGACAGGTAAACGTCCCTTAATCACCTACACAGCCCAATAGTATCAAGGCGTCCAGATGACTTAAAAGCTTTTAAAAACATTAAAAGCATTAAAAACCTTTTTGGTTGTTGATAACTAGAAAAGAGAAAGCTATTTTTTCATGCTTAGAACTAGGTTTATAGTTACTTAAATTTGCACCAAGTTGGGTTACTAAAAAATTTAGATTTAAAATCATCTCTACATTTGGTGGTGTCTACTTCTGCATAGTAGCCATCATCAGCTTGAATCACTTTATTAAATAATTGAGCATCATCAAGAGCATTGTATTCAGCCTTCCTTTGAATAATTTCATCTTTGCTAGGAACAAACAACCAAGCTGAACCAAACGTTAGCAGCATAATTGAAAGACAGACGCCACCAAGCATAGCCGTTACCTTCCAGCTAAGATGTTTTACTAAGTGATAGCTAAAATCACTGCCCACATCATCAAGCTTGTCTTTGGTATCTTTTGCAACCTTAGTTAGTGTTTTGTTTACACTCTCTTGTAGCTTCTTACTTTGCTTATCGTAGGTATCTTCATAAAACTTAAAATAACCCTGTCTGCGCTCAAATTCAGTTTTTGAATTAGCAGCAGCCGTCTCAAGATCCTCAAATTGCTTCTCAATCTTAGTGGCAACCGTTGATAGCTTTTGAGTTGCTGTATCTATATGGGTCGTAAAGCCTTGATCTATTAGCTCATGATAGCCTTTTTGGTTTTTTTGGAAGGCGGCATTGATATTGTTTTTGAGTACCTGACTGGTGTTATCTATGATTAGTTGTTCTTTGTCTTGGTATGTTTTTAATAGCTCAGTTAGCTTCTTAACCTGTGCGGATAGTTGCTGTGCATATTCTTCATTGGCTTGTGCTTGTGCCTTATTGTCTGCTAGTAGCTCTTGATCTTGTTCAATAAGCGCGTGAAGGAGAAGCACCAATTCTTCTATTTGCATCGACTGGGCGTTGTCAGTCATATCTAAAATCCTAATTCTATGCCACGACTGCGATTGATATCGTAGCTATGGTCATTAATGGCTGCTGAGACGCTCTGTAGGCGCTCCTGCTGCGTTTGAGAGAGGTTTTGCTTATGCTCAGGTACGATAGCATCAAAAACGCCCTTTAATGCCGCTGTATACTCTTTTCGCGTCACGCTGTGTCGTATGCTTTTGCTGCTATCTAATGCTGATTGCGATTGCTCGATAAGGGTGTTGCTTAAACGCTCGTATTGAATCTCTGCAAGCTCTCGTTGGTGCTTGGTGGTACTAGGGTCGCGTTGATAGTTTTTAAGGTCTCTCATAAGGGTATCTGCGGCTACAATAGCCACAAGATGTTGTCCAAACTCGCTGTCTGGGTCTATTTTCTGCAAGTGTGGCTTATCAAATTTAATGAGTTGCTGTGCTAGTCGCTTGAAGTGCTGATTAAATTGCCGTGTTTCCATAGCAATCCTTTCGCGCGTTTGCTCTCTGCGCTGCTCACGCTCTAGCTTCTCTTGGTCTGCCTGTTCTTGCTTTTTTTGTGCAATAGCAGCTATGCGCTGTTGTCTTAGGCGTTCTTGCTCGGCTTGCTGTGCTTTCTCGCGGTTAAGTCGTATTGTTTTAAGCTTATTTATTGCATCGTTGGTGCTGTCTATGCTCTCCTTAGTGACTTTTCTGGGCTTAAAGTCAGGTTTAGGGGCAGCTGGGACGATGAATAGCTTGCTTTCGCGCAGATCTGCGATGGTTCGGTCTGCTTTAGCATTGGTTTTTTGGTTGTTATCTAGGTGTTTGTTCCAAACCAACTCATTAGACTGGACAATCTCACGGTTAAACTGACCTTTCTCGGTCGGTATCCCTTTACGCTCCATGTGTGTAGCGTCTTTACCCATCTTGATTTGTGGTACTAGATCAATACCCTGTGATTTATAACTACGACTGTCGATCAGGTTGTGTCCTTTTGCTTCTAGTACCTTGTTAGCGGTATGTTCCCACAGCTCGCGCACTGCTTTAATTTCGTGGCTCATGCGCGGCAAGCCTTTTTTTCTGCGGTCATCGTCTGATATTTCACTGTCGGCTTTGTCTTTGGTGAGGTAGATTTTGCCGTCATCGTCCATAGTGGCGGTGCGTGTGGTTAATAGGATATGGGCATGGAAGTTAAGAGGACTTGCGCCGCGCTCGATTTCTTTATCGGTTGGCACATGGATCGCACAATCAGCGATCACCTGATATCTATCGGCTAGGGTTTTGGCGAAGTCATGCGCTAAACCTTTGCGATCTTGTTCGCCCAATTCATGCGGTAAGGCAATCAGCCATTCACGAGCCACGCGACTATTTTTTCGGGTTTCATTACGCTCTGCCATATTCCATAATTCGGCTCTGCCAATGTCACCATCAGCCAAGGCCGTCGGCAAAATGATATCGGCACTTAATACGCCACTGCGTTTTTGATAGTCGTGCGTTTTTCCATGCTCTTTATCTTCATCAAGTAATTTATCACCAGCACGATAAGCGGCGGCAGCAATGGCACTTTGTCCTTTTGCTCTGGATACTGACTTGGTGCTTGCCATGAATATCGCCATAACGACTGCCTATTTTGAGTTTGGTTTTTGGGGTTTGGGGTGTCCCCAACGTGTTTTGAGAATTGGGAGATATGAACCGTTAGGTGAATATATCACAGTTCTCGAAAACGCGCTCTTAGTCAGAGGGACACAACCATTAAGTATTGAATAAAGGGGGTTTTATTAATTATAGATTAGATTTATTTTGCTACACTACTTATAACTAATTTTCTCAAGAAAGGATATTTATAATGGGTGAGTGGTCAGATTATTTTGAGGATTTCCCCGAAGAGAATCCTGCGAATTGGCATAATCCCGAAGATGACGCTGAAAAACGTATGGGTAAGTACTCGGAGTTTTTTCCTAATTGGCGTGAAGGTCAATTAACAAAAGAAGAGCGAGCTGAGGTTCAAATAAAAATAGATGCCATAAATGCCAAAGCTAAAAAGGAAGAAGAAGATAGAGCAAATTATATAAAAGAGTTAAAAAGCAATCCGTTATTTCTTACAGATATATGCCCCCAATGCCATTTAAAGGAGCTAAAGATATATAAAATAAGTGATGATTCTTATTTTGGTGAATGCCAACACTGTGGGGTTTCGGCTGATGGAGTAAACGATAAAGTGATTTTAGAAAGCATCTCTGACACTATTTGGAAGCAAAATACTTGGTCATCACCTCTTTAGGTGCCTAGAGTTATATACTAATTATTTTAAATCTTCATAAAAATGAGATTAGTTATGGGTGGTATATTAAATTTTGCGTTAGTTTCAGTGGTTTTAATTTTATTTGTAGCGTCTCTTTGGTATTTCTTCCAAACAATTAGAGTTATGTGGAGATACAACTTTCTAGTAGCTATTATTGCAATATTTTTTGTACCAATAATCCATATCATATTTTATTTTTTCCCTAAGAGCGGGTTGAACAGCGATGAAAGGGCACCCTTTAAAAAATATTTCTTATCTATTGCAGCCATTATTGTATTAGGTATTTCTGCATCTGTAGTAATCCCCTCTTTAGAATATCAAGACTTAGGGCGCTCTATGAGTGATGGAAACACCGAAGTTAATAACGATACTGAAAGTGAACCGTGGGAATGGGATATACGTGCTGAAGATTTAGAATAAACCAGTCATTAAATATTAAGATCTTAATACTCAAGATAGTCTCTAATAGGGCGCTTCGTGAACTCCGAAGCGTCTTTTTTGAGACGGTTAATCATCTCAAACTCCCATCCATGCTGCGACTGCCCAGCTGGGCTAGTAGGGCTTACTAAATGATTGTATTCCGCCATAAAAGTAGGGTTGCGAACGATACGTCCTAGCTGCTTATCATTTAGCCCTTCAATGGTGAACATATCTGCTGTATTCCCATCTCTGAAAGATTTTTGCTTTGCATTTTTCGGTTGCGCTTTAGTTAATACCTTAAATTTAAAGCCTGCTATAGCCACGCCCTTTTTAACTTGCTCGTAGCTGACTTGTAGGTCTGATTTTTCGTTTATCTCATTCACTGCAAGGTCTAGAACGCGCTTTTTAAAGTCACTCATTGCCTTGTATTCAGTGTCTTCAACACCTAACTGCCCTCTGAAAACATCTAGGTCAAAACTTACCTTTTTCGCTTGTCTCCATTGGTTGAGTAGTTCATATAACCTCACAGAGTACACACTTTTCATTGGTGCTACCTGCTCAAGCGCAAATCTTGTGAATAGAGTTTTAGCTTCTATAGCATCAATACGTGTAATCTCTTGGACTACAGCAGGTGTAAGCATTATTTCAATGATTGCTTCATCATCTAAATACTTTGCCTGACTTACCCAATGAGACTTAACTGGCTTACCATCCCGCTCATCAAGAAATGTAAAATAACGCTTAAATAAAGAGGTTTCAGCCTCAATAAGAACTTCGTACGCCGTTTGTCTTGTGACACCAAACGCCTCAGCATAACGGCTTGCGTGGATAGGTAAGGGAGTTACGGTATCTATGCCTGCGCCTGTTTCTCTTGCGTCTATAATCGCTAACTGCATAAGTCGAATTTCAGCAAGTGATAATTTTTGTAGAGCTGTATTCAATCTGTGAGTTTTAACAACCTCATTTTTTAACTTTTTGCCGATCATATCTGTGAACCTACTTAGATAAAAGACTTTAATTTATCACGTCTTTAAAGTGACGTAAACACACAAAGTCATTAATTGACAGGTAAACGTCCCTTAATTGACAGGTAAACGTCCCTTAATTGACAG
>NZ_DAINDI010000114.1:0-2047 GCF_036731945.1 Psychrobacter sp.
ATTGGCACCAAACTCAATGACACCATGCTCTATCCAGGTAAAAACAACCTTATCTTACCTTGTATCAGCCGTACCGAACGCTTGGTAACGGAAAAAGGGGAGCAGTTCGCGACGATTGAAGACTCTATGTGCCAAATTGTTCCTACGCGGGGTCGCATTGAGCCGATTAGTGATAATTTAAAATCTGAAGCGCAAATTGTGGCCGATATGGCAACCCACGTGCTTGGCGCTGATTCGTCTATTCCATGGCAAACCATGAGCAGCGACTTCGATATCATCCGTAATTATATTGCTCAAGCTATTGAAGGCTTTGAGAATTTTAACGATCGTATTCGTGAAAACGAGCGCGGTTTTCATTTATATCACCCTGCCCGTCATCGCGTTTGGAATACCGATAGCGGCAAAGCGCAGTTTGAAGTGCCACAATATCCGATTACTTATGTCGCAGCACAGATGGCAGAAACCACATCGAGCTATCATAGCTATGCTAAAAATAACAATGCTAAAAATAACAATGCTGAAAGTGACCATAGCAAAAATAATGAACCCGAGATTCATCCAAGCAATAGCGATCACAATCAAACCCAAAGCGCTGAGCAAAAAGTATGGCAGCTAACTAGTGTCCGCAGTCATGATCAATTTAACACCATGATTTTTGGTCATCAAGACCGCTATCGCCAGACCAACCGCCGCGACGTGTTATTTATGCATCCCGATGAAATCAAGCGTTTAGGTTGGCAAAAAGGCGATAGTGTTATGGTATCGCGTCAAGACAGTCAAGATGAACAGCGCGCCTTAGGTCCATTAATACTGACTGAGATGGATATCGCTGCCAATGCGGTGGCGACTTATTATCCTGAATGTAACGACCTTATCGACTTAGACACTCACGCGCCAGACTCAAGGACGCCCTCTTATAAGTCCGTCACCGTTGTTTTGCAGCGCGTTACTGAAAACACACTAGCCGCCAGCGCTTAACAAAGATGGTTTGATAAAGGTAATGGTTAAAATATAATGGTCAGTAAACATAACGTAGTTGCAGTAGAACCTTGGTTAAATGGCTCAGCGGCCGATTTAGAAACCAATGCTGATCATGCTGCTGCGCCAATAATGGATATGCAGACCGTGCCTTTATCGCGTCTACATTTAACACAAAAACATGCTTATTTATCTACAGCAAATGTCTCTTATAAAAATGCAGAAATAGAGGTTGATAACAAATCAGCGCTGCTGGCAGTAGAGGCAGCGGTTGCGATTGTCATTAATGGTATCCATTACGCTATATTGATGGCAAGCCCCTATCAGCTTGAGTATCTTGCGATTGGCTTTTTATATAGCGAAGGATTGATTCATCATAGTCATGAATTATTAGATTGGGAGGTAACACAACTGACCGATATTGCCAGTTATCGAAGGTTCACCAGTAATTTAACGGATGACTTGCTTGACGAAAAGACGGCATTTGAGCAATTTTCAGCGCAGTTGCAAGACTACGATGTATATGTAGTAGAGCTGGTACTAAATCAGCGTTGTCATCAGCGTATTCAATCGCAGAGGCGACAGCTAGCAGGACGTACAGGCTGCGGTATGTGCGGTATCACCGGGCTTTCGCAAGCGCTTCCTGATTTAAGTCATTATTTATCATCTGGCTTGCAACAAAAACAGTCAGAATCCGCCGTGCCCAGTCTTAATTATTTATTGCACATGCATCAGCAAATTGACGCCGCGCAGCATACCCATCAACTCACTGGTGCGGTACATGCTGCCGCTACCATGCAAGGCAATGATTTATATTTATTTGAAGACGTCGGGCGTCATAACGCGCTTGATAAACTCATCGGTTGGCAATTGCGCAACAAGACCGAGCTGACCTGCGTGGTGATGACCTCGCGGTTGTCTATTGAGCTGGTACAAAAATCCATTCGTAGCCGCATTCCTTGGCTCATTGGCATGTCGGCACCGACCAGTACTGCGGTACGCGTCGCTGAACGCTATGGTTTGGGACTGGCGGGGTTTTTACGCGATGACCGCGTTACTTATTATACAA
>NZ_DAINDI010000114.1:2057-4289 GCF_036731945.1 Psychrobacter sp.
TATACAAATTATGAGGACGCTTAAAACGACAAACTAGCGGCTACTCTTTTATTATATCCATTTAACTGGATTACCAAATCAACAATCAAGACTGTCTTGAACCTATTTTTTAGTTCAACTCACCTCTCTCTATGTCCTCCTACCCCCTTTCCTAGCCTTTATCCTTCCTTTTTTGCTAGGGATTCGATTAAGTCTCTTGTTTTATCCTAACTCATCCGGTTTATTATTTTCATTTTATAAACTATCTATTAGCTTGTCTTGATGCTAGCTGACTAAAAAGTCTGCGGTAAAATTTGAGATAGCAGACAGAATAGGTTACCCTTACCGCACAAACATGTTACGAGAATTTAACATCGCTGTAGTTTTATTTATCAATGACGAGTAAATACTGGCAACAACTGCCATAAAAATTTACTTATTATCACGACAACGGATGTTCGCTCATAAGCAATAAAAGGATAAAACTCCATCCTAACTATTGCTTAACGCAGCTACTATACACAGCTCCATCTAGCACCGTCCAAGCAGTTTAGGCTCAGTGCTTATCCGTATTTTTGCTAGAGATGCTTAGTCAATAAGCTTCTTTTAGCGTCTCGTTACTCTCGAGTAGGCATCACTTGACAGCGTAATGGTCAATCCATTAACAGACGCCTATTGAGAGTTGCCGTCGTTATTTCTAAGACAAATTTTTAGTCTATATTTTTTTGCAGATATTTGTCCAACAGGCGGTGCTAAATAAAAAAGCAGCATCACATTTAACGTGAGCTTTTGGCTTGCATTACTGTTTATATCATTGCACGGTAGGCAGCAAATGGGACTACTACGCCCTATTACATTCCTAACAGTTTGTGGCATGACTTTTATTGCAAACCTTTATTCTTCAAACAATTGCGAGGTATGAATTTGAAAACTGAGTCATTGTTCCAATTTTCATCAATCACCATTCTTTTACTTTTATTAGGATTTTATGGCGGTACTTACCTGCTGTCTTTATTGATTAAAAAAGATAAGGAAACCACTTCTGGATTTATGGTTGCCGGTCATGGTGTCGGTTTCGGCATGGGCGCGGCGAGTATGACCGCGACTTGGATTTGGGCAGCATCATTTTATGCGGCTGCAACCTCCGGTTATAAATACGGCGTTTCAGGACCGCTACATTATGGTTTTTGGGGCGCTTTGATGATTTTATTCATCTACCCTTTTGGCATGCGTTTTCGCGAACTTGCGCCTAATGGACACACCTTAGGTGAACTTATCCACGCCCGCCACGGATCATCAAGCCAATTAATTTTAGCCATATCTAACCTTATGGGCAGCTTAATTAGCTTGATGGTCAACTTCACTGCTGCTGGTGCTTTGGTATCAGTATTATCGCCGTTATCGTTTCAAACCGGCGTCATTATCGCAGGTGTCGGAGTGCTCAGCTATACGTTAACCTCTGGATTTCGAGCGTCAGTATTTACCGATTTTGCTCAATTGGTTGCTTTGATGGCGATTGGAGTCATCATCATCCCTGCGGTGCTATTTGCCATGGGCGGGCCTTCGGTCATGGTCAGTGGCTTATCAAACTTAACCTTAGAGCAGCAAAACCTGTTTTCTTCTGAAGCCTTTTTTCAGCAAGGGGCGCCTTATTTTGTCGCGGTATTGGCTTATGCCATCGGCAACCAAACCATTACCCAGCGATTATTTGCCATTGATAAAACCAAAATCAAAGCCACTTTTGTCACTGCAACGGTCGGCTACGCGGGCATCGTCATTGGTCTTGGTATGATTGGTTTGATGGCTTTGACGATTGGTATTGAACCGCTTGATGGTAATATGAACAACTTAATCCCGCAAATGGTTAGTACTTATTTGCATCCAGTATTTATTGCCTTGTTCTTTATTTTGGTCATTGGCTCATTATCCTCAACCGCTGACTCAGATTTATCGGCGCTATCAACGATTATGATGGCGGACGTTTATGGCAAAAATATCGCTAAAGGGCGCGTAAAACCAAAAACCATGATGCTGGTTGGACGCTCAACCATGATTATTGCCACCGCTGCTGGATTGATTTTTGCCAGCTTTAAGCTTGATATATTGGTCATGCTGGTCTTCGTTGGCGCATTGTGGGGCACCATTGTATTCCCTGTGATTGCCAGTGTGTTCTGGAATCGCGTCACCAATGTGGCCTTTACCTCAGCCGTCATCATCGGGTTGTTATTATTTTGCGTCGCACGCTTTGAGCTG
>NZ_DAINDI010000114.1:4299-4703 GCF_036731945.1 Psychrobacter sp.
ATTCTTTGAGATTTTGGCCAGTGTTGGCGCTGCTGTCGTCATTGGACTCATGGTCTTTGGCTTTTTAGGACGCAAAATCGGTATGGTCGCCGCCGTTATTACGCTATTACTAATGCTCATTTTTGCCACCGGCTTTTTACGCCAATATATGGTCTTGCTGGCTTCACTGACTGCGTATGGTGCCAGTACCATCGTCTGCGTGATTGTCAGCCTTATGGGTGACGAGCATTTTGATTTTGACCTCATTAAACAGCGGGTGGGCAACTATGATAAAAAGCCGCAAGCACAAGCACAAGCATTACCAAAATCTTAAGCAAAATCTTATTAGTCATTGATGGTTAACCAATGCTTGGCTAGCCATTTTTACTAAAATCTAGTAAGCAAAAAATTTATATAAACACAAT
>NZ_DAINDI010000115.1:0-4187 GCF_036731945.1 Psychrobacter sp.
GCAACTGCGGTATTTGAGCGCGCGCTAAGCTTATCTTTACGTAATGAGAGCGTTGAGGATTCGCTGCGTTTTGCCAAAACTTGGCAAGATCAAAACCCCGACCACGTGCCCGCTTGGTTTTATGTGGCGCATTTGGCCCTGCGCGCGCACGATTATGAATTGGCGGGCGCCACTCTAAACCGCATTTTAAGCTATGCCCCGCGAGCCGATCTGAGCGAAATCCTGATTGGCATTTATCCAAATACTGATGAAGACAAACGCGAGTTGCTTGCCGCTTTGCAACCTATCGATAGCGAGCAAAACGCTTCGCTTTCGGTATTAAAGGCTGGTTTGCTGTATCAATTTGATGAGCCTGAGGTTGCTATTGTCCATATCGATCGCGCCCTTGCGCGCCAGCCAGATTATGTGCCTTTTATCACTTTAAAAGCCGACATCTTACGCAAGACCAAGCCATCAGCTGCCGTGCTTGATTATATTAATCAAGCGCGCCTACGTAACCCTGATAGCAAGAGCTTATACTTATATGAGATTCGCTACTTACTTGATTTGCGGCAAAGCGAGCAGGCTTGGCAGCTGTTACTTGATGCACACGGGCGCTTTGCTGATGATGACGAAATCACTTTGCTCGCCGCACTGGTGAGCTTGGACGTTGAAGAGTACGCCAGCGCCGACCAGCTGCTTAATATCTTGGCTAAAAATCCGGCTTATCTTGACCAAGCCTATTACTACCTTGGTATCAGTGCCGAGCGCCAGCAGCGCTTTGAGCAAGCAAAATACTATCTCAATGGTGTGATGCAAGAGGACTTGGTGTTAGAAGCGCGGCGAAAAGTGGTGTCGTTTGAGCTGCTAAACGATGACGTCGATGGCGCCATTGCCACTTTAGAGAAGCTGCGTAAAGACTTTAGCATCTTCGCGCCTGACAGCTTTGTCATGCAAGCGGATATCTTATGGCAGCAAAATGAGCCCGAGGAGGCGCTACGGTTATTAACGCGCGCCAGCCGCAAATATCCTAATAATGAGATGCTGCTATTTGCCCGCGCGCAGCTGCTTGACGACAAAGACGACTATATCGTTAAGCGCACTTTATTGAATCATTTGCAAACGCTCGACCCAACCAACCTTGCTTATCAGCTTAGCTATGCGCAGTTATTGCTCGCCAATGAACGCAGCTCCAAGCAAGGTTTGGCGCTAGCAACGGCTATCATTCAAATCCGTTATGATGACCCGCGCTATGACAATGAGCTGCATTTGCAAGCGTTAAACGTACTCGCCGCCAATGCTTTAGCGAACGAAGATTATCAACAAGTCATCGATTATCTACAAACCCCGTACGACGTCTTTCCAACCTTACGTTCAGGCACGATACTGCTGCGCGCTTATCAAGGGCTAGGCGATAATGAAAAAGTTGAGGCGTTGCTTGCTGAGTTACAAGAGCGTTTTTCATTTGGACAGCGCAACGTCAATGACCGTATACAGCTTTATTAAAGTGCTTTTTGCTCAAAGCTTATTGGATACTCATCATAAAATACGATTAAAAATAAAAACGTTTGCGCTAAAAACTACAAGCCAGTTATAAGAAATGAACAGCCGCGCATCAGCGCGTAACAAATCATGCTTAAGCTAAGCGTTTATTGTTTCATTTAATCTTTTAACAAATCTGTTGCTTTTAAAACTTGTCTATTTTTGAGGATATATCATGTCAGTATTAAAAAAAAACCAGCCGAATAAACTGGCGCTATTTAGCGCTTTAACCGCCGCGCTCGTTATCACATCTGGTTGCCAATCATTAAAAACCGCCAATGCTACCAACCAGCCTATCGGCACGGTACAAGGTCAGAAACCTGAACAACCTAAAAAACTTGAGAACTTTAATATCACGGGCAAGATCGGCGTTACCACACCGAGTAAGGACAATTCAGGAAACCAAGGCGGCAGTGCGTTTTACGCATGGGGGCAACAAAATGACCGCTTTGCTATCGAATTGATCGGCGCGCTCGGCATTGGCAAAACCAATATCGAATATAATGGTCAAACAGCAACTTTAGTCAGTGAAAAAACCGGTACGTTAACCGCCGCCGACCCTGAAACCTTGCTCAAAAAAGCCACGGGCTGGCAAGCGCCGATTTCACAAATGCCGTATTGGATATCGGGTCGCCCAGCGCCTTCAGACAGCGCGCCACAGCTTGATGACCAAAACCGTTTGATTAGTTCGGTCAATGGTGAATGGCAAGCGAACTTTAGTTATAAAGGTAACGACAAATTGCCAAATAAAATCAGTGCCGTACAATCAAAAGGCAATAAAGTGGTGATGACCATCGACCATCAAAAATAATGGCCTTATGTAGACAGTAGAAAACACTATCTTTACGCACAATTCATAAAGACATTTATTTATGACTGAACGCACCACCGCAACATCAGTTATCACGCGCTTGTCGCCGGCAAAGATTAATTTATTTTTGCATATCACCGGTAAGCGCGCTGATGGCTATCATGATCTGCAAACCGTCTTTCGCCTGCTCGATTGGGGCGACTATCTGCATTTTACGTTTGTAGACAATGCAGCAATTTCTATTATAGATAAAACCTTCGACGCTACTAAGCTTTGTCATCAGCTGCTAACGCTCGCTGGTGCCGATACCATAACCAGCAGTATCGATGACAATCTGATTTTTAAAGCCGCCCGTGCATTATTGGCATTTGCTCTTCAAGCAAATAGACTACCTAAACAGCTGCAATCAGTACAAATCACCTTGGATAAGCATTTACCAATGGGTGCAGGTTTAGGCGGTGGCTCATCCAATGCCGCAACGACATTGATAACGCTAAATGAGATTTGGCAGCTTAATTTTGATCAAGATACGCTTATAAAAATTGGTGCTAAAGTTGGCGCGGATGTGCCAATCTTTATTTTTGGTCAAGATGCCATTGCAATGGGAATTGGCGAGAAGCTAACAGCGATTGATTTACCCAATCAACACTATTTAATTCTGACGCCTGATGCTCACGTTAATACTGCCGAGCTGTTCGCTCATCCTAAGCTACAGCGAGATAGCGCCCCACTATCGATTGAACTGATTAAAAGTCAGGCTAATGATTATGTGCAGAATCTAAATACGCCTTATCGTAATGTCTTTATGCCAGTTGTAACTAGCCTCGCTCCTGCCGTCGATAAAGCACTACGTTATCTCCAAGGCTTAGAGAAGCAAGCATTAGGAGCAGCACGAATGACAGGTTCTGGTAGTGCTGTGTTTTTGCCATTGGATGCAAGTATTGCTACTGATAAGGTGCTTTTGGAAAAGTGGATTAAAGAGGCTCCTTGCTCGGGATATGTGGTAGGTAATTTGTGATACAACCTATAGATTGAATCAAACTATTAGTCGATTGCGTCTTTTAGACACATAAATATCTTATAAGCCTCAAAATAAGTGGGTATCAATATGAACCATTCATATCTAAATAATAGTCTAAAAATAGCCGTGGTTTTTATTTGCCTGTCATCAAGTTTGACTGGTTGTACATCTTTATCTCAATCTCATGATAAGTCTAACCATTTATCCGATAAAATCACTTTGCCACAGCAACCAGATGTAAAAGAAAAAGATAGCTCTCAAAAAATAGCGTTTCCTCAGCAGGATGCTAAAGCTAGCTCTCCTACTGAACTATTCACTTATGCTGCTGCTCTTTCAATGCGCGAGATTAATTTTGTCTATAAAGGCAAATATGTCATCAAAAATAACTGTTTATACTTTGTCAAAAATAATAATGAATATTTTAGCCCTATTTTTTATCCAGACAGAGCCATTCTTTTTGAAAACGAACAAACTATTTCCTTAAATGGAACCAAAGTTAAACTCGGTGAAGAAGTCATCACTAGTGGTGTCATTAAAAAGCATATAAAAGGTTATTATTTACGAAAAGGCGATACTGTTATTGATGAGCCAGAGAATACCGCTTGTTTAACAGAGCCTGCGGTATTTATGAGCGGTAGAGTGGTTGATCCTCTTGTTTAAATAACGTTATTGGCACATTTACTTGTACTTTTAAAGGTTAATAAGAAGTCTGTGTTCACTAGCATCTTAGTTATGCTGTTCACACTAATTTATTTAGTTTTGAATAAAAGCCATAAAAAAAGCTAAAGACCTTGCAAATTCTGAAAACTTATTTATAATAGGTCGCCTCAATAG
>NZ_DAINDI010000116.1:0-4089 GCF_036731945.1 Psychrobacter sp.
GACTGCAATTTATCTCATTTTTATCACCATTTTTAAAATGAAGACACGCCCTAGTACTGCCCTTTTGTTTTTTCTTAAAAATTGTCAAATAAATTATCTGTGAAAATTTCAAAGTGGGAGAATGACAATATTGTAATCTTAACGTCATCTGTTAGTCAGAAGGATTCATGTATCATGCATGTATGATGATAGTGTCGTGATATCGGGTCAAACGCTTAACGTATTGCTCCAAATTTAAAAATGAAAGACAGCTCTTTTTGATTATAAATATCACATGAGACATTAAACAATAAATGACGAGAGGGTATGTATGAAACCTGATAACCATAACTTAACTTTTAAGCAGCATAAATTGTTTGGTGCGCTTATCCTACTGACAGTGACATCGTCGTTATTTGCTTGTAACGACACCAATACCACTGCTGCAACCACAGCGCCTGTAGAGACGGCAACAGACAGCCAGAATTCAAAAGTCCAAACGTCTAAAACTGAGTCGACGAGCTCTAGCAGTAACAGTGATGCGCTGAGAAACGTCTCTGCGGCGGTTTATAAAGATGCCAATTGTGGCTGCTGTAAGGAGTGGATTAGCCATGCCGAACATCACGGTATGACTGCGGCGGGACAAGATGTCGCCGACTTAGCAGTTTTTAAAGAACGCTATGGTGTCCCGAGCAATATGCGCTCTTGTCACACGGCGGTCACGAGCGACGGTTATGTATTCGAAGGTCATGTGCCTGCCAAGTATATAGCCCAGTTTTTAGCCAATCCGCCAAGCGAGGCTATTGGTCTTGCCGTACCCGGTATGCCAATGGGTAGCCCCGGGATGGAGTACCAAAATAAATTTTCACCTTATCAAGTGATGCAAATCAACAAAGACGGTAGCACAGCGGTATATGCTGAGGTTGATAGCGCCAATGCCCAGTTATAGCTGAAAAGGTGACTTTTGTCTTGTATCACTCTATGATAACTAGTCATGTAATCAAATAAGGGGAGGCTGTAATGATTATCATGCTGCACGCTATGATGAATGGTGCTATGCATGGCATGAGGCACGGCTCAATGATGCACGGTATGGGCTGGGGTGGCACTCTCGTCTATGGATTATTTATGTTACTGGTTTTTATAGTGCTGATACTGACGATTATGGCGCTGCTTAAGTACCTACGTAATAAGTAAAAGTTAGAAACATTGTTAAGTGTCGATGATAAATGAGCAAGAGCTTTGCTTGGCATCTGCGCTTAGCGTCTTCAAGGAAGGATTTTATGAAACATACGGCTGATAAAAAAACTATCAAAGGTGGCAAATACGACAAAGTGCCGGAAAATTATAACGGTACGGTCTATATCTGCCCGATGCATCCTGAAGTCAGAGATGTTGAAAAAAGCGACTGTCCGATATGTGGTATGTTTTTGCAACCTGAAGACAAGATAGATGGCGTAAGCCACGTAGAGCATAACCCCAGTGACAATCATCAAAGTCATCAAAATGAAAACAATCATAACCATGAACACAACCATACACAATGTCACGGGAGCGACGAAAGCAGCGCTGAAGTCAAGTCGGTCAAAGGCGGTAAATACGACAAAGTACCTGATGGTTACGATGGCACGGTTTATACTTGTCCGATGCATCCTGAGGTCAGAGACGTTAGAAATAGTGGCTGTCCGATTTGCGGAATGGCACTCGAGCCAGAAACGGTCACCATAGGCGAAGAAGATACCGAAGAGCTCGATGATATGACGCGGCGCTTTTGGATATGTACGCTGCTGACCTTACCGCTATTCATTTATGCCATGAGCGATATGGTTGGGATAAATCTCGATCAAATTGGCTCGCTTAATATCTCAGGGCAACTTGGTCAAATCATTCAATTGGTACTGGCAACGCCGGTTGTCGTTTGGGGCGCAGCGCCGTTCTTTGTACGTGGTTGGCAGTCTATTAAAAGCCGCAATTTAAATATGTTTACCTTGATTGCGCTTGGCGTTGGCGCGGCCTACGGTTTTAGTATTGTGGCGACTTTCTTTCCCAGTATCTTCCCAGATGGCTTTAGAGATAGCGCTGGACAAGTCGGTGTATATTACGAAGCCGCAGCGGTAATCACGACTTTAGTACTGCTTGGTCAAGTGCTTGAGCTCAAAGCCAGAAGTCAGACGTCAGGGGCGATTCGGGCGTTGCTTGAGCTGGCTCCGCCTACTGCTAGACGCGTCAATGAAAACGGCGAAGAGACTGAGGTTTCACTTGATGAAGTCGTTAGTGGCGATAAGCTGCGCGTCAGACCCGGCGAGAAATTACCCGTAGACGGCACGGTAGTTGATGGCAGTAGTAGCGTCGATGAATCCATGGTAACGGGTGAGCCGATGCCAGTATCTAAAGAGCAGGGCGATACCGTGACTGGCGGCACGGTAAATGGTACAGGGACGTTATTGGTCGAAGCGGTCAATGTTGGCGCAGATTCTGTATTGTCTAAAATCGTACAAATGGTTGCTGATGCCCAGCGTAGCCGCGCGCCCATTCAGCGTTTGGTTGACCAAGTGGCAGGCTGGTTTGTGCCTATTGTCATTGTCACCTCCATCATCACCTTTATCGTTTGGGCATTATTTGGCCCTGAACCTGCAATGGCTTATGCCATGGTGAATGCGATTGCTGTCCTTATTATTGCCTGTCCCTGTGCGCTTGGACTAGCGACGCCCATGTCAATCATGGTCGGTACCGGTAAGGGCGCGCAAAACGGCGTCCTTATCAAAAACGCTGAAGCCTTAGAGACGATGGAAAAGGTCGATACCATCGTTGTTGACAAGACTGGAACGCTGACCGCTGGTAAACCTGAGCTTACCGCAATTGACGCGCTGGCAGGACAAGATGAAGATGAATTTTTGGCACTGGTCGCCGCAGTAGAAAGCGCGAGCGAGCACCCTTTGGCAGAAGCTATTGTGAGAGCTGCTCAGGATAAATCACTCACTATCCCTAAAGCCCATGACTTTAATTCGACCACGGGCGAAGGTGTACAAGCGGTAGTAAACGGCAAACAAGTCGCTATCGGTAACTCAAAACTCATGCAGAGCTTAAACAGTTTTGATCGAGAGCTATCCACTAAAGCTGACGTGCGCCGAAAAGATGGCGAAACGGTAATGTTTGTCGCTATAGATGGTAAAGCGGCGGGTTTGGTTTCCGTCGCTGATCCGATTAAGCCGAGTACTGCTGATGCCATAGAACTGCTACACAAGGCAGGGCTAAAAGTCGTCATGCTAACCGGCGATAACGAAAAAACTGCGCAGGCCGTCGCGAGTAAACTAGGCATCGATGAGGTGCATGCCGATGTGTCACCAGAGGACAAAAACCGTATCGTCAAAGAAATGCAAGACAACGGTAAATTGGTAGCGATGGCAGGTGATGGCATCAACGACGCGCCAGCACTGGCGCAGGCGAATGTCGGTATTGCTATGGGTACAGGTACCGATGTGGCTATGGAAAGCGCAGGGGTTACGTTATTAAAAGGCGACTTAATGGGTATTGCCAAAGCCCATAAGCTCAGCCACGCAACCATGCGCAATATCAGACAAAACTTATTTTTCGCTTTCGTCTATAACGCAATTGGCGTACCGATTGCCGCAGGCGTGCTATACCCAGCCTTTGGGCTATTGCTTAGCCCGATGATAGCGGCGGCGGCGATGAGTTTATCGTCAGTATCGGTGATTGGTAACGCGCTAAGATTGCGCCGATTAGATTTATGATAAAGGTGTTTTATTTAGCCATTTTATTGTCAAGATAGCATGTCTTTTTTAGCCTTTTAATAAGAATAAGGTTGTCCAGACTTGTACGCAAATGACTTAACCATAACGCCCAGTAATATAATCTTTGGTTGCTTTTTGCGCGGGATGGTTGAATATCTGGCTTGTCTTGCCCATCTCTACCATATCGCCCAAATACATATAAGCGGTGTAGTCGGAGACGCGGGCAGCTTGCTGCATATTGTGCGTGACGATAGCAATGGTGTAGTCGTTTTTTAAATCCCTAATCAAATCTTCAATCGCGCCAGTAGAGATAGGGTCAAGCGCTGAGGTTGGCTCATCTAATAGCAAGACTTCAGGC
>NZ_DAINDI010000117.1:0-4051 GCF_036731945.1 Psychrobacter sp.
GTGGAAATACCAAGCTAGATCGTGATAAGGACGGCGTACCATGCGAATCAATATGTCCAGGTGGTTAATTGCAGTAGCGTCTATCGTTATGATTGGGTGCAGCTCAGGCAATACAGAAGATGATCTGTATGGTTCAGGCTATATCGTAGTGAGTGAGCAGACATGGAGTAAATATTACACAACACCTTATCCGTTTACGGTGCCTGAGGGTGAGATTGCGTGTGCCTCAAATCCTTCCTTTGGTCGTGAGGTGTTTTTTCATCCTAAGGGTTACACCGATGAATCTTACGTTGGTATACCGCTTAATAAAGCAGCGGTAGATGGCTTAAAGCTAAGTCGTTTGACGCCAAATGTGCCTCATAGTGTCAAGGAAGGGGCTGACCTTAGTGAAGCCGTGCAAATTGGATTGAAGGTCTGTGATGAACAAGAGGATAAGTTTGCGACTTATTAAGTTCGATTCCCTAGTGAGGACTTGAATCTTTGGCTGTGAGCTAATGGTATTAAGGTTTCAACTTGCTGAGATAGCCACAGTGTACTTCATGATGTACTTACCATAGATATTCTATCTATGATCGGTGCGCTAGTGAGGACTTGAAGAGACCATCCCAGATTCTGTGTAACTGACGTTTAGATTAAATACTTACACAAAATTTAGGAAGGTCTCGATAAGCCATGCTGCGCCAATAGGGTCTGAGGTAGGGGTGTTCATCATGAATGGCTCAAGCGATTATAGATAAGCCATTTTGCAGAAAAGCGATTATGAATGCAATATAATGATTATAATGAAGCCTCAATGCATTAAATCGATTTTCATATGACGCTGTGATGTCTTTAGATAAAGATCGAGGGGCGTTTTAAGTGGGCATAATTGATCGAAATTGAAGGTGGTAAATACCCCTCTTTTAACACAGCTACGTAGTAATAGAGTGCCTATTCTGTAAACAAAGTCTGCTTGCCTCGCGTGTAAAGCCTTATATATCAGCTGTTTACAAATAAAAATAAAGAATTAAATACTCCTAAACAAATGGCCACCTATTCTTAAATTGGCAAGTTCACTTATTACTATAAATAATGGATAGTTAATTTACCATTTCATGTTCGACTGTATCCAGTCTATTTTAAGCGGTCTATTTGACTGGCTTAAGTGGTGTATACCTAAAATATACCATTTTCAATTACTGACGTTTGTTGCCACGAATAGTAATTCCTCGTACTGTCTGATTAATATATCCCAAATTAGTTTCTATAAAATTATTCGCTTAGGTCAAGGTGAGTTGACGGGTATCATAAATAATAAACATTGCTAATAATTTATTCATAGTCCTGATTAAAAGTAACGGATAGCTCGAGAGCAGCTTCTCGCATAATAGGTACATATTCTAATAGCTCATCCAAAGTTTTTCTTACAGTTGGACCATGGGTGAATACTGTAGCAAACGTTTTATTTTCATCATTAGGAATGAGTACAGCACAAGCAACCATGCCTGGAATAAACTCTTCGTTGTCTATCCCTACTCTAGTATCCCGTGTCTTAGAAATAGTCTGCATCAATTGCTTTTTATCTGTTTGCGTATTGGTAGTTAATGCATGTATCGATATTTTATTAATGATACGTTCGCATTTTGCATTGGATAGTTGTGATAAGAATAACTTCCCACTTGCACTTGCCCAAATCGGTACATGAGTTCCTACTGGCAGATATATTTGAAGTGGCCAATCAGATAAAACGCGATCTACATAAACTACATCTAGGTCTTTCATAATTGCAATGCCTACGGTTTCTCCTATTTGTGCTGAAAGCTGCTGTAATATTGCAAGTCTTTCAATTTTAAAATGATTATTCTGTAATAGGTCCATAGCTAACTTATAGGTTCTTTTCCCAGAGGTCACCTTCCCAGGCAAGTCCAATTGTACAAACCCGATATTTTGTAGCTGATCTAATAACCTGTACATACTAGGTATAGGTACATCCAATGTATCTGCTAAGTCGCTAACGCTCATTGGTCTTTGCGATCTCGCCAGAATTTCCACAATCTGCAAAACCCGCTCAACACTTGAGCCCTTCTTTTTAGTATTACTCATATCTTTGTCACTCCCTAACCATATGACTTCTAATGTTTCTAATCATTATAACGATAATATTTAATGATTTAAGACTTGTCATTATAAAAATATTCTGTTATTTTCACATAACGATATAAATTTTATCGTTATGTGAAAATAATGAAATGGATTTTATGTATATATAGCACAGGGAGTGCATATGATAAGTTTATTGCCCATTTTGCTGTCGTTAGGGTTATTAATGTATTTGGCCTACCGTGGTCATAGCGTGATTTTGTTAGCGCCTTTGCTAGCAATGCTTGCTGTGCTTTTAAGTGGTGAGGCTAATACGATGCTAGGCGTCTATACGCAAGTATTTATGAAAGGTCTGGGTGGATACATCATCAGCTTCTTCCCGCTTTTTCTACTAGGCGCTATATTTGGTAAGTTGATGGATGATTCAGGTTCCGCACTTAGCATCTCAGAGTCACTCGTCACTAAACTCGGTAAGAAGCAAGCTGTTTTATCTATCGTCATGGCCTGTGCGATTTTAACGTACGGCGGTGTGTCATTGTTTGTAGTGGGCTTTGCTGTATACCCAATCGCTGCTGCTTTATTTCGCGAATTGAACATCCCTAAAAGACTTATTCCTGGTGCTATCGCCTTGGGTGCTTTGACCTTCACGATGACCGCTTTACCAGGGACACCGGCAATTCAAAATGCCATTCCTATGCCATTTTTCAAAACAGATTCTTTTGCTGCCCCTGGTCTTGGTGCTATTGGTGGCTTGATCATGTTAGTAGGCGGAATGATTTGGCTTAATTATCGTACTAAAACAGCTCTAAATGCAGGAGAGGGTTATGGTCAACATCATCATGATAAGTTAGCGGTAGTCGATCATAGCGCCAAGCCTTCATTACTTGTAGCGTTATTACCAATCATCTTAGTCATATTGATTAATTTCATTTGCACAAAATGGCTATTACCTAGTATGGATAACAGCTATCTAGCAACTGAAGAGTTTGGCGCTGTTCCTCTATCTAAAGTTCTTGGTATTTGGGCTATTGTTATAGCTTTGGTAGTGTCTTGCGGAGCGATGATTCTGCTCAATTGGAAGCGTTGGAAGGACCTAAAAGAATCGCTCAGTGAGGGTGCGCTAGGGTCATTGCTACCAATTTTTAACACGGCATCTGAAGTTGGATATGGATCGGTTATCGCTACTTTAACCGGGTTTATCATCGTAAAAGAATTCTTATTAGGTTTGTCTCCGGAGAACCCTCTAATTTCAGAGGCTGTTTTCGTAAACGTTATGGCGGGTATTACTGGCTCAGCGTCTGGTGGACTAAGTATTGCTCTCAATACCATGGGGGACAACTATCTTCAGTTAGCTTCTCAATTTGGTATTAATCCTGAGTTAATGCATCGTGTAGCTTCTATAGCATCAGGTGGTTTAGATGCTCTTCCGCACAATGGTGCAGTTATAACTCTACTCGTAATTTGTCAGCTCACTCATAGAGAGTCTTATAAAGATATCTTTGTGGTAGCTGTTGCGGTACCTGTGCTTGCACTCATAGCAGTCATTACCTTAGGTACATTAATAGGCTCGTTTTAGCACAGTATTAAACACATAGTGATCAACACAAGGATAGGTAAATATGTCACATAGTATTCTTCTACCAAGAATCATGGAGGTAGGCCGCGATGCATGTCAAAAGCTACCGAACATATTAGATAGTTTGGGTATTAAAAAGCCTCTCATCATTACGGATGAGATGATGGTTAAACTGGGTTATGTGGACAAACTGCAAACCATTTTGAAAGAGGTTCAGATTACAGCTGATGTATTCTCAGATACTATGCCTGAGCCTACTGAAAGCTCTATTGAGTCAGGGGTGCAGCAGGTACGACACCAAGAATATGATGGTTTGATTGCCTTAGGTGGCGGGAGTCCTATAGATAGCGCAAAAGCAATTTCAATTTTAGGGAAATTTGGTGGCGTCATTAATGA
>NZ_DAINDI010000118.1:0-4043 GCF_036731945.1 Psychrobacter sp.
GCTAACACTTCTTCTATAGTCGCGCCCGCATCTTTGGCAACGCGCTTAAACTCACGGTATGCCGCGTCAAGTATCACGTCAGGTACGTGCATTGGCAGACGGTCATTTTCTTTTCTTAGTTTTCGTTCTTCCAAAAAATCCAGCGCCTGCAATAAATCGCCCACTTCTTTGAGTTTAGCTTTGCGCTTTTCTTCGTCCATAATGAATATCCAGCCATGCACAGAACGACTCTCAAACACGGTATAAATATCTAAGTCGTGTATCTCAGCCAATGCTGCAATCGTTCGCGATGCAACTTTAGCGCTGCTATCGATATCACTTGCCAGCACAAGCTTCTTGCTAAGCAATGCAGTAAGCATTTTTTGCTTTTCTTCAGCATAGCCACTGATAGGCTCTGGCAACTCATAGCGCTCAAAGTCATCTAAGACAAAGTAAGAGGTGTTGCTTCTGACGCGCTGTATGCGAGCAATAACAAGTCCTTTTACTCTAGTAATCCAGCGAATATCTGTGTACTGCGTTTGATACTCTGCATAACCACCTTTGCATTGCTTTTGCGGTATCTGCTCAATCTTGCCACCTGATTTAAGCGTACTTATCATAGCCATACGTCTTTCGATTGCCGCTGCTTCATCAAACGCCGCTTTACTGCTATTGCGTTTTGCGTACTTGCGCTTTGGCGCTGCTGCTGGTCTGACTGTTTTGCTTTTAACCGCTTTAGATAGCACTGGCGTACGCTCTCTTTTTTGACGATGAATAGCAGTACCATCCGCCAAACGTGCCTGCGCCTCACGGTACTCAGCTTGCGCTCTTGCCTCTGCTTCTCTGCGTTTCTGTCCTTGGAGAGCTACAAATAGCTGATCGTTAGTACGCTGAATTTTGCGCTTTGGTGCATCAGGCGCATCAAGGTCAGTTGCGCCCACTTCTTCTAAGTATTCAGCTACCGCTGATTGCCAGTCGGGATTAACTGGTTTTGGATAATTGCTAATATCTGAAAATACCTGCTCTCTTAACATCACTGCCCCCACATTCTGTATAACGTTGTCAGCACAATTAATACGGCTGCTACGTGGATCAATATGTACGACGCTTTCCAAAACGCAGCGTCGTCTGCCACGATGTCTTGGCGTTCTTGTTTTATCTCGTTTTCAATATTCAATCTTGCGACTAGCAGTGTCGGTCTGACATCGTTCTTAGGAGCTACCAAGCTCTTGCAAGCCTCTATGCAGCGCATGAGTAACCCAAGCATATTGTTTGGATTGGTATTCAAGCCTGATAGGCCAGTTCCTCGGCTATAGCGTACGTCGTCACTTGCGTCATACATGCCAGCGTCGTTTTGAAAGAAGTCATCAACCGCGTCTAAACGCTGGAAATGGTCCTTTGATATACGAAACAGTATTTCGATTTTTGCCGCGTCATAGCACTTGGCATTGGCTGGCACGACCTTTAGGCCGCAAAGCGCGAGCATGTCGCAAAAGCGAACGACTTGGCTTTCTGGGTTTTTCGCATCTAGCCAGCGGCCGACTGTGCTTGACTCTACGCCAAGGCATTTAGCGACATTTACCTGCCTAGTCTCTGCAACTGCATGCAAGATGTCTGATTGCATATTGCGTGACCGTTGCACTCTTTCGGGCGATAATTGGTTTATGGACATGGTTTAACTCCGTAGTAGTAGTGGTTAAGCGTGTTCAGTTTGCTCTGCTTGATCATTGATTTCTGCTAGCTTTGGACATAATTCGTCAGCCTTAACTGCTCCTTTGGTGATAGCCTCTGCGCGCATAGCATTAAAGCTGTTAACGCCATGGACGCAATTCAACCAACCGCTTACTGTGCCCTGCTTAACTTTTAGGGCTTTAGCAGTTGGTATTTGACCTCCAAAGTATTCGATCAAGCGAACAACTGGCTCGAATTTCTCTTTAGGTTGTGAGTTCATAGTCAGATACCTTTATTTATTTACTCAATAATAAAGGTAAGCCTTTATTTAGTCAATAATTAATAACGGCGTGCCTGTTTGCGCAAGTATAGGAACGCCTATAAAATAGGATAGGTTTAAACTGGAGGGTTTTATGGAACTAAAAGACAGGCTTAAGAAGGCTCGTAAGTACGCCGGTCTCACTCAAAAAGAAATTGAAAGCCGAATCAAAGGCCTTAAACAATCTAGTTATAGTGAATTAGAAAGAGGTGAAAGCAAAAGCTCTACCAAGTTGATAGAGCTGGCAACATTGTTTCAAGTTGACCCAGTGTGGTTGGCTACCGGTGATGGTGAAATGCTAACCAAGCCAAGCCCATCTGATTTGATGCAGAAAATAAAAGATATTGAGAATGGCGGTGCTAGATATAGCAGCATTGCACCGAAAGGTACGGTAAACGCGCCTATGGTGGATGTTTCAGATGAAGTGCCTATTTTAAGCTGGGTAGCGGCTGGCAGTTGGTCTAACGTGGAAGCAGTTACTTTTGATGATGCTATAGGCAAGGTATCAAGACCGAAAAACCTATCAAAGAATGGTTTTGCCTTGATTGTCCGAGGTGAGAGTATGCTGCCTAAGTTTGATCCAGATGACATTATTTACGTTGAGCCTCAAACTGGGTTGTTTGCGCTAAAAAACAATGATCTTGTGATAGTTCAGTGCAACGACGACACGGAAGCTACATTCAAGCAGCTGGTGCTTGGCGAAACATCGGAAGATATGTACTTGCGCCCTCTCAATCCAAACTGGCATGAGCAAAAAATGCTACCAATGGGTGACTGCAATCTAGTAGGCAAGGTGGTGGGTAAATATGTCAAATACTAATGATTGGACGTACGTTTGGATATGTCATTTTTTAAAGCATTCTAAGCCAGTGGAAACACTGCCGGCTGGCTGGTGTGTATACCGCGAAGCTTTAGACTGGGATTAGCTTTATGCGTACCCGCCAGCACGCTTGAGACTGGCTATAAGGAAATAACTATGATTAATGGTATGAATATAGAAGGTCCTATTGAAATAAAAGACAACAGCGCCGAGCGTGTTGCCTATGAATTGATGATAGATATAGCTAATGCTGAAAGCCCTGAGTATGATCGCCAAAATGCAGATAAACAGAATAACCCGAGGTTATACTATTTATCTCTTTACGCTGAATGCTTGACAGTAGCGACAGGAGGACTTGTCCCTAAGTCTGTTTCTTCCCCAAAATAAAGGACGTTAATTCTTCAGCAATACGTATAATATCACTGGAGTCTTTGAGGTTTGGCCGTGTGTTAGATAGCAGCAAATGAATAACCTCACGTCTAACTTCGATTTCAGATAGCATAACGTTCACCCTTAACAATTAATTTCATATTACTTTATCACTAAACCGCCTTCATTGGCGGTTTTTTTGTGCCTAAATAAAGGCATACAAATATCTTTTTATTAATTTACCTTTATTTACCGATATTAAACTTGACTTGTAATATCGGCATACCTATAATTAAATACATCAAAACGGCAATCGCCCTGCGAGCAATCGCTAAAACTATTTAACAACGGTCTATGACCACTACTACGGAGATAAAGGCATGGCATGTAAATGCTTAGAAGATTTACCCGAAAAGATTATCGCTCATTGCAACCAACCGCAAACACCAAAGCAACCGCCAGTGTTAAGAGCAAGATTTAAAGACGTGGTTTTCCCAATGTATAACGGCGAGATTACCACGGCGTTAAAAGCAGATGTTTTGCTGAATGTTGAAGGTCGAAAGACGCAAAAGAAAACAACTATGACGTTCGTTTACTGCCCTTTTTGCGGCGTAAAGTATCAGGAGGATGTATGAGCGAAGTAGATAGTAAATCTGTAGGAATCGAGCAAATGGATCTCATGCTTGCGACTGGCGCGCTTGAGATGGTTGTCGAGATAGGGATTTCAAAAGGACACCCTATGGAAGATGAAAAGTTAGCGCTTAGCAGACTAAAGGCTGCGCTTGGCGTAACAGTTTAGTTTTTAAGTTATTACAACATAGCCGATTGGCTCGCCAGTCGTCTATCTCGTAACAACTCCCTCAATAACATAAGGACCATCTTATG
>NZ_DAINDI010000119.1:0-4039 GCF_036731945.1 Psychrobacter sp.
AATATGTTGAGGCTGGGTTAGTGGCTTTGGTTCGGGCAGGGCCGCCGCCGCTTGACCCGCTGGCAAGTCTGCCGTTATTTCTTCCGCCAAATTTTTCGCTTGTGCCAAAGTCAAATTACCAGTCATGGCAAGCGACGCATTAGCAGCAACTAGATAGCGGTTTTTAAATTCAATCAAATGCTGTCTTTCAATATTGGGAACGCTTTCAAGCGTACCAACCGATGGATGCGCATAAGGATGGTCGCCATATAGCGCCTTGCTAAAGGCAATGCTGGCAAGGCTGCCGGGGTCTTGTTTTTGCTGCTGTAAACCGACCAGTAAGCGTGCTTTGTTGCGCGCTAAGATTTGTTCATCAAAGCGCGGTTCAGTGAGCATTTGGGTCATTAAATCAACGGCAGGCAGTAGATGCTTATCATCAGACAAGCTGCGCAACGAGACAATAAACATGTCTTTATAGGCGCTACTACCTAGATTGATACCCAAGGTTTCGACCGCCCGCGTAAATTCATTTTCATCTAAGCGTTTGGAGCCTTGCTCAAGCATCGTCGCGGTCATATTGGCAATACCAAAGCCTGACTGACTGATACTGCCATCACGGGCGCTACCGGCATTAAAGCGCAAATCGATATCAACGATGGGCAGAGTAGTCGTCCGCACGAAAAGCACAGGAATACCGGCTTTGGTCTTAAAGCTCTGAATCTTTGGCACCGTGACTTCTAAAGGTTTGGCATTATCAAGGCTACTTAGTTTAGTGAGAGCGGCAATAGGCGCGCTGGTATCGACAGCGGCTGCGGGCGTGCGAGCATCTTCGCCACCTACCATATCGGCCTGCGCGATAGTAGTTAAGCTCATCATACCTAAAAAAATACCTACACTTAGATGAGGCAGCTGCTTAAAGTTAGTTAAGAATTTGGTTTTCTTAAGAAAAGGTCTTTGAGTCATGTTTTTCTTCTTATTCATAAGGTCATAAGGTCATAAGGTCATAAGGTCATAAGTATTGAGTTTTTTCTAAAAAAATTGGCTAGCCTATTGTGTTATTTGGCCTTGCTTACCGTCTCTTTTTGAGCAGCCTCTCTGGGCGGGATAATATGCATGACCGTTAAATTATCTTTGACCAAATACTTTTTACTTGCCGCTTGGATATCCGCAATGGTTACGCTATCAAGCTTGGTTGGTAATTTAGCAAGTAACCTATCATCAAGACCGATAGATTGCAGCGAGCCAATCATACGCGCCTGACCTTCCATACTATCCTGTGCGTATACCAAGCCGGTGACAGTATTGGTTTTGGCGCGCTCGATTTCATCGGCAGCAATCGGGTCGGTCGATAGCTTATTAATCTCATTGATAATGGCTTGTTGTGCCTGCGCTAAACTGACGCCTTCGCGCGGGGTTGCTTGTATCAAAAACAGCCCATCACCGCGATCGAGCAAGTCATAAGAGGTACCAACTGTGGTCAGCAGTCCTTGCTCGCGTACCAGCCTGCTCTCGAGACGTGCTGATAGACCACCATCTAATACATCTTGCGCAAGCGACAGCGCATACGCTTGCTTCTCATTATTAGCGCCCGCTGTTACCAGACTGGGCACGTTATAGCCCATCAGTAAAACCGGCACTTGTACCGCTTGCTCAGACTCTACCTGCTGATAACCGCGAAAACCCTTTTGTGTGACTGCAGGACGCTTAGGTAACGCGCTTGGTTTTAGCTCCCCAAAATAGCGTTTGACCTGCGCTAATACGTCGGTTGGCTCAACATCGCCGACGATAACCAAAGTGGCGTTATTGGGTGCGTACCATGTTTTGTACCAGTCTTTTAAATCGTTAAGGGTGATTGATTCAAGCTCATTCATAGGGCCAATGACCGATTCGCCTTTTGGACTGTTTGGTAATGCCAGCAGTCGAAATGATTCATAAGCTTTGGCAATCGGATTGTCATCCGTACGCTGACGACGCTCTTCCATGACCACTTGATGCTCTTTGGCAAATGCTTTGTCATCAAATATTAAGTTTTTCATGCGATCCGCTTCTAGCTCTAACGCTAATGGTAAGCGATTGGCAGGGAATAGCTCGTAATAACCGGTAAAATCGTAACTGGTAAAGGCATTATTGACGCCGCCAAATTTGGCAATCAAACGCTCATAATCGTCGCTTGATACATCAGCGGTACCTTTAAACATCATATGCTCAAGCACATGAGAGATGCCGCCTTTATCGAGAGGCTCATCTGCTGAGCCGACACGATACCAAATCTGTGTCATGACCACAGGCGCGCGGTGGTCTTCTTTGACCACTATCTTTAAGCCATTTTCGAGCTGGTATTCATGGCGACCAGACATATCCATGGTCAGTGCTGAAGGTTGCTCAGTGTCTTTAACCAGCTGGTTTTTATTTACCACATCTGTGGTCGTAGTATTTTTATTTTTAGCGACTTCACTCGCCGAAGAAACTGCGCTCGTTTGGCAAGCCGCAAGGGTAGTCGCCATCGCTAAAGCGCAGGCAAGGCGTAAAGAGATAGTAGGTAAAGATGATGGCATGATAGGTTCTACTTATATAAAAGGTAGCTGATAAGTGACTGAGTGGTAAAATGAGAATGGCGTATATTTATGATTGGATGAATATATCTATTTATGACAAACATAACGCCATTATAAAGACTTGTGCGCCCCAACCATGACGGTAGCAGTCGGTTTAAATTCTTGTGTAGTGCTACAGCCAGTTGAGGACAACGCGATAATAGTAAAAAGCAAGGCGGCGCCCATTTGGGTCATTTTTTTATAATCGTTCGATAGTGATAACATAGGTCGTTTCCAATATAAGTGGCCAAAAAAAGCAAATGAAATAGGGTGGTATAATCATGCTAAGGGTAGGCGAAGTTTGCCCTATCAAAGGTCAGATTTTTGTGTCCAAACCTTAAGCGAAACTTGCTTAGCTAGTTATAAGATTTATAAACCTATCATTAGGAAGGTTATTCTTAATTAGTAAGCGTTTTACTATGAATTTATGGGTTTTTATAATTTAACCATGCTCTGCGATGCTAAAGGCTAAGCGCGGCTTGAATTATGCTAAACTAGGCTAAAAATAATCGTCCGTTAATCATCAAAGGCGGGCGGCACATCATTTTAAAAACTACTGATAATGATAACTTTTAGGGCAAGCTTATGAATAATCCCAATAACAGCAATCGTGTGGTCATCAACCTCGACGGCGGTCTTGATGATTTGGATGACGACGATATTACCTTACCCAGTCTGCCGGCGCAATCGGTGCATATCATCGAGGAGTCTGAAGATACTTCACTTACCGATACAGCGGCAGACCTACCACTAGCGACGCCGATTATTAAGACAGAAAAACAAAGCCCCGCTGCAAATACTATAGAGGGTACTGTAGAAACAACGGCAAAAAGTGCTACAAATACTGCTGCGTCGCAGTCTACAACTTCAATTCCTACGATGCCTTTGCAAGATCATCTGGGCGATAGTGCGAGCGTCACCTCTAAAAATAATGATAGCAGCGCTATTGATAAAGCAAAAACTGAGTTACAGCAGCCGGCAACAGCGCCAGAAGAGTCGCAACAGTCAGAACAGACTGAGGAAAATAAGAAAAAAGGCAGCTGGTTTAATCGCATGAAGACGGGGCTGAGTAAGTCACGTAAAAATCTTGCCGAAGGGATGGTTAGTATCCTTATCGGTGGCAAAGAGATTGACGATGAGCTCTTAGAAGAAGTGGAAGACCAGCTGTTGGTCGCTGATATCGGCGTCAATGCCACCAATCGTATTATTAAGAGCCTGACTGAGCAAACCGCCCGTGGCGATTTGATTTATGCCCATTCATTATATAAAGCACTGCAAACTGAGCTGGTCGATATCTTAACGCCAAAAGTTGCGCCACTTATCATTGATACCAGTAAAAAACCTTTTGTTATCTTAGTAGTAGGCGTCAATGGTGTTGGTAAAACGACGACTATTGGTAAACTTGCTAAGCGCCTGCAAGGTGAAGGAAAGTCTGTCATGCTAGCGGCTGGCGATACCTTCCGTGC
>NZ_DAINDI010000120.1:0-3780 GCF_036731945.1 Psychrobacter sp.
GAACCATACGTGTAAGCGTATCGAGGGTTCGAATCCCTCCTTCACCGCCATTTATTCAGTTGTTATAAAGAGTAATAACGCAAAAATAGCGTTAATGATATTTTAGATTAACATTCAAAAATAATTTGAATTTAATTAAAAAATGAGTTGACACAAGCGAGATTATCTATATAATAACCAACCTAATTTACTGCAATTGTTCTTGAATAATTCAGTAGATAATATGCAAAGTACGCGCTTGTAGCTCAGTTGGATAGAGCACTTGGCTACGAACTAAGGGGTCGGGCGTTCGAATCTCTCCAAGCGCACCATTTGCATACTAGCTTATTTGATTCATATAATCATTAAGCTAAAACTAAATTAATCGCCTGTCTTATGACAATTTGGCGATTTTTTTATGTCTGTCATTTTTATAGCAGTACAACCTTACCTTGTTATTCTTTCCTAAATTCAAATCCCCTGTCTTTATAGCAAAAGTCTTGTCTTATCATAAGGTACGCTAAGTGCCTGAATTACGGTACAATGAGCGCTCTATTTTTCGCTTGTTATGGGCTGGTATCATGTCAAAATCGTCACCAAAAGCTGCTACTAAAGCAAAATCGCCACGCAACAACTCAGCGCATCAAGACTCCGTTGCCGAAGAGGCAGTGATTGCCAAACCGGGCACGCGTATGGCGGCTATCCTTTATGATGGTATGTTGATTTTGGCACTACTGTTTTTGGTCGGTACGGTGCTGACCGTAATTGGTACGCTATTGACGATGGAGACGGGCACGCAGTCACAGCAAGCCAGATCGCTGCCGTCATGGTATCAAAACTTTATTATGACCCCGTCTTTTATTCTAACGCTGGTGGGCTTCTATGGGCTGTTTTGGCGCCGCGGTGGGCAAACACTAGGCATGCAAACGTGGCGCTTAAAAACGGTCAATAATAATGGTCACTTGCTAACGTGGGGGCAATCTTTTAAGCGTATTTTGGCAGCAAGTCTGATGCCGCTGATATTTGGTCTCATTGGTAGTGTTATCGGTGGTTCACGCGCTATCTTATTGACCAGTGCTTTTTTGGGCTTTGTTTTCAACTATGCCTTTTGTCTTTTTAATCGTCGCGGTTTGGCCATACAAGATATGCTATCAAATACCATCACTTTAAAAATGCCGAAAACAGAAAATGAAGGGCTATGGCGGGTGATTAGAAACCGCAAGCAGGATAAATAAATAGCATAAAAAAAGCTGAATCTTAATTAGATTCAGCTTTTTTATTGACCACTTACACGGCAGTCATGGATAATTAAGCCACTTGTACCGGAATGATATTGGCCGTGTCTTTCACGGTGTTGTCTTCGTTGCAATACACCAGTTTTGGCTGATAGGTAGCGGCTTCTACTTCATCAAAATGGGCGTAAGCACAGATAATGACGATATCGCCTAGGTCAGCCATATGAGCGGCGGCACCGTTTAACGAGATAATGCCAGAGCCCGCTTCAGCGCGAATCGCGTAGGTGCGAAAGCGTTTGCCATTGGTGACGTTATAGATATCGATAGATTCGTTTTCACGCAGACCAGCAAGGTCGAGTAGGTCACCATCGATACCGCATGAGCCTTCATAATGCAGCTCAGCATGGGTAACACGGGCGCGATGTAATTTGCACTTGAGCATATTAAGTAGCATAGGTTGCTTCCTTAGGGTAACTGATATAAATGAACCAAATCAAAAGCTTAATGGGGACAGGGTAAGTAGAATAAAAGTTATTTGCCTAAAAGTCACGGCTAAATTTACGCTTTGGCGATTTAAATGACTTAAATGTTTGCCATCAACGGCAGATTATTCTGGTAATTTAAAGCCATTAATCTGCGAGCGCGCTTTTTCAATATCACCATCTAATAATAATGGTAAGGCGTCAAAAGCAGCACTTAACGCGCTATCGATAGCCATTTGCTCATCGGGCGCCGCTTTAGACAATACGTGACCGCTGACTTTAGATTTGTGACCCGGATGACCAATACCGATACGCAGGCGATGAAAGTCGTTGCCGATATGTGGGGTGATATCACGCAGACCATTATGACCACCGTGTCCGCCGTCGGTTTTGAGCTTGATACTGCCAGCGGGTATATCGAGCTCATCATGGGCAATCAGCAGCTCATTATTGTTAATGCCATAAAAATTGACCATCGGCACCACCGATTGACCAGATTTATTCATAAAGGTCAGAGGCATAAGCAGGCGTACATCGTGACCATGAATTTGCCCACGTCCCGTCACCCCGTGGAATTTTTTGTCGGGGGCGAGGGCAATATTAAACTGCTGCGCCAAATGATGGACGAACCAAAACCCTGCATTATGACGCGTAAACATATACTGCTGACCAGGATTACCAAGACCGACAATAAGCTTTATGGTCATAAAAACACCCTGCTTAAATTTAATAAATAAGAGATAAGGTTTGAAAAGTAAGATGAACTGATCGTGCTTATCCTACTTTTCAAACCTTCTTTTCAAACCTCAGTTACAAAAACAGCAGGAGATATTCATCACCTGCTATTTTTTGACTAAACCAATCTTTTATAACCGCGCAACCATAAGGCTGCTAGATAAGCGTTATAAAGATTATTATTCAGCGTCTTTGTCTTCTTTAACTTCGCCGTCAGCGTTTTGCTCAGTAGCAGGTACTTCATCAGCATCAACTTCGTCAGCATCTTCGTCAACTTCTTCAACCGTTGGTGGCTGCATGTTCACAACAGTACGGTCGTGCGCATCTTCCATGTCAAGATCAAAGATAATCACGCCTTCAGGCAATTTGATGTCTGATAGACGGAATAGATCACCGATTTCCATGCCTGATACGTCGATTTCTAAGTATTCAGGTAATTGTGAAGGTAGGCAAACGATTTCAACATCAGATACTAGCGTAGATAAGATACCGCCCGCTTTCGTACCTGGCGCTTCTTCACGGCCTGCAAAATGTAGCGGAACGTGCATGTTAATTTTTTGACCTTTCACAATGCGCTGAAAATCTGCATGCATTGGGAAACCTTTAGCAGGATGGCGCTGCAAGTCTTTGATAACGACTTGTTGCTCATCACCTTTATCGGTAGTGATGGTCAAAATTTGTGAGAAAAACGCTTCATATTCAAGCGACTTTACTAGCTCGTTGATTTTGATAGAGATGGCAGTTGGTTCTTCACCACCACCATAAATGATAGCAGGAACTAGGTTCTGCTTACGTAGGCGGCGGCTCGCACCTTTACCTTGTTGTTCAGCAGAGCGGTCAACTGCGTTGATTGCAAAATGATCAATAGCCATGGATATAATCCTATAGAGAGTATGTGAAGTATCTACCAGCAATAACAGACTTGCGACCAGTCTATCACCGGATAATCAATACTTTAGAAAGTATCAATCATGTCGCTAAATATATAATACCTAAAAATTATAGGGGTTAACGAATGATGAATACAGGCGCGCATTATACGTGATTCTTTAACAATAATAAAGACCTAGAGAAAATGGTGCGCGACCATCTTATATAAAAAAACGCCAAGTCATTAAACTTAGCGTTTTTTAGTATGGCATTTTTTAGCAACGAAAATACATCTTTACCTAAGCATCAAACATAGCGCTGATAGATTCTTCGTTATTGATACGGCGTAAGCTTTCAGCCAGCATTGGAGCGATACTTACTTGACGGATTTTGCTACAAGCTTTAGCTGCGTCAGACAATGGAATGGTGTCGGTAACCACAATTTCATCGAGTGCTGATTCGCTGATATTTTTTAGCGC
>NZ_DAINDI010000121.1:0-3724 GCF_036731945.1 Psychrobacter sp.
CATAAGATGGTCCTTATGTTATTGAGGGAGTTGTTACGAGATAGACGACTGGCGAACCAATCGGCTATGTTGTAATAACTAGGTGTTAATTAGACCTTTAAACTCAGCGATTTCTAGTAGTTGAGAGCCGAGTCTCAAAGCGCTAGCTGGTATCTTGTAGTTATCGCAACCCCAATAGACTTCGATATCTAATTCATCACCTGCGTCATATCCATCTGGATATTCAATAACCGCAATTGAGCACTCACGGTCTTTCATTTCGATTAATGTTTCGTCATCGTTGATGATGTTCACATCATCAATTGATAATCTGATTCTGTTGTTCATATCTCTTAATTCGCTCATATCCTTATCCTTATACTGTTACGCCGAGTGCGGCTTTTAAGCGACCAAGCGCTAGTTTTTCATCTTCCATAGGGTGTCCTTTTGAAATCCCTATCTCGATAACCATCTCAAGAGCACCAGTTGCAAGCATGAGGTCCATTTGCTCGATTCCTCCAGAATTACTTGTCTCTTCACTCCTAAATCACCTTAAAATTTTGGGTCAATCTCAAACGCTAGTAGCGCAACATATAATCGCTTGGGTATCGCTGTCACCTTTCGGTTACCGTTTGACTCAGTGATAAACTCATAGTGGTCAATGCGGCTTGTACGTGAACTGCCAGTCTTAAAATTCGTACTTACTTTCTTTGATTGACGATGACCAATCTTGACAGTCGCACCATCTGACAGCTTTTTGATTATCATTTCTTCGCTCATACGTCCTCCTGATACTTCACGCCGCAGAAAGGGCAGTAAACGAACGTCATAGTTGTTTTCTTTGGTGTTCGTCGCCCATCTACGATGAGTAACACATCCGCTTTTAGCGCATCGAACATCTCACCGTTTATTATCGGGAACACAATGTCTTTAAAAGAGGCGTCTAGTACTGGTTTGGCTTGATACTCTTTTTGCTGATTGCAATGAGCCATAATCTTTGCAGGTAATTCATCAATACATTTACATGCCATGCTTTTATCTCCGTAGTAGTGGTCATAGACCGTTAGTTAATACGTCATAGCCATCCGTCTAAAATGAATGGCTATTTTTTATTAGCTAAATTTTTGCATTGAGTTTTTAAATAGTTTTAGCGATTGCTCGCAGGGCGGTTGCCGTTTTGATACGCCTATTATGCGTAGGCGCATTTATAAATGCAAGTACTTTTGCATTAAAATATGCAAATGATGCAATAACGCATGAGCGAACGCATAAAAAAAGCCACTCAATCGAGTGGCTTTTTTTATCTTATTTATTTTTTATAGTGTTTGGTGACTAGCTTCCAGCTCTAAAGTATTGTCGCCCAACAATGATTAAGCTTTCGTGATTCTCTTTTGTAATTATTTTATCGGGGTATCGGTCATTAAAACTATGTAATCGCAGATTCCCGCCGCCTTCTAAAAAGACTTGTTTAAACATACGGTCACCATCTAGCAGTAAGGCATAAACCTGACCATCTTTAAGCTCTTTGTCACTAAGTATAATACCAACCTCATCTTTGTCATTTATATAGGGCGACATGCTGTCATTCCCAGCGCAGACAAGCTTAAAGTCTTCAGGCCTCACGCCTGCCTTCCTAAAAAACTCCTCATCAAAATCCCTATAGCCCTTTATTTCCTCAAACCCAAAGTCCTTATTGCCGTCACCGCAACAAAAAATGGTGCTATAAATCGGTATCTGTATCAAGTCTCTCCCTCCGTCTCTCACGCGCACTGCATTGCTGTTAACGATAGGCGCTAACAGATCCTTGTTTTTATCATTCGTTAAATCACTGTATCTCAAATCAGCAACCGTCACCTTAAAGTGGTCGGCGTATTTCTTCAATGTTCTGTCACTTGGATTAGCAGTTGTGCCGTTCAGTATTCTTGACGTTGTTGTCTGAGGAACATTGATGTCCTCTTGAAGCTGGGTGGCATTAGTTCTGTGCTTATGAATCAGGTGATCCAAGTTCTTAATTAGAGTGCTCATGCGAACCCCACGATTGATTGGCTAAAATTATTTAGTACTGCTTATTTTATGCGTTTACGCATACCTTTAACAGCGCCATGCGAAAGTGGTTGATTTAATGCTAATACGCATTATAATAACCATATTGATATAAAAAAGAGAATCCACTAATGCTACCTCCTCATACATGCCTAGAAAATCTCGAAGCAGCGGGTATCAGTCAAAAAGATATCAGCTTGAAAGTCGGGGCTAATCAATCGAGTGTTTCTCGAATCCAGCGCCAGCTATTCAAAAGTTCTGGTTGGCAGACGGTTGAGAGAATCCAAAGTCTTCATGAGCATATCTGCATCGACAAAAAATCATTAGATGATTTTCCGGATTATGTAGATTTCATCAAGCTTAAAGATGCTGATTACGCCTAATAAATATTGATAGCAAAAGGAGTGCCAACCCATGTACGACGACCCGAAACACATCAAAGACAACCGTATCAATGCGCGTTTCAGTGACGACGAGTACGAGGATTTAATCCGCGTCACTGGTCTGACTGGTCTGCAAAAAAGCACGCTAGTCCGTAAAGCAACGATGAAGCTTGTCGCTGAGATTAAAGCTGAGTTTGAACGAAACCTAACCGATTATGAAGACGCAGTTTAGGCGTTTTTCGGTTACCACAAGGGGAGGTCTATGCCTGATATAGAAACGGAATTTAAAAACGATGAGGAAATGAAGCAGTTGCGATGGGCGGCAGCACAAAAGGGAATGACCGTAGAAGAGTTTACGGCCCACGCCGCCAACCAGTTCGTCAAGAAGTCCAAAGACGATATTCGCAAACGCATTCAAAATCCTGAACCAATCCAGATTATCAAATAGGTGTTTTTAAGGCACCGAAAAGGAGACAAAGGTGAAATCAACGGATAGAAACTTATTTGCTTGCGAACAAGAGCGCGAACGCCAAGCAGTGCTGGCAAGTGAAGCGGTCAGTGATTGCTCGCAAGAAGAAAGCGATAAAAAGGCAGACGACAAGGCGTTTTGGAAAGTCGTTTATATATTGGTTCACGTAGCAGCGGCATTACTCGTGCTGACAACGTTATACAGAATGTGGGGTAAGTGATGTTAAGAGAGCAGATATTTTCAGATATTAGCAATTATCCAAAACCAGTTAATCCCGACTGGCAATCAGCGGTAGCTGAATACTTAGAAGAAGTGGGCGCAACTGACCTTGATGCGCCTGATGCACCAAAGCGCAAAATTCAGCGTACTAACGATCAGCTATTTGTAGCTCTCCAAGGACAGAAACGCAGAGAAGCAGAGGCAAGAGCGCAAGCTGAGTACCGTGAGGCGCAGGCACGTTTGGCGGATGGTACTGCTATTCATCGTCAAAAAAGAGAGCGTACGCCAGTGCTATCTAAAGCGGTTAAAAGCAAAACAGTCAGACCAGCAGCAGCGCCAAAGCGTAAGTACGCAAAACGCAATAGCAGTAAAGCGGCGTTTGATCAAGCAGCAGCAATCGAAAGACGTGTGGCTATGATAAGCACGCTTAAATCAGGCGGTAAGATTGAGCAGATACCGCAAAAGCGGTGCGAAGGTGGCTATGCAGAGTATCAAACGCAGTACACCGATATTCGCTGGATTGGCCGCGTGAAAGGACTGGTCATTGCACGCATACAGCGATTCAGAAGCAACACTTCTTACTTTGTCTTAGATGACTTTGAGCGCTATGAGTTGCCAGAGCCTATCAGTG
>NZ_DAINDI010000122.1:0-3572 GCF_036731945.1 Psychrobacter sp.
CTGTCACCTTGCAAGGGGAAACCCCTTAACCCCTAAAAATCCTTTTCTGCAACTTCTCCAAAGGCTCATGCTGAAGTGCTGACAAGCTATCAGCAATAGCCCCTTTGCCCTCCAGTTAACAGTCTTTTGATAAATGACGATAGAGACCCCTCAATTATTAGCCGTTAGCGCGCACAGCGTCTTTTTGCTGTGGGCAAGCGTTAGGCATTCCGCGATTTTGAAACTGTCAATAAACCCCTTGCAAACTATAGTTTAAAGAGATAATATTGTCTGGTTCACGAAATAAACTACAAACACAAACTAATTAAAGGTCTAAATATGAAACTACCTAAAAAACATTATGATGGTGAACCAATCCAATTTGATGAACGTCCAGAGCATGAGCAGCGTTTGATGATGCTCATTGGCGGTATTAATGGAAACTACAAATCTGATTACATGGGTATGGAACGCGCAATGAGCGTTCGCCTTAATTTTGCTAATTACCCTAGAGTTAAAGCTTTAGCTGATTTATCAGGTAACAGCATGAACCTTGTTATTAATGACCTTATAGAAGTTGCCTATGGCGTCATCATGGAAAATGCCACAGAAGAAAGTTCTGATACTTTGTTCAAAACTGAATGTCTAATCCGTGAAGAATGGTCTAATGAACGTAGCAAGGAGAGCAAGTAATGTTACAAATGACTGGCCAAGTAGTGAACACGTTCACTCAAGACGGTGGGGAAGATAAAGACGGCAAAAAGTATGATGCACGTCACAAAGTACAGTTATTGGGTGAGTTCGACTTACCCAATGGCGACGTTAAGCATGATTTAGTTGATTTAAAAGTGGACGATCTAAGAGATTGGACACCGCACAAAGGCAAAACCATTACCGTTGATATTGGTGTCTATGCTCCAAGCAAAGGCACAGTTATTTATTTTATCAAGAAAGGCTCAAAGCCTAAGGTTGAGGGCATGATTCATGACTGATTTCATACCTTATGGTGAGATACATGAAGTACAAATTACTGAGAAGGATTTATATGCTGTCGATGAGCTACTCATCGACACTATTTATGAACATCAGCATGCAATAGCTGATTTGAGAAAAAAGCTCACCATGCCTTCTGAATATCCAGAACAGACACACCTACTCGTAGCTATTCAGGTTCGAGAAGGTAAGATTGAAATTCTCAAGAATATACTAGAACAGCTTGGTATAGAGCCTTAGCCGCGCCCAAGCTCGAACCCGTATGAGAAGGAGGAGGAGTTCCGACGATCGACGACGAATACGGTAAGAGCACAGGCGCGAATAGCCGCTGATTTTGGCGGTTTTTCTTTCACTTGATACTATGGAATTAAAGTGTACCCACTTTTAATAAGGATTGCGGAATGAAAGACAATAAAAAACCCCGTAATGATGAGCTTTTAGCGGAGCAAGCATCAGAACAGGGTCTCGATATAACAGTGGATAGCAATGCTAAACACAGGGCTAGAATAACACGATTTGGGCATTTGCGCCAGCAATCTAAAGAGATGTCAAACTGGTTATATGTTCAAAATGATGAATGCGTAGCATTGGACACCCCTATGGGTCATGTTATGTCTATTCGTTTTAGTCACTATGCTGATAAGTTGGCTAGTTGTGCTAATTTTCTTTTATTTAGGCATTACTACACCTTAGATAAATATAAGTTAGCAGGTCTTAGGACTTGCAAAAAGCATATGCTTTGTCCGTTTTGTTCTGCCATTAGAGCTAGTAAACAAGCTACTGCTTACCATGAAAAAATGCTTGTCATTTTGAAGGAAAATCCTAATCTTAAACCAGTCTTTATGACGTTGACTGTTAAAAATGGTGATGATCTTAAAGAACGATTTAATCATTTAAAAAACTCTTTTAAGACCTTGCAAACTGCTCGCCGTAAATGGTTAAAACGTGGTAATGGTCATAATGAATTATGTAAAGCTCACGGTATTGTATTTGCTTATGAAATAACTAATAAGGGTAAAGGTTGGCACCCTCATTTGCATATGGTCATGCTAGTTGATGATTGGATAGACGTAGATAAATTGTCTGATGAATGGAAAGCTATTACTGGTGATAGCCATGTCGTTGACGTTAGGCGTGTCAGGCCTACTAAAATTGATGTTGATACAGCCCAAGGCAAGGAGCAAAAAGAAGATTACAGCGATGGTTTTATGGAAGTATTTAAATACGCCATGAAATTTACAGAGTTAACTCATTATCAAATATGGATAGCTCATGAAACGCTTTCCCCTACAGGTCGATTAACACGCTTACAAGGCTCTATAGGGCTATTTAGGGGTGTGCAAGTACCTGACGCTATGACAGATGATTTAATCACCGATAATGCCCCTTTTATGCTCATTCTGTATAAGTTTATGAAGGGTGCGGGATATTCCGTGCAATTTATGCAAGATATGCCACTCGGTGAAGTCTCTACTGAAAATCTTGGTGCTGCTCTCACTGAATATAATTCCAGTGGTGAAGTTTTACCTTCCTATATTATTGTTACTGACCCTGATACTGGAGAGACAAGCAAGGTACTGGAGGCAGATCATGTTTAATAAACTATCTCAAGTTATAGCTTACTATCAGGAATATCATTTAACTAAACACAAATACCAGTATAGAGCGGATAGCTTAGGCTATTTTGATACTTATAATCTTTCCGATTTAATGAAAAGACACGTTAAAGAATATGCCAATATTAGGCGTGTTGATGTCTCCAATGCGACCATTAACCGTGAATTGTCATTTGCTCGTGCTGCAATTAATTGCGTGAATGAAGATTATGAGTTAAAGATTAATAATCCATTTGAGAAAATTAAGTTTGTTGAAGCTGATTACATACCTAATTACTTAAATAGGTCTGAATATGACCGTTTATTGCTTGCTGCCTTAGATACTGATAACCACACTCTATATGATTTTATCGTTTTATTAACAATGACAGGCTGCCGTCCTATCGAGATTCTAACCCTCCAATGGTCTAATGTTCACATTGATAAAAATCAGTTTATTGTCCGAAATGCTTATAGTAAATCAAAGAGAACAATGTATAAGTACCTTAATAATACTGCTCGCGATATTTTATTGAAACGTCGTGAGTATGGTGGCTCTCATGTCTTTACTAATCCTGCTACTGGTAAGCGTTATACAACGTTTACTAAAACCTTTGCTAGATGTAAAAAGAGAGCTGGCTTAAATTGTACTATGTATGATTTACGGCATACTTATGCGTCTTGGCTTGTTCAAAAGGGTGTGAGTATTTATACCGTTAAGGACTTGCTAGGACATGGCGATATTGAAAGTACAATGCGTTATGCTCACCTTGATTATGAACAATATGTTTCTGCTGTAGATTTAATCGACTAACCTCTAAGGCATACTTTGTAGTTTTTTCTGACTGCGTTGGATACTACTTAGTGTGCCGCCTTCTTATAAAGCACGCTTAGACGTTTCTCCCTTCGGGTAGAAACTGCGTATTAAGCAAGGACAGACAGAGACCCCTCTGTCACCTTGCAAGGGGAAACCCCTTAACCCCTAAAAATCCTTTTCTGCAACTT
>NZ_DAINDI010000123.1:0-1559 GCF_036731945.1 Psychrobacter sp.
AGCAGAAAGTAGTAAAGCAGAAAGTAGTAAAGCAGAAAGTAGTAAAGCAGAAAGTCAGAATATAAAAGAAGCAGCAAAATTCGAGCCTGTAGCAATCCCTAAAACTTTGATAAATATTGACGACACTGAGATAGAAAAGTCTGACTATCATAAAGCGCTTGCCGATAAGCAAGCACACCTTGCCAAATTGCTACGGGCACCTCAGGGTCGGCATGTGGTGTTTGCCTTTGAAGGGATGGACGCCGCTGGCAAAGGCGGCGCTATTAAAAGGCTGGTTGCGCCGCTCGATCCGCGCGAATATCAGATTTATAATATTGGCGCACCGATGCTATATGAATTGCAGCATCCATATTTATGGCGTTTTTGGACCAAGCTGCCCAATGAGCAAATCGATCGTATCAGCCGTATCGCTATCTTTGATCGTACGTGGTACGGACGCGTATTGGTCGAACGTATCGAAGGCTTTGCGACTGACGCAGAATGGCAGCGCGCTTATGCTGAAATCAATCGTTTTGAAGCAGATTTGGTCGCCGCTGGCACGATAGTTATCAAATATTGGCTCGCTATTGATAAAGGGGAGCAGCTCAAACGCTTTGAGGCGCGCGAAGAGACGCCGCATAAGCAGTTTAAATTAACCGATGATGATTGGCGTAATCGTGATAAATGGGTGGATTATGTGCAATCGGCGGCTGATATGTTGGCACGTACTGATACTAAGGATGCACCTTGGGCAATCATCGCGACTAATGAAAAGCGTCAAGCACGCCTAGCGGTATTAGACCACGCTATTAAGCAGCTATCCGCGGCATTGTCTATCACTGCTGATATGAAATAAATGGATGATAAGTGATGGCTCGTATTGAATAGTAATAGTGATGAAGGCTTTATACGACCTTAAAAGTTAGTATTATTTTGTTTGAAATTTTAGGGAAAATTAACAACATTTTTCTACTAAATAGACAGATTTTTTGAGTGATATATTCAAAGTTACAAATCTCGCAATATCATCATGCATTCTGTGTCTATATTTAATATAATAGGCGCGTAATAATTTCTGCCTGCTCGCAAAATAGCTGCACAGTCAGAGACGGTATTTATCCTATACATGCTTTAATTAGTAGCAACAGACTTTTTATAACCGACGCTATCACTCTAAAACCTAAGCCGCAAGCTGCTGTAATCGGACGATTTGGCAAGACTACTTGCGGCTTTATGGCATTTTGTGGCTTAAGTTTTTCGCTGATAGGTGAGTAAGCTCGCGCGTAAATATTTATAAGCCCGCAAAACTATCAGGACAATATAGAGCGCAGTAGATAGCAATTTTTTATAACCATATTTTCAAATTCGTACATTCAGACCAGTATTTCGAGAAACAAATTCAACATAGTAAGTCAAAACCACGTTGCGGACGCGCTATCATAATGTTGGGTGGTGAAAACAACGCCATCGTTAGCACCGCAACGTCATTAATCACCTATAATTTCAATCAGCTTACGCAGGACGTATCAACGTATGGGTATTAGCAGCAGTTCTACAGGACCAACCAAAGCAGTCGGTTC
>NZ_DAINDI010000123.1:1569-3539 GCF_036731945.1 Psychrobacter sp.
ATGAGAATCAATCTATTTTTTGCCATTTTACTGATTGCGATGACCGCTTACTTTTTGTGGTGGGGTCTAGATTACACCATGCATCAGCAGACGATGTTATTCATCGTAGCGACGGCTTTTGGTGTGTTTATGGCATTCAATATCGGCGGTAACGACGTCGCCAACTCCTTCGGTACTTCGGTGGGAGCAGGGACGTTGACGATTCCGCAAGCTTTGGGCATCGCCGCGATATTTGAAGTGTCGGGCGCGGTACTGGCGGGCGGTGAAGTCACCGATACCATTCGCAGCGGCATCGTTGACTTAGATGGTTTATCGGTTTCACCCAATCAGTTTATTTATGTCATGCTCTCAGCGCTTATCGCGGCGGCATTTTGGCTGTTGTTTGCCACCAAAAAAGGTTTGCCCGTTTCTACCACGCACGCCATTATTGGCGGCGTCGTTGGTAGCTCCATTGTGCTCGGTATCTCTTTAGGTGGTACCGACATGGCACTATCGACCGTCGATTGGGGTACGATTGGAACAATTGCTATCTCTTGGGTCATCTCACCCGTGTTAGGCGGCGTATTTTCTTACCTGTTATACGGCCAAATTAAGAAAAATATTATTGAGTATAATGATAAAACCGAAGCGCATATTGCGACGCTAAAAGACGATAAAAAAACCGTCAAACAAAACCACAAAGAGTATCTAGAAAGTTTGACCGAGTCAGAGCAACTGGCATATACCTCAGCGATGCTACGCGATCAAGAAATCTATAAAGATGATGATTGCGACATCGAGGATTTAGAAACCGATTATTACAAAGAGCTTTATAAGATTGAGCACGAACGTAGCAATCTTGATACCTTAAAAGCCCTCAAGCAATGGGTACCGCTTATTGCTGGCGCAGGCGGCGCGGTCATGACTTCGTTGGTGGTGTTCAAAGGCTTAAAGAACGTTAACAGTAACATGACGACGATTCAAGGCTTTTTTATCATGGGTATGATAGCAGCGCTGGTATGGCTTGCGACCTTTATTTATACCAAGAGTATCCGCGGCAAGCATAAAGAAGATTTGACCAAAGCGACGTTTATTATGTTTAGCTGGATGCAGGTCTTTACCGCGTCCGCCTTTGCTTTTAGTCATGGTTCAAACGATATCGCCAACGCTGTCGGTCCTTTTGCCGCAATTATGGACGTTATCCGTACCAATAGCATAGCGACCGAGGCTGCCGTGCCGCCTGCAGTGATGTTGACCTTTGGTGTGGCGCTTATCGTTGGTCTTTGGTTTATCGGTAAAGAGGTCATTCAAACTGTCGGTACTAATCTAGCAAAAATGCACCCAGCTTCAGGCTTTTCCGCGGAATTGGCTGCGGCTGCCGTCGTCATGGGCGCCTCGACCATGGGTCTGCCCGTATCGAGTACGCATACGCTGGTTGGCGCGGTGCTTGGTATTGGCATCGTCAATCGTGATACCAATTGGGCGCTAATGAAGCCTATCGGTCTGGCATGGGTAATTACCCTGCCTGCGGCGGCCTCGATGTCAGCCATCAGCTATCTGTTATTAAGTAATATTTTTTAAAATAAAGCTGTATGGTTATTTATTATAGTGTTTTATTAAAGAATAAAAAACGCTTATCATGAACTGACCCCCAAATGTTGGACGGTTTATTTTATAACAAGGACTGAGTTCTGTATTGCACAGGACTCAGTCCTTTTAATTTAAGTTGAATACGCTCATGGTTGTAATAATGCATATACTCATGAATCTGTTGTTCTAACTGCTCAATTGTTTTTGGTTTCTCAATATAAATCGTCTCGCACTTCAGCGTACCGAAGAACCCCTCCATCAGTGCATTATCTAAGCAGTTGCCTTTTCTGCTCATACTTTGTTTAATACCATGCTGTTTAAGCGCCTTATTAAACGGTTTCATTTGATAATGCCAGCCTTGATCTGAATGCAGCATTAATCTTTTACCACGGCACGCCTTT
>NZ_DAINDI010000124.1:0-3377 GCF_036731945.1 Psychrobacter sp.
ATGACCATGTTCGTTAAATTGGCGTGCTTTGCTGTCTTTTTTACCAGTGTCAATTTCGCTTTCTTTGACGCTATTTTTAATCAAAGGTAAAAACGCCTTGGTGCCATAAACCACACCCCAAAAATTGATATCCATCACCCATTCAAGCTCGCCAATACTGCTGCCTTCAACGGAAGAGTAGAGCGCCACGCCTGCATTATTAAAGATAAAATTCACTTTACCATGTTCTGCCATCACGCTATCCGCCCACGCTTCGACGGCTTTATTGTCCGAGACGTCGAGTACGGTAGTGGTAACTTTGACATCATAGCCGACCAGTAGCTCCTTAGTCTGCGCCAATTGTTCAGGATTGATATCCGATAGCGCTAAATGGCAGCCCATTTTTGCTAAATGCAGGGCAAGCTCGCGCCCCATGCCAGAGCCTGCGCCAGTGATAGCGGCGACATGATTGGCATAATAAGGGGTGATATCGTGGTCTTGCTGCGAGGGAAAAGGCAGATGCTGACGTAGAGAGTTTGCTACTGCAGAGACATTGCTAGAAATGTGGTTGAGCATGATAAACAGTCCTTTGTATCATTGATTTGAAGAGTTTGATCGTCGATAAGGATAACGTATAAAAGTCGCTTTACCTTAGCATAATTTGTCCCTGTGGCTGCTATCGATTGATAAACGCAGCTGTCATTTTTAAACAGATTATAATGATAAAACACAGACATAAAAAAGCGCCTGAATAACTATCAGACGCTTTTTAAATCAATAGCCTGTTAAGCATATAGCCCGTCAAACATGATGAAGTGCTTTTACCCAATCATCACTTATGCAATTTTAGGGGTTTTGCCTTCGTTAATCACTTGCTCGTCAACCAATACTGTTTTGGCATTTTTCATCGATGGCAGCTCATACATGGTTTCAAGCAAAGCGTTTTCGACGATAGAGCGCAGACCACGCGCACCGGTTTTACGCTCCATGGCTTTTTTGGCAATCGCATCAAGCGCTTCTTTGGTAAACTCAATCTCAGCGCCTTCCATCTCAAACAGATATTTATACTGTTTTACTAAGGCGTTTTTCGGTTCTGTCAAAATCTGTACTAAAGCTTCTTCATCAAGCTCTTGAAGCGCAGCCAATACAGGCAGACGACCAATCAATTCAGGAATGAGACCAAATTTGATTAAATCTTCTGGTTCGACTTGCTGCAATAAATCAGAGCTGCGGCGGCTATCATCTTTTGAGCTGACATCGGCGTTAAAACCAATACCGCCTTTTTCCGTACGCTGCTGAATGACTTTATCAAGACCGGCAAACGCGCCGCCAACGATAATCAAGATATTGCTGGTATCGACTTGGATAAGCTCTTGCTGTGGATGCTTACGACCACCGTGTGGCGGGATAGCGGCAACCGTGCCTTCGATCAGTTTCAGCAATGCTTGCTGTACGCCTTCGCCCGACACGTCACGAGTGATAGAAGGGTTATCGCCTTTTTTGCTGATTTTATCAATCTCATCAATGTAGATGATGCCTTGCTCAGCTTTGCTGACATCATAGTCAGAGGCTTGCAGGAGCTTTTGCACGATGTTTTCAACGTCTTCACCGACATAACCGGCTTCCGTTAACGTCGTCGCATCGGCCATCGCAAATGGCACATCGAGCAAGCGTGCGAGTGTTTGCGCGAGCAAGGTTTTACCAGAACCCGTCGGACCAATCAGCAAGATATTACTTTTAGCCAATTCAACCATCGCATCATCAGCACCGATTTTGGCTTTTTTGCTGTCATTGGCTAGAGTTTGGCTGACTTTTAGGCGTTTATAATGGTTATAAACCGCGACCGCCAAGGCTTTTTTCGCCGCATCTTGGCCGATGACATATTCATCAAGTTTGGCACGCAGTTCTTTTGGCGTTGGCAGTTTTTTATTGACCCAAGAGGTATCAATGTCGCTGTCGTCGTCGCCATCTTCGGCGCTATCAGCAATCAGGTCCGTACATAGCTCGATACATTCATTACAGATATTGGCGTCGTCAGCGGCAATCAGCTGCTTTACTTCACTTTTTTCTTTGCCGCAAAACGAACAATGCGGGGTGTTATCTTCTGCCATATACAGGCACTCCTAAAATTTAATGCTTAGCAATATTTTGATTATGGACATGAGCGCCAAAGCGTAAGGCAGTGGATATATTTCTTCTACCGTATCGCATGTAGGCCACTGATGTTTTAAAGTCTTTTAAACGTTTATTATCAAAGCTTATAAAGAATCGGGGCGACGCTCTAATACTTCATCAACCAAACCGTATTCTTTGGCCTCTTTAGCATCTAACCAATAGTCACGCTCAACGTCTTTTTCAATTTTTTCAACCGGTTGACCGGTACGCTCAGCCAAAATCTCGTTCAAACGCGCACGGGTTTTTAGAATTTCACGCGCATTAATTTCGATATCGGTTGCTTGACCTTGCGCACCACCTGAAGGCTGGTGAATCATCACGCGCGAGTTGGCTAGGGCATAACGTTTGCCTTTTTCGCCCGCTGCCAGTAAGAATGAGCCCATGCTATACGCGCCGCCCATACAAATGGTTGAGACTTCAGGTTTGATAAAGTTCATGGTATCAAAAATAGCCAAACCTGCACTGACTGAACCGCCGGGCGAGTTGATATATAAATGAATGTCTTTATCAGGGTTTTCTGCTTCTAAAAATAATAGCTGCGCCACGATAAGATTGGCCATGTGGTCTTCAACTTGACCGGTCAAAAAGATAACGCGCTCACGTAATAGGCGTGAGAAAATATCAAACGAGCGTTCACCGCGCGCTGACTGCTCAACCACCATTGGAACCAATGCGGCTTGAGTCGTGCTTTGTACATTGTCATGCGCACTCATCAACATATCAAAATGCGGGTTAGCAGTGATGCGATCATAATCTGTCATAAAGATGTCCTGTTTATAAGTCCATAAAATAAAAAATAGAAGCTAGCTGTTGGCTACATTGTTGTTGATGATTATCATTGTAAACATTATCGCTTGGTAATAAAACCTACTAGAAAATAAAACCTATTCGCGCATATATTTTATTAAATTAATCCGGCGCCAAAATATACTTAATTAAGAAGATTGGCTCTGCCTGCTAAAATAGTGGCTAATAAATAATGGTCGTCGCTAGAAATAAGTGAGCCAATGGTAACTTTTTTATCAAAGCAATAGTAACGCTTTAATGTGACAAATGATAAACGACTCCCTATTAATAAGGCGTCTGTGCGCACTTATCAAGGGCAGCATGAATAATCTGTTTATAAAAAATGCTATATTCAAAATATCTTAAAAACGCCACGGTATTGCTGATATCAATTTTTCGTAGCCTCTGTCTGCGCAGGTACAGCAAGCAAGAAAAAT
>NZ_DAINDI010000125.1:0-1740 GCF_036731945.1 Psychrobacter sp.
CACAGTTTAGGCATCGTATTTATGATTTTCGGCTGTGTGTTTTACGGAATCATATCCAACCATCAAAACTTTGGTAAAGTATTGGCCATTGGTTCTATCTTGTTGATTGCGCAGATGTTTGCATTCTTTTATCATCTACAAGCAAGTGGCGACTACATTCTTATCATGTATGCGCTGTTAGGGTTTTGTGCGGGCATTGTGGGCATGGTTCCGGCCATTTTGGTACAATTATTTCCCACCAACGTGCGCCTGACAGGTATGGCACTTTGCTATAATGTCGCTTATGGGATTGTCGGAGTGTTGGTGCCTTTTGGGCTTGGTTACGCCACTTTATATATCAGCTTTTCGCCTGCGCTATACATTGCTTTTGTAGGCTTTATCGGCATTATCATGGGCATTTATTTTTATAATTTGCCTGAATTCAAAAAAATTGATGAAGTGATTTAGAGAATAATTACTGAGTTTTTCCCTATTTTTGCTTTGTTATTGATTTTCCTATTATTTAACTTATATAGATAGAATAATAAAAAGGCGTCATGAAAATAACACTCATGGCGCTTTATCTATTCTCCTTTTAAACACATTTAAAAAGGCACGTAAAAGTATGGTCGGTTCGCAATAAAATTGGCAAATTAATGAATATCGACGTGAGACTGGTATAACGATTTTAAAACGACCTACTATATGCATGCATAATAATGAGGCTTTACCCTAATGGTTGATATGACCAACAAACGACTCTCTGTTGCGCCCATGATCGACTGGACAACGACAGATTATCGCTACTTTGCACGGCTGTTTAATCCGCACGTTTATCTTTATACTGAGATGATTAGTACCGGTGCGCTGCTCCATGGCAATCGCGCGCGGCATTTGCGCTTTGATGCGCTTGAGCATCCACTGGTGCTACAGCTTGGCGGTGCCGATACTAGCGAGATGACCCAATGTGCTCAATTTGCGCAGCAGCATGGCTATGATGAGGTCAATATCAACGTCGGTTGCCCCTCTGATCGCGTCCAGCACAATAAAATTGGCGCTTGCCTCATGGCAGAGCCGCAGACGGTTGCTGATTTGGTCAAGCACATGCAGGCAGCGGTCGATATTCCGGTGACCGTTAAACATCGTATTGGTATCGACGATTTTGATAGTTATGAGTTTATGGTAGATTTTGTCGAAAAAGTAGCAGCGGCAGGTTGTACGCGCTTTATTGTTCATGCCCGTACGGCATGGCTACAGGGCTTAAGCCCGAAGCAAAATCGCGAAATACCGCCATTACGTTATGAGGATGTTTACCGTCTTAAGCAGGACTTCCCTGCGCTTGATATCGAAATTAACGGCGGTATCGAGACAGTTGCTGATATTAAAACCCATTTACAGCATGTCGACGGGGTAATGATTGGACGGGCGTTTTATCACAATCCGTACCTACTGGCAGAAGCCAACAGTTTATGGGGCGCGCCGATTCCTAAGCGCTCGGATATTTTAGCGCAACTGTACCCTTATCTAGAAAAACAAATCGCTAAAGGTGAAGCACTACCAACGATGACGCGGCATTATTTAGGGTTGTTTCAAGGTTTAACAGGCGCACGCAAGTGGCGACAGGCATTGAGCGGTAAACCACAGCTAACGATTGATGATATTAAACGAGCCGCTGAAGAAGTCTTAGCCTTAAATCCAAATGCTTAGTCATCAATCCCTATAAGCATAAAATATCAGCTAATTGGTGCATAGCTAATTGAT
>NZ_DAINDI010000125.1:1750-3114 GCF_036731945.1 Psychrobacter sp.
AAAGACATTCATCAATTAGCTATTTGACGTTTATATATAAACCTTTAACTAATTTCCGCTAAATACTGCGCCATCGCGGCGCCATTATTAATAATATGTAGCAGCATCGGTAATACTAGCGAGCCTGATTTGATACGCGCGTAGCAAAATATCAGTGCCAATACCACAATGGTGCCGATTTCATAAATGCCATATTGCAAGTGAATCACCGCAAATATCACGCTGGTCACTAAACTTGCAACTATTGCGCCGCGATGCTCTGCGTTAGCTACGTTTGAGAACTGCTCAGCAATAGCCGACCATAATAATCCACGAAATATAAGCTCTTCATAAATCGGCGCGACAATCACCATGGCAAATATCAATAACCAGACTGAGCTGACAGACTGATATAAAGGGTCGACGAAGACCAACGGTGATTCATTAAGCAAATATGTTAACGCTTGACTGCCAATCATAAATATCAGCAATAGCCCTACCATACCGATGCCAACCGACCATGAAAACGGCTTGAGCGCTAGATACTGTTTTACATTGCCGCCCCTCGCTCGAATCAATAAAACGCTGACTGCCACCAATAATATACAGCCGATAATGATAGAAAGACTGACCACTGTACCATCATTGCTGCCAAAAAAGAAAATGTCGCCCATAGTGGCATTCTTAGTAGCGGGCAATACCATTTTGCCTGCAATATAGACGCCGATTAATTGACTGATAAAGAACGTCACTACCATCCCAATGAGTAACAGCAACGCACCCAAGCGTGAAAATAGCCGCGCAGAATTGAGTGCTGGGGTCTTAATAGATGCGGTGGTTGCTTTTTTTAGCATAAATCGTCACTCAAAAAAGTGTGCTAGCTGCTCACATTACATTTATCCTAGCCTCTAGGATTCACAAGCATCAGTTATTGTGGCAACTGCTGTTTGATAAGCTCAAGCACTTGATGCGCCACCGACTCTGGGTGCTCAAGCGGGAACATATGTCCGCCGGCGTGGGTTTCATAATCGATATTCAGGCGTGATTTGATTTGCTGCGGGAAGCGGCGCTTAAGAAAGATACTATCCTTACCAATGATAAGCGTCACTGGTGTCTTCGGCGCACGGTTTGGGGTCAGCCAATACCATGACGGATTGGTACGAAACACCTCAACTTCACTGGCTTTAGGGATTGCCAAGGTTACTTTGCCGTCCGCACGCTCATGTAAACCATGCTCGATATAGCCTTGAAAACTACGCTCATCGAAATCTTTAAAAAAGCCCTTATGACGCAGCTTATCATAGGCGTCTTCGCGGCTATCCCAAACATCACGGCGATGCTTAGACACGCCCGCTGGCGACAGCTTATCCATCAAACGATTATTC
>NZ_DAINDI010000126.1:0-2534 GCF_036731945.1 Psychrobacter sp.
AAACCATCAAGAATAAATCTGTTACCATTTATCATCTATTCCATCACTCACCCTATTAACCAAAGAAAAGAGCGGTAACTTATGAGAGATTACAAGCTGCTATTAGCGGGGCTTATTTTACTGCTGCTGATTATTTTTATCGCCATCTTTACTTGGTTATGGACCAGTAACCGCAAAAATATGGATCCTTTGCCGATTATGGCGAATAACAATGATACATCGTCTGCGGATAATGACGAAAATACCATTGCGAAAAGCACCTTGCACATCCAAGCAGAAGATGGGCTGCAAGCACCTTTAGATGCGGTGATTGCAAGCTTTCAAGCACGCTATCCAAATATGCAAATATTGACAAACTATGTGCCTTCAGCTGCCCTTTTAACGTTATCCGATAATGATTTTGCCGACAGCCATCGCACCGACGATGAGCGCGCGTCTTTTCTCATAAATACCGATTTGATCATTGCGAATGGCAAACTGTCAAAAGAGCGCCTAGCGCCTTTACAAGAACAATTAAAAACCGCTCAAGACAAGCACAACCAAAACAAATTAAATGATAGTAGCGCCCAAGGTAACCCAGCAGAAGATGGCGTAGATGAACCTGATGCAGAAGTGGACGCTCAGACCAAAAGCGATAATACCAATACTCGTAGCCTGAGTTCTTTTGGCTATGCCCTGCAAGGCGAGCAAGCGGTAGATGGCGTGGTATTAACGCAAAACCCTGCGGCGATTAATTTTAGAAATTTTTTGCTCTCAAGTACCGGACAAGATATCTTAAGCCAGCATGATTATACCAATATCGACGGTTATAAGAATGATATGGACAATTTATTTCAACCAAGTTCACGCGCCAAACAAGCAACCGGCGAGCTCTCGGTAGATGTATCCGACGCGCTTAGCAATGGTAAATAAGTCTAAGGCTTGATGATTACGCATTGCTTTTATCAGACCTTTTTTTTACAATAGCACTCCACCACGCGCCTATAGCTCAACAGGATAGAGCAGTTGCCTCCTAAGCGATCGATCGGGGTTCGAGTCCCTGTGGGCGCACCAATCTTAGTATATTAATAACTGTATTTAGACATCACCTCGCATTACCTCAAGCCCTTTAGCTCGAACCCTTTATTTTAAAGAATTAAGAGCTCATAAACCTGAGCGCACGAACACTATTGAATAACATCAGTTTCCACCACTGATATCTCTATTCATGACAAGAATTATCAGCAAGCGCGTTTAAGATGCCACATGATACCGCTGGTGCACTACTGGCACATTTTTGCCGCAAAAACGTGAGATGTTGCTTTAACTGCATCAACTCTTTTATACGAACTTCCACCGCCTCAATATGCTCGTCCAACAGCGCATCCACATCGCCGCAGTCTCTGTCAGGTTCATTCCCATACTGCAATAGCACCCTTACTTCATCCAAAGCCATATCAAGGGTGCGGCAGTGCAAAATAAATTGTAGACGCTCAATGTGCGTGTCATTATATAAACGATAATTTCCTGCACTGCGAGAAGGCTCTGGCAACAAACCTTCCTTCTCATAGTAACGAATGGTTTCTACTGTGGCGCCTGTGCGTTTGGCGAGCTCTCCGATTTTAATCAACATGATTGCCTCTTTAAAATTAAACATTAAAGTAACTATAAGGTTAAATATAGAGGAAATCAAATTTATCCAGTTGCATGTAAATGCCCTTGACTCTGAAGCCACTACAGGGTTCATAATAAGTTTATTGAAATAACGCTTATAACAACACAAGTTATTAGGACAACGCATTAGGAAAAATAGCTATGCAATATCATATTGAAGGTATGGACTGTGCCAGCTGCGTCGGTAAAATCGAAACGGCGCTTGCCCGTATGCCTGACGTCTCTGACATACAGCTTAACTTCGCCACCGAAAAGTTAACGCTAACACTAGCGCCTAATGGGTCTACGCAGTTTAGTGATGTCGAGAAAACCATCAAACGTCTTGGTTTTGGTATATCTGCCACTACGGATCAATCAACCGCAGCAAATAGTAGCCGTCAATCCGCTACAGGGCAGCAGCGCTGGTGGCAAAGCCGCAAAGGTAAGCAAGTGGTTGGTGTTGGTATTTTGATGGGCGTTGCCTATGCGCTGTCGTTACTTTTTCCCGATTATGGTATGTGGGCATTTGCTGTTGCAGTCATTGTGGGTGTTTTCCCCTTTGCTCGCAAAGCTTTAGCCTTGGCGATGACTGGCACACCTTTTTCGATTGAGATGCTGATGTCGGTTGCGGCAATCGGTGCGCTTATCATTGGTGAGCCTGAAGAGGCAGCAGCAGTGGTTTTCTTATTCTCAGTCGGTGAGCTATTAGAAAGCGTGGCTGCTGATCGAGCGCGTGCTGGTATCAGAGCGTTGGCATCACTGGTTCCAAAAACTGCCATTTTATTAGATACACAAGGTGGACAGCGTGATGTTCCTGCAGACTCGTTGCAAGTAGATGACTTAGTAATGGTACGCCCTGGCGATAAGGTATCTGCTGATGGTGTTATTACTCAAGGCGCATC
>NZ_DAINDI010000126.1:2544-3102 GCF_036731945.1 Psychrobacter sp.
GATGATTCGCCAGTCACCGGAGAGTCTATCCCTGTTGCCAAAACGATAGGTGACAAGGTGTTCGCAGGGTCGATCAATATGGATGGCGCGCTGCAAATACGCGTAGAAAAAACAGCTGCTGACAATACCATTGCGCGTATTATTGAGCTGGTAGAGCAAGCTCAAGCCTCCAAAGCACCCACTGCCCGTTTTATCGAAAAATTCAGTCGCTACTATACCCCAGCAGTGATGGCGATCGCCGCCTTAGTTATTATCATCCCGCCATTAGCGATGGGAGGCGAATGGGCAACTTGGCTATATCGCGGTCTAGCACTATTACTCATTGCTTGCCCTTGCGCACTCGTACTCTCAACACCAGCCGCTATCGCATCGGGTTTGGCTGTTGGCGCGCGTCGCGGTTTGCTTATCAAAGGCGGTAGCGCTCTTGAAATCATTGGTCGTGTTAATACCGTTGCTTTTGATAAGACGGGTACGTTAACTGAAGGCAAACCCCGCGTTACCGACGTTATCGCTTTTACCCAACAGCATATGGATACTCAAGGTGGAAATACGATATTA
>NZ_DAINDI010000127.1:0-2635 GCF_036731945.1 Psychrobacter sp.
CCAGCCAAGGTATCATGAGCGATCGTGCTGCACGCGCTGCTGGTATCGGTGGTGAAATCGTTGCATTCGTTGCTTAATTAGCAATCATTGCTATCGGTAACGAGACGATAAAGTCTACTTGATCTTCGTTGGGCACTTATCAATTTTATAGTAAATATTTTTTAACATTGATAGGTGCCTAATGCAGTCAATTATGCTAAACTAACACGCTTTTTAGCCTGTTAGTTTTTTCGCTAATAAAAGTAAGTTAATTTTTTTAAGGAATATTCCTATGTCTCGTGTGGCTAAAGCCCCAGTAGCACTGCCTAGCGGCGTAAGTGTTACTTTGAACGATCGGCAGGTCGAAGTTAAAGGCAAAAATGGCAATATGTCTTTACGCCTGCATGAATTGGTCGAGCTAAAACAGGAAGATGATGCAATTCTTCTCTCACCTGCAGCCGATTCAAAAGAAGCCATGATGCATACTGGCACCATGCGCTCTTTACTAAACAATTTAGTAATAGGCGTAAACGAAGGTTTTGAAAGACGCCTTCAACTTATTGGTGTTGGTTATCGCGCTCAAGCTACTGGTAATAAAGTAACGCTAAACGTTGGTTACTCACATCCAGTAGAATATACGCTACCTGAAGGTGTATCAGCTGAAACCCCAACGCAAACTGAAATCGTTTTAAAATCAAACGATAAGCAGCAGCTTGGTCAAGCAGCGGCTAATATCCGCGGTTTCCGCCCACCAGAGCCTTACAAAGGTAAAGGTATTCGTTATAGTGACGAGCATGTGATTCGCAAAGAAGCCAAGAAAAAATAAGGTGAGTTGAAATGTTTGATAAAAAAGCAGCTCGTCTACGTCGAGCAAAGAAAACCCGTGCACATATCCGTTTTTTAGGCGTAAATCGCTTAACGGTTAACCGCACCCCAAGACATATTTATGCCCAAATTATCTCTCCAAACGGTGGTGAAGTGATTGCTCAGGCATCTACCTTAGACAGCAGCTTACGTTCAGGTGCAACTGGTAACGTTGATGCAGCGACGTCTGTGGGCCAATTGATCGCAGAACGCGCAAAAGCAGCTGGTATTACTAAAGTTGCCTTTGACCGTAGTGGTTTTAAATATCATGGTCGAGTAAAAGCTTTAGCTGAAGCTGCTCGCGAAAACGGATTGGAGTTTTAATCATGGCTAGAAATGATAAAAATGATAAAAATGAACAGACTGACGGTCTAGTAGAACGCTTAGTTACCGTTGATCGCGTTGCAAAAGTGGTTAAAGGTGGTCGTATTTTCTCATTCACTGCGCTAACTGTAGTGGGTGATGGCAATGGCCGTGTTGGTTTTGGTCGTGGTAAAGCACGTGAAGTACCAGCCGCTATTCAAAAAGCACTTGAAGCTGCTAAGCGCAACATGATTACTGTTGAGCTTGATGGTGCAACGTTATTCCATCCGATCAAAGCACGTCATGGTGCTAGTAAAGTTTACATGCAGCCTGCATCTGAAGGTACTGGCGTAATCGCTGGTGGCGCAATGCGTGCGGTATTAGAAGTTGCTGGTGTTAAAGACGTTTTAACGAAATCTCATGGTTCTACCAACACGGCAAACGTTGTACGTGCAACATTCAACGGTTTACGTGATATGTCAACTCCAGAAAAGATGGCAGCAAAACGTGGTAAATCTGTAGACGAAATCTTGGGTTAACTTAGAAACTAGGTGAGTTACGATGAAAAAAATGAAAGTCACTCAATTTAAATCGGGTGCCCATCGCCTCAAGAGCCACAAAGCGAGCTTGAAAGGATTGGGTTTACGCCGTATTGGTCATACTGTTGAAGTAGAAGATACTCCTTCAACTCGTGGTATGGTCAATCGCGTCAACTACATGGTAAAAGTGGAGGAAGCGTAATGGGACTTAGATTAAATGAATTATCACCAGGTGTTGGCGCTAAGAAAACTGCCCAACGTCGTGGTCGTGGTATCGGTTCAGGTCTTGGCAAAACTGGTGGTCGTGGTGTAAAAGGTCAGAAATCTCGTTCAGGTTCTAGCATTCGCTCAGGATTTGAAGGCGGTCAAATGCCTTTATATCGTCGCCTACCAAAATTTGGCTTTACCAGTAAAATGGCAATGACGACTGCTGAAGTTCGTCTGTCTGAACTCAACAAAGTCGAAGGTGATGTGGTTAGCATTGAAACACTAAAAGCTGCTAACGTCATCCGTCATGACATGAAACGCGTTCGTATTATGTTGTCAGGCGAAGTCACTAAAGCTTATACTTTTAAAGGTATCAAAGTGACTAAAGGCGCCAAGCAAGCAATCGAAGCTGCTGGTGGTAGCATCGAGGAGTACTAACGTGTCAAAACAATCAATGTCATCGACTGGTATACCGCTCAATCCATTTGCCTTTATACGTAAGTATGATGAATTATGGACGCGTTTATTATTCTTAATCGGCGCATTGATTGTTTATCGTTTAGGGTCACATATCCCTGTACCGGGTATCAATCCGGTTAACTTGGCTGATCTGTTTTCGCGCAACGAAAATACCATTTTGAGCATGTTTAACATGTTTTCAGGTGGTGCACTAGAGCGTATGTCCATCATGGCACTTGGCATCATGCCATATATCTCAGCATCGATTATCGTTCAGATGATGT
>NZ_DAINDI010000128.1:0-1040 GCF_036731945.1 Psychrobacter sp.
AACAAACTTGCGCGGCGCTTCTAATATCTCTTTGCGCACCTTCGGGCTAATCCATTCGTCAAAATACTCAGTTCGATTTCTAACCTGATCGCCAGTGAGTGAGGTATCGAGGGGGATTTTCATGTAACCTTCGTACATTTCCGGCTTGCCAGCTTTAACCTGGTTCGCCTTTCTTACTGCCGCCTTTTTACGCTTATCACGGTTTTTAATCTTTGCCATGCTTTTTACTCCGTAGTAGTTGAAAATAGGGTGTTTAGGCTGGCAGTTGTCCTTTCAAACTAACCCCAGCGTCATCGCCTTGGTGAGCCATCACCTCACCAACTAGCTGATACCAGCGGCCTAAACGATTGATGTTTTATTCCAAAAAGTTAAAACTGACCGTCAAGCCAGCTTGCGCTCGTCACAGTAAATAGGCGTGTTATCTTTGTGCCATGCTTTATGACACGGATCGCACAGCCACATAACGTCCAGCGGCTTGTTGTAGTCGCAATGATGACCGTGTAATTCAGCCTCTTGCTGGCAAGTCTCGCAACAAGAAGGTTTTGCAATCTTGCCATCACGCAATGCGTTATTAACCGCATTGTGTGCTTGGCGTATCGATGGATTGCGCTCAGCGTAAGCACGTTTGGCAGCGCTTGCCTTTCGTTGGCCTCGTTCGGTACGCTGGTAATCCTTACGCGCTTGCACGCGGTCAGGATTGTTGGCTCGCTTTCTATCGAACTCGCGGCGAGCTTCAATGTTATTAGCTCTGTTGGCTCTAGCCTTGGCGCGTATGCACTCTTTGCAGTCACCAGACTTGCCATCACTGCGGATGGATGACTCATAAAAGTCACCCTCCGCTTTCTCAGTTTCGCAGTATCTACAATAGATCATTACTACCTCCTAGAAGGGAATGTCCATATCGTCCACTGGGTCAGACGCCATGCTCGTTGGCGGCTGATTATTCTGCTGAGCTGGTGTACCACGTTGATAGGTGACGCCGTTATTCTGCGGTGCGCCTTGATTGCTCATTTGGTTATTAAACTGCTGTGGCGGCTGAC
>NZ_DAINDI010000128.1:1050-2399 GCF_036731945.1 Psychrobacter sp.
CATTCATTGCAGCTTCGCTCTCAGCCTTTTCTTTTGACTTGGCGCTGTACTTAACCATCGCCTCAGTCACAGTATTAAAAGCTTCTGGATTGGCTGGCTGGTTATTTGCCTTCTCATGCGGTAGCTGGCGTGTATCAGCATCAAAGACGTTGAATGCTTCAGGCGCACCGCGCTTTACTTCATACTTCGTTTTATGAAAGTAATATCTATCGGTTAAGAACATACCGACTTTCTTGCCAGCCAGTTCAGGCGCAACCATACCGCTGACCGTCACGTCTTTTTGCTGATCGTGGTTGTACTCTTGGTACTGTCCTTGCACTTGTGATAGCGATGGGGTGTTGGTGCAAAGCATCATTGCGTTAATGATATTTTCACCAGACCAGCTTCTGCCTGATTCGTCCGCGTAAGGGATTTCAATCATAGCGGTCGATTTATCCGCATTCATGATATGAACCGTCAGGTTATGAACTGCCGGATTCATACGGTTATTGGTTTTCCAAGCTGCGCTAATGATTTTATAAACATCGCTGGTATCACCAGTGATATAGTTTGATTGACCGACTTTAGCGGCTTTTGATTTATCCAACTGCCAAAAAGCTTGTTGTGATTGCTGATTCATGGGTGTATCTCCTGATTAAAAAATTAAGCCTGTTCTGGCTGTTGATTGGGGTTTTTGGCAATGCCGTAGTAGTCGCATATCGCGTCATCTACCGCGTTAAGGTCGTTTGGGATTAGTTCGGACTGGAACATATCTTCAGGACTTTTGACAGTGTTAAAGCCGTTGTTTTGGGTCATAAAGAAGTGCTGGCTATCTTGTACTGTGGTTTGCAGTACCATTGTGACCATACCTTCTAAGACGATCTTGTCATCGAGCATCTTGCCAATGGTTTTAATCTTGCTTCTGCCATTATCCTCTTGGATATGAGATAGGATATAAACGCGCTTGTTGTCCGGCACTTCGCGAATAGCAGTGTTAAGTATCGACCAGGCGTTATAAGCCATGATGTTGTAGCGCTGAAATGCCGCGTCACCAGTAAATTTTTGATTAGCGCCGCCGATATATTCATTGCCCATGACGTACTGAAAATCATCGATAACAATGATTGGCGCTTGCGATTGCAATAAAACTTGTTTGATACGCTCAGCGTTATCCGTCGCAATTTTCTTAAAATCGTGCCCGCCGCGAAACGGCAATGGCTTGTTGTTGACGTTAATCACACCTACCAACTTTGGGTCTAAGTGCTTTAGGCTGAACGACTTACCTTCGCCTGAGTTTCCGAGCACAAAAGTAGTAATAGCCATTAGATATTCTCCTCACCAAGACCAAACACGCTATCAAACTGCGCTAA
>NZ_DAINDI010000129.1:0-1995 GCF_036731945.1 Psychrobacter sp.
TTATCGGTCAGATGATGTCTGCGGTATTGCCATCGCTTGAAGCCCTCAAAAAAGAAGGCGAAGCGGGACGACGCAAGCTAAACAAGTACACCCGTCAAGGGACACTTGCATTGGCACTAGTACAGTCATTAGGAATGTGTGCTGGCTTAATCAGTCAGAATCTTACCTTATCTACTGGTTTGACTTTTTATATTCCAGCGGTTACCTCATTGGTAGCAGGCGCTATGTTCTTAATGTGGCTCGGTGAGCAGATTACAGAACGCGGCGTGGGTAATGGTATCTCAATGCTCAGCTTTGCGAGTATTGTGGCTGGTACGCCAGGTATGATTTCGCAGTCTATCGAACAGGTCAATCAAGGACAGATGAACTTGATTGTGCTTTTTATCTTCGTATTGCTAGGCATCGCAGTGACTGCTGGTATCGTTTATATTGAACGTGCCCAGCGCCGTGTCCCAGTAAACTATGCGCAGAAGCAACAACAAGGTCGCAAGATATATGCTCAGCAGCAGTCGCATTTGCCGCTTAAGCTAAATATGGCAGGGGTTATTCCCGCTATTTTTGCCAGCTCGTTATTGTTGTTTCCAGCAAGTTTGGGGCAGTGGGTTGGTCAATCGGCTGATCCTACCTTTACACAAAAGATATTACAAAATATGGCATTGGTGTTGTCTCCAGGGCAGCCGCTGTATTTGGTTCTGTTTGGCGCAATGATTATTTTCTTCTGTTACTTTTACACGGCATTGGTATTTAGTCCGCGTGAAGTTGCTGAAAACCTTAAACGTAGTGGTGCGTATATCCCAGGTATTCGCCCCGGACAACAAACTCAGCGTTACCTTGATCATGTATTAAACCGACTGACCTTTATTGGCGCGATGTATATGACGGTTATTTGTTTAATGCCAATGGTCGTGCAGTCATCGTTTGGTGTGCCGTTTCAACTCGGTGGTACGTCATTACTGATTATGGTGGTTGTGGTAATGGACTTCATCTCGCAAATCCAAGCGCATTTGATGACCCATCAATATCATGATCAGACGTTAATTCAATCGCCCACTCAACCTTAAATGAGCGGTACGATATCTCAAAGGAGTATGCTATGAAAGTTCAAGCATCAGTTAAGAAGATTTGTGGTAGCTGTAAAGTTGTGCGCCGTAAAGGCCGTGTACATGTTATTTGTACCGCAGAACCTCGCCACAAGCAACGTCAAGGTTAATGTTCTAAAGACATAAAGCGTCACGCTTATTGGATTTATACAATTAATACTTGAAAAATAACGGCGGATGCGATATCATCCGCCACTTGCCGTAGTTTATGCAAAATCTTTTATAAAATGGTCAATGAAGAGACTTGTTATCAAGTTGAAGCAGCGATAATAATTATAAAAGCTTTGGTATCGACAGCAACAAATCTGAAGAATACCCCCTTATTCAAACAATAAGGAAATTTTTCTTTAATGGAGAGAAATCAATGGCTCGTATTGCCGGCGTAAACATTCCGGATAATAAGCATGCTGTTATTTCACTAACTTATATCTTTGGTATAGGTCGTACCACTGCTCAGAAAATCTTAGAAGCAGTTGGCATTGCCCCTACTACTAAAGTTAGCCAGTTAGATGATACACAGTTAGATGCTATCCGTGCACAAGTTGCAAATTACATGACTGAAGGTGATCTTCGTCGTGAAGTGTCAATGAATATCAAGCGCTTGGTTGATCTTGGTTGTTACCGTGGCATCCGCCATCGCCGTAACCTACCAGTTAGAGGTCAGAACACCAAGAACAACGCTCGTACTCGTAAGGGTCCGACACGCCCTCTCAAAAGATAATTAACTTAGGAAGCTAAAAGATGGCTAAAGACACTCGTAGTCGCAAAAAAGTGACTCGTCGTTCAGTATCGGAGGGCGTTGCCCATATCCATGCGTCTTTTAATAACACCATTGTTACGATTACCGATCGTCAAGGTAATGCACTGGCTTGGGCCACTTCAGGTGGACAAGGCT
>NZ_DAINDI010000130.1:0-1341 GCF_036731945.1 Psychrobacter sp.
AAGCCAATGACATCAGCCGTCAAATCGTTGAAGCCATGCAAGCTTGCGCCGATCGTAGCCAAGCGCTAAGTGAAGAGATGAGTAAATAGTACTGAATAGCTAGTACGCTATTGATAGGGCATGTCGCGGTTGATGAGATGCCTTATTAATAATTATAAGAACTTAAAGTCATAAAAATGCCTGATAATGACCTTCGTCATCCTAAAACCCGTTAATAATGTCACCTTGAGTAGCACTTCATGAACAACATGTTATTGCAAATTTTTGATTTGGTCACCACCTTCGCCATGATGTTGGTGTTTATCCGTTTTATGCTGCAGTTTGCTGGGATGGATGCAAGTAATCCTATGATTGCGCCTGCTTATAGAGCCACCCATATCGTTGATGTATTTGGGCGTATTTTCCCCACTGTCGCCCAAGGTCGTATTAGTATTGCTGCCATTGTATTGATGTTTTTAATTCGTCTGATTGATATCTCTGGTAAGGCAGCGTTAACTCATAAAGGTATTGCGCCTGTGCCGCTTTTCTTTACGGGTACTATCAGCTTGATATTAGACTTTTTACGCATGTGCCGCTATCTGGTCATCGGTTCTATCATTGTCAGCTGGATTGTGGTATTTACCCAATCTCAGCATCCGATTATTGGTATTATTGTTATGTTGGCTGAACCAATTTTAGCGCCGTTTCGTCGTATCACGCCGAACTTGGGCATGATTGATTTATCGCCAATGATTGCCTTTTTTGCCTTTTATCTGCTGGAAATCTTTATCGGCGGTTTGGCATCAAACTTTATGCCGATGTTGGGTTAGGCTGGCCTAATAAAATTCAAAAAACTAGCGATTCTATAAAAGATACAAAAGGCGCTCTATATTTTATAGAGCGCCTTTTTTTATTACCATTTATAGGTTATTCTAAAATTCTACAAAGCGATTGGGTATCAATTGGGCGTTAGCATTATTAGGGTGCGGCGCATCAGCGGCACGCAGCGTTTGGGTAATCCAATGATCCGCCGCCTTTACTGCGTCAACAAGCTTATTCCCCATCGCCAAACGTCCAGCGATAAAGCTCGCTAACGAGCAGCCAGAGCCATGAAATTCGCCTTTTAGGCGCGGCAAAACGCTTTTATGCACCATCTCGCCTTTGATATATAAATATTGCTCGATATCACCGCTATCAAAGTCGTGTGAAGTTTTGACCAATACTGCATGACAGCCCTGGGCACATAATTTTTGTGCACCGATATGCAAATCTTGCTCACCGCTTAAAGCACGTAGCTCATACGTATTTGGGGTGATTAACGTCGAATAGGGAAGTAGTTTTCTAAACGCCGTTACCAAGGTT
>NZ_DAINDI010000130.1:1428-1980 GCF_036731945.1 Psychrobacter sp.
CGAGCACGGTGGTCGCCTGCGCTGCTACCAAATCAGCAGTACAAGCCTCAAAACCAAATACCTGCTGCGAGTTCTGAATGGTGATTGCCGTACAAGCGATGGCGGCATGGGCACCTGCTTGACCGACTGCCTCGATATCCGCTTGTAATCCAGCACCACCTGACGGATCCAATCCTGAAAAACACAGTACTACCGGTCGCATAACCCTTCCTTTTATTTGTCCTATAATGAATGATAAATACTATAGCCACCCATGGCTCAAAAAGCCATAGCTAGCAGATTTTGGTAAATACAATCAGTGAAAAGTAATATCAATATATCTGCTGATACCAATTTTTCTTGCTTGCTGTGCCTGCACAGACAGAGGCTACAAAAAATTGATATCAGCAATCCCGTAGCGATTTTGGGATATTTTGACTATAAGTAATAAAACCTAAAAATTCTGAAACTCACCGCTAAATGAGATATTCCTTATGACTAGAGAATGATAAAACCATTTAAATTAATAATTATGACAAAAGCAGCATTAAATCTGTAGACAAGGCTTGCAAT
>NZ_DAINDI010000131.1:0-1533 GCF_036731945.1 Psychrobacter sp.
CTACGTTCGCTCTATCTGGAAACCCAGCCCTAGCGACTAGGGATTACTGCCTCAATCAACTACAAGGAATGGTAATATTATAACATAACATTTTATGATAGCTAGTAAATCTTATACAGCTTTTCAATAACTTCATCTTGCGTCATGCCAGCCTCGTTAAACAAGAAAGCCTCAATCTCATTCATGGCTTCACGTAGTCTTTTTTGACTGACCTGAATGTACTGCAATGTCACATCGTCTGACGCCTTCGATGTTCTATGATTCATTAATCGTTTGATGACAGATATGTTTAAATTTAAGATATCACCAACGGTTGAGAATGTCCGGCGCAGATCGTGCGGTGTGATATGAATGCCAGCCGCGTCACCTATGTTTGTGTACTGCTTCGATATATCGGTCAGGTTGCCGTCATGCTCAGACAAGCGAGAAGGGAATACCCAAGGTTCATCTTGGCGGTATTGGTGCCGATGCTTCATCATGGCGCACATAACCTTACCAAGCGGCACATGCAAGTTATCGCCGTTCTTTGTCTCAAAAATAGTCATGGTGCCATGCTTTAAATCAATACTATCCCATCTGAGGGTATAACCTTCGCTGGCACGAATGCCAGTACATAAAAATAGCAGCATGATATCGCGTGCGTTATTACTGTGAGGCTGCATGGTGTGGAAGTCCTCACTCTTAAAATCTATCAGCACGCGAACGTAATTACCCATCGTATCTTCATTGAGATAAGTGGTACGAGGCTTAACCGTGTTCCATAATTTTTTAGCTGTCAGTATTTCGATAGGGCTTGGCTTGATAATCGGCACTTCTGCTTTATCTAAAAAACTCAGTCGCGAGAAGTTCCAAACGGCATTAAGAGCCCTAAAAGTTGCATTGGCTTGTGATGGGCTTAGCTTGGTAAGCTCTAAATGCTTTTCGGTAATATTGCTTTGCATGATCTCGTTCATTGACCTATCTTGCCATTCAGCTAGCTTATCTAGTATCTGGCGATTGTAGGTGGCGATGGTCGATGGTTTAAGTCCAGGCTTATGAGCGATGTAATATTCATACGCTTCGCCAAGTGTCGGAACAACCACGTCCTTCATGTCGTCATTGAATGGATCACGTCCTTGCATTAAATCATTGATAACAGACATGGCGCGTTCGCGTGCATCTTGCAAAGTCATGATTGAGCAATCACCGATAACACGTCGGTGCAACTTGCCAGCGATACGCTTATTGATAATATAGTTTTTGCTTGCGCTCTTGGTGCAGACGGCAAAGCCATTGACGAGCTCATCTTGATGAATGACCGCTTTTTCTGTGTACTCTAAGCCGTCAATAAACCGTTTGGTAAATTTAATTTTTGCCATGATGGTGCTATCCGTAGAGTGAATCTGTCTAGGTATAGTAGTAGATAACGGCGAAAATGAGAAGTATACCAAAAGTATACTTTTTACCGTTTTGATACTTGCTATCAAGCTCTAGCAAAAACACTAGGCAACAAAAAACCCCGTAAACAGTGCGTTTGCGGGGTTTGAATTTGGT